>JAILMY010000029.1 GCA_024692165.1 Butyrivibrio sp. | reverse complement strand
ATATTAAAGATGATGTTCCACGTCTTGGTGCAGCAGAAGCCCTGGTAAGATGGCAGCACCCTAAATGTTAATACAGTTATCGCCATGACAAACCTTGGATATATCAAGAGAATGTCTATCGATAACTTCAAATCACAGAACCGCGGCGGTAAGGGAATCAAGGGAATCACAACAATCGATAGTGACTTTGTTGAAGATATCCTTATGACAACAACTCATAACTACGTTATGTTCTTTACAAATACCGGCCGTGTATATAGGCTTAAGGCATATCAGATTCCTGAGGCATCAAGAACTTCCAGGGGTATGGCTATAGTTAATCTCCTTCAGCTTGCACCAGGAGAAAAGATTTCAGCCATGATTCCTGTAAAGGGCTTCGAGGATGAGGAAAAGAGCCTGTTTATGGTAACCAAGAAGGGTACTGTAAAGAAGACTCCTATCACAGACTTCTCAAATGTCAGAAAGACAGGACTTGTAGCTATTGTTCTCAGAGATGATGATGAGCTTATCGAGGTAAAGACAGTAACAAAAGATGCCGAAATATTCCTTGTTACTAAGAATGGTATGTGTATCCACTTCGATGAAAGTGATGTTCGTTCAACAGGAAGATCTTCTATCGGTGTACGCGGAATGATGCTTGATGACACGGATGAGATTGTTGGAATGCAGCTGAATACTCAGGGTGATTCACTTCTTATTGTTTCAGAAAAAGGCTATGGAAAACGTACAACTCTGGATGAATTCCACAGTCAGTTCAGAGGCGGTAAGGGTGTTAAGTGTTACAAGATTACCGAGAAGACCGGAAATGTTATCGGTGTTAAGGCTGTTAACGATGATAATGAAATAATGATGATCACAAGTGCCGGAATTATCATACAGCTGAGAATGGATGAGATCACAATCCACGGCAGAGTTACATCAGGCGTTAAGATGATCAATCTTGATAAGGGTGTAACAGTAGCACAGATAGCGAAGGTTAGAGAAAAGATTTCTGACGGTGATCACGATATTGATAATATTGATGATATTCCAGATGAAATTCAAGAAGATGACAGCAGAGACGACGACGATATTGAGGAATAAATGAGGGGCCTATGAACATCGGACTGTTAGTATCTGAGCTCGAGGACAAAGAGGTAAAAAGAATCTGTGTAGGTGCAAGCCAGGCAGCAAGAGACAAGGATATAACCCTTGTCATCATGCCCGGCAAGTACCTTATTGCGGAGGATGAGGAAGACAATCCATATGATTATCAGCATATGGCAGTATTTGATTATGCAGATACTGAGGACTTTGATGCACTCATCATTGATATAGACAGGATTGGAAAAGGAGCGCCAATCCTTAAAAGGGATGCGTTCCTGAATAAATTCTCGGGTATTCCGGTTCTTACTCTTACAAAGCAGGAAGGACTGGATGTGGAGGTAATGTCTGTCAATGAAGTTGAGACTGACCATGATCAGTTTGAGCAGTTGGGATATGAAGCAGTTTGTGATGCGGTTTTCTATGCTAATAATATGGCTCTTCCCTCTAATGAGGCGGCAAAGATTTTTTCCTTCGTAGACAAACCTGAATCAGAAGCATTATCCGCTATTTCAAGGGTTGGAAAAATGCTCCTTAACAGAAAGTATCCCAAGGAGAAGGTTTACGAAGTTTTTGCGGAGAGTGTCAAAAAGTCCGGTTTAAATAACTGCGGTATTTATCTTTATGACCAGAAAATCAGGAATTCTGTCAAATACTGGTGGAAAAGACCTGAGCATATCTGCGTTAAGAGCGCTCTTGTAAACGGAAAGCTCGAAGACACCATGGATGCTCACAAAGTAGTAAAGGTGTCAGATATTATTTCTCAGCTTACAGAGAATAAGCCTGCAGTACTTGTGGCTGGAGTTATATTTGTAGGGGAGTATCAGCTTGGACTTCTGATAACTGAGTTCACAGCAAATATGATCATTGATTATTTCTTTGATACACTTCTTAGCGTTGTTACAGGAGCCTCAAGGGTTTCATATCTTGAAAAAGAACTGAAAAAGACCAACGAAGAACTTTATGAAGTTCAGGAAGAGTTGGCAAGGGATGACTCTGTTCTTGATCATATCGGAGACCAGGATTACCTGACCGGTGGTCTTAACAGAAGAGGCTTTTTTGCCAAGGCATATGATCTGTTAAAGGAAGAGTTTAAGGAAGGAAGCTATGCAATTGTTGCATATATCCACATGGAATCCTTGAAAACCATTAACAGCATGTTTGGCAAGGAAGAAGGCGACAGAGCAGTTAAAAGAGTGGCTTTAATCCTTAAAGAGGTATTTGAAGAAAAGAGTATTTACGGAAGAATCCGTGGTGATGAGTTTGCAGTATTAGAGATTACAGATGAGCAGGGAAAAGCAGAATTTCTTAGGGAAGAAATGTCTGTTCAGAATGCAAAACTGCTTACGGATAATACCAGATATATGAATCACCTTCAGTATTCCATCTGCGAGTTTGGACATGATGAAAACCTTTCTCTTCGGGAAATGCTCAAGGAGACTGACGAGAACTTACAGAGGATCAAGGGAAGCATCAGCTGACGATTCGTGCTGTGAATTCAAAAATAAAGAAGTAAAGAAAAGACCATGAACCGGGATATTTACCTGATTCTTGGTCTTTTTCATCTCCTAATACGGATTTACATGGCTGCCTTCATACTGTGAACATACTCTCCCACATATTTAGGTGCTTCTTTTCCGTACTTTTCAAGAAGCTTGATAATAGCTGATCCTACAATAACACCATCTGCCTTGGCTGAGAACTTGGCAGCCTGTTCGGGTGTGGAAATACCAAATCCTATGGCGCAAGGTGTGTCGGTACTCTTCCTCACAAGTTCAATAATTGAATCAAGGTCAGTAGTTATGCTGCTTCTGGTTCCTGTAACACCGAGACTGGAAACAATGTAGATAAAGCCTGATGCTTCTTTTGCTATCATAGAAATACGATTTTCGGATGTTGGAGCGATAAGAGAAATCAGGTCTACATTATTCTTGACACAGATGTCATTAAACTCCTCTTTTTCTTCGAAGGGAAGATCCGGAAGGATCAGACCATCAATACCTATCTCTCTGCATTTTCCAATAAACTCTTCTGCGCCGTAGGAATAAACCACATTGGCGTAGGTCATGAAAACCATGGGAACAGATACTTCTTTTCTAAGATCCACTACAAAATCAAAAATCTTGTCTGTTGTAACACCGCCGTTTAAAGCCCTTAAGTTTGCGCCCTGAATAACAGGACCTTCTGCTGTAGGATCAGAAAAGGGAATTCCAAGCTCTATAAGGTCTGCACCATTAGATGCAGCAGCTTTAACAGCTTCTTTTGTGGTTTCAAGATCAGGATCACCACAGGTTATGAATGCGATAAATGCCTTACCGCCTGAAAAGGCGTTTTTTATTTTGCTCATATGATAAACCTCCTAAATAAAGGAACAAATATGGATAACTTAAGATTTTTGTGGATTACTCATTGTCGCTGATGGTTTTATCTCCTCTATATCTGGCAATTGCTGCGCAATCCTTATCTCCTCTTCCGGAAATAGTGATAACTATAATCTTGTCCTTATCCATAGTAGGTGCCAGCTTCATTGCATAAGCAACAGCGTGGGATGATTCGATTGCTGGGATAATACCTTCAATTCTTGATAAATACTCAAAGGCATTTACTGCTTCATCATCAGTAATAGCCACATACTCAGCTCTGCCTGAATCGTGAAGAAAAGCGTGCTCAGGACCGATTCCAGGATAATCAAGGCCTGCTGAAATAGAATAAACAGGCGCAATCTGACCGTATTTATCCTGGCAGAAGTATGACTTCATGCCATGGAATATTCCAAGCTTTCCTGTATTGATAGTGGCCGCAGTTTCAAAGGTATCGATTCCTCTTCCTGCTGCTTCACAGCCGATAAGTCTGACAGATTTATCCTCAATAAAATTGTAGAAGCTTCCCATGGCATTAGACCCACCGCCTACGCAGGCGATTACAGCGTCCGGAAGCCTTCCCTCTTTTTCCTGAAGCTGAGCTTTGATTTCTTTGGAAATGACTGCCTGCAAGTCTCTTACTATTGTTGGGAACGGATGAGGACCCATAACTGAACCGAGGCAATAGTGTGTGTCATCAATTCTTGAAGTCCACTCTCTCATGGCTTCTGAAACAGCGTCTTTAAGTGTTGCTGTTCCTGTAGTTACAGGAATAACAGTAGCACCAAGAAGTTTCATCTTGTAAACATTAAGAGCCTGGCGCTTAGTATCCTCTTCTCCCATGTAAACTACACATTCCATACCCATAAGCGCCGCTGCTGTTGCTGTTGCAACACCGTGCTGACCGGCACCTGTCTCAGCTATAAGCCTTGTCTTTCCCATCTTTTTGGCGAGAAGAGCCTGGCCAAGGACATTGTTTATTTTGTGGGAACCTGTGTGATTAAGATCTTCGCGTTTGAGGTAAATCTTTGCTCCGCCGAGATCCTTTGTCATTTTCTCTGCGTAGTATAATCTTGAAGGTCTTCCGGCATATTCATTTAAGAGCTCTGTAAGTTCGCGATTAAATTCCGGATCTTCCTTGTAATGGTTGTATGCTTCCTCAAGCTGTATAACAGCATTCATAAGGGTCTCGGGAATATACTGTCCACCGTGTATTCCAAATCTTCCTTTTGCGTTTGTCATATTTTTTCTCCTAAATCCAACTTATATAATGATCAGTGCTCAGGTGTCGTTGTGGCAATCTGAGCATCTATCAGCCTTACATTAGCCACAAAGCTGCCCATTTTAGATGCATCTTTATGACCGTCAGTTTCTATCCCAGAGCTGACATCAACTGCAAATGGTCTTACTTCACTTATGGCATCTTTAACATTTTCAGGTAAAAGACCTCCTGCCAGAAAGTAAGGTCTGTTCAACCCTTTCAATAACTCATAGTCAAAACCTTTTCCTTCGCCCATGCCGGAATCCACCAGAATATGGTCTGCGGAGCTTAGGTTTGCTGTGTCGATATCATCCTGACTTTTAATGATAAATGCCTTAATGATCGGTTTGTCTGTCTGTTCCCGGAGCTGGTGGATGTATTTTTCATTTTCGCTGCCATGGAGCTGAGCCAGATCAATAATTCCTTCATTCAAAAGCTCGGTGACAAAATCAATATCTGCATCTACAAATACACCAACAGTCTTGATGTCAGGAGAGAGCTCCTGCCTTAAATGCTTGGCAGTTTCTTTTCCGATGTATCGTCTGCTCTTTTTCCAAAAGACAAAACCCACGTAATCCGGTTTAAAAACATTTGCCGCGGCTACGTCTGAAAATCTCGACAGGCCGCAAAGTTTTATTTTTGTCATAACTTAAATAATAATTCCCTTTAATTCGTCTAATTTTCTCTTTTTGTTTTCAGCTCTCATAAGAGTCTCGCCTACAAGAACTGCATTGACACCGATGTCGCGAAGCTTTTTTACATCGTCAAAATCTTTTATTCCGCTTTCAGAAACATAGATGACATCGTCCGGTATAAGGCTTCTGAGCTTCTTGCTGTTATCTGTATCTACCGAGAAATCCTTGAGATTTCGGTTGTTTACACCGATTATCCTCGCTCCGCACTCAAGAGCCATTTGTACTTCTCTTTCATCGTGAGCCTCAACTAGTGCTGAAAGACCAAAGCTATGGCAAATATCTATATACCTTCTAAGCTCCTCTTTTGACAGAATGGAACAGATCAAAAGAACTGCCGAAGCCCCTAAAGTAACAGCCTCATATATCATGTATTCATCAACCACAAAATCTTTTCTGAGGCAAGGAATGGAAACAAGTGAGCTGATCTCTGAAAGATAAGAATCTTTACCAAGAAAATATTTAGGTTCGGTAAGGACTGAGATTGCATCAGCTCCTGCCCTGTCATATTCCATAGCAATTTCGGTATAAGGAAAATCCTCGGCGATGATCCCTTTTGAAGGAGATGCTTTTTTGCACTCGCAGATAAAAGAGATATCGTTGCTTCTTAAAGCTTTTTCGAAGGGAAAGTCCTTTTTTATAAGCATGGCTGCTTCAAATCTAAGAGCATCAATACCTTTTTCCTTCTTTTTTTCCTCTACTCTTATCCTCGCATACGCAGCGATTTCATCAAGAATTGTCATGATATATTTCCTTTGCATCTATCATAAAGCTTGTTTCAAGTGTAATGGGCTTTTATTTATTGCTGAGTTCAATCAGGTTATTAAGGGTTTCTGTAGCCTTTCCGGAGCTTATGATTTCAGCTGCAAGTTTAATACCATCTTTAAGGCTGTCAGCTTTTCCACCAATATAGAGTGATGCGCCGGCGTTCAAAAGAACAGCATCACGTTTTGGTCCGGTTTCCTTGCCAGAAAGGATATCTCTTGTGATCTGAGCATTTTCTTCAGGTGTGCCGCCTACCAGATCTTCTTTTTTACAGGTTTTAAATCCAAAGTCTTCAGGAGAAATTGTGTAAGACTTATACCAGCCATCCTTAATTTCACAGATAGTGGTCGGAGAGCTCATGGAAATCTCATCAAGTTTGTCCTGACCGTATACGACCATTCCTCTCTTTACACCGAGGTTTACAAGAACCTGTGCAAGAGGTACTACAAGATATTCGTCATATACACCGAGAAGCTGCATTGTAGGCTTTCCAGGGTTTGTAAGAGGTCCTAGAATATTGAAAACTGTTCTGAAGCCAAGTTCTTTCCTGATGGCGCCAACATACTTCATTGATGTGTGATATTTCTGGGCAAAGAAGAAGCACATGCCGGCTTTTTCAAGAAGCTCAATACACTTTTCAGGACTCTGGTCGATGTTTACTCCAAGGGCCTCGAGACAGTCTGCTGTTCCGCACTTTGAAGATGCAGCCCTGTTTCCGTGCTTGGCAACCTTCATGCCACCGGCTGCAGCAACAAGAGCAGATGTGGTGGAAATATTGAAGCTGTGAGCGTTATCTCCGCCTGTTCCAACAATCTCAAAGACATCCATTCCGGTCTCAACAGCTGTAGCATGCTCTCTCATGGCTGCTGCGCATCCTGCGATTTCTTCTGTGGTCTCAGCTCTTGCACTCTTTGTAGAAAGAGCTGACAAAAAAGCTGCATTCTGAGTAGGAGATGTTTCTCCGCTCATGATCTCATTCATTACGGTGTATGCTTCATCATATGTGAGGTCTTCTTTGTTTACGATTTTTACGATTGCGTCCTTGATCATTTCTTTTTCCTCCGGTTGTTTTTCTATTTTCTATAGTGCGTGGTAACAAAAAAGCGTTCTGAGCTATCTTGTCAGAATGCTTTCAATTCCTTAGGAAAAAGAAAAGTCCTTGACAGAGATAGGTCTCTATCAAGGACGAATATACTTTAATTGTATGATCCGCGGTGCCACCTTGAATTCGTAGTGTAAACTACGCGCTTTATCAGGATACCAACATATCCCTGACAACTAACGTGTGTCGTACGTTGCAGAATACTAAGCAGAATAGCTTTTCACTGCACCCTCAGCGGTCCATTTGAATATGTGTATCTTACCTGTTCTCAGCGATTCAGGCTCTCTGTGAAGGCATCATAGACGTTATCTCCGCTTCAACGGTTTAAATTATTAACTTGGTAAAAATAATACTACCGGAAAAAAGGCATGTCAACCATTTTTTCCGGTAGCAGATTATTTGTTAATATAGATCAATAATTACTTGGCAAGTCTGATCACATTCCAGCTTCTTGCAGGAAGTGTGCTGTTTAAAATACCCTTTGTAACCTTGGATTTCTTGGTGATATCAACAGGCTTTACATTGTCAGGGTTCTTTTCAGTGTTCTCAGCCTTGAGATCCTTGTGAGTAAGAACGCTGTGCTCAACAACCTTGTAATCTGCGAACTGTCTGAGATCACATGTAAGCTCGAAATCATCCTCGAGATTCTTGTTAACTGCAAAGAGTGTTACGGTCTCATTCTCTTCGTCATTTACAACTACGCAGTCAACGTAAGGAGCATCACCGTGCTTGGATTCGTAGGTAGGAACCTTAACTACTGTGTTAAGAACCTCTCCTCTTCCGTAAACACTTGCCTGCATATATGGATAGAAAATTGTCTGTCTCCATGCGCCTGTATCAGATGTCATGATAGGTGCAATAACATTTACAAGCTGTGCAAGACATGCAATCTTAACTCTGTCTGCATGACGGAGCATTGTGATAAGCATTGAACCAACAAGCAGAGCATCTTCAAAGTTGTAAACATCCTCAAGCTGATGTGGGTGTTCAACCCATTTCTCAAGCTTCTTGTCCTGTTCATTGGAGTGATACCATACATTCCACTCATCAAATGAGAGATTGATTGTCTTCTTGGATCTCTTAACAGCCTTAACATAGTCACAGATACTGATAACCTGGCTGATGAACTGATCCATAGCTACGCTGTTTGCAAGGAAGTTCGGTGTATCATTTTCAGGATTGCCATAATACTGATGAAGTGAAAGGTAATCTGTTGTATCATAGCTGTTCTCAAGAACAGTTCTCTCCCACTCACCAAAGGTAGGCATTGTAAGACCTGAAGATCCGCAGGCAACGGTCTCGATGGTAGGATCAACCAGCTTCATGATATGGCCTGCTCTTCCGGCCTTAAGACCATATTCCACAGCTGTCATATGTCCCATCTGCCATGGGCCATCCATCTCGTTACCAAGGCACCAGAGCTTGATTCCGTAGGGATCCTTGGCTCCGTTCTTGATTCTCATGTCACTGTATTTTGTTCCGCCCTTGATGTTGCAGTATTCAACCACATTCTTGGCGTCCTCGATACCTCTTGTACCGAGGTTTACAGCATACATAGGCTTTGTTCCAACTTTTTTGCACCAGGTCATAAACTCATCAAGACCAAAGTCATTGGTCTCAACAACGCCCCAGGCAAGCTCGATTCTGCGAGGTCTGTCCTTCTTGGGGCCAACACTGTCCTCCCAGTTAAGGGCGGATACGAAGTTTCCGCCTGGATATCTCACGATAGGAACGTTGATTTCCTGAATAAGCTTCATTACATCTTTGCGATATCCGTTCTTGTCTGCGAATTTATTGCCGGGCTGATAGATTCCCTCATAAACTGCACGTCCAAGATGCTCGATAAAGGAACCAAAGATACGCTCATCAACCTTACTGATGGCAAAGTCCTTATCGATACATACCTGTACTTTGTTTTCGACATTCTTTTTCTTCATTTTAAGCACCTCTAAAATAGTTTGACACTACATAAATAATCATAAAACATGGCAAATAAAAAGAAAATCGAAAAGTTGCTATATTATTCCCAAATAATGATATGATATAAGTGACCGAATAAGAAAATTCTATTAGCTTTATGATTGGAGTTATAGATGGCAAAAAAGAAAAACACATTATTAAGACTTGGATTATTCTCTGCGCTGATTGGTGGAACCTATGTAATTAGTGATTATCTTTACAGGCTATCATCGATACCTAAGCAGCGTACAGATGCAGACACTGATTATGATCAGGAAGTAACTGAAGGAAGAATGTTTGTAAGAAATCATCCTGACAGACAGGACATGTACCTTGACGCCATGGATCAGGCAAGACTTCATGCCTCATATATTCCGGCAAAGGATGAATCTCACAGATATGCCATTGTTATCCACGGTATCTTTGACAATAACGAGGGCAATGGTGTCTATGTAAAGCATTATCTTGAGGAAGGTATCAACTGTCTTATGCCGGATCTAAGGGGATTTGGCAAGAGTGAAGGCAGATATGTAGGCTATGGCTACGATGACAGGCTTGATATCCTGGAATGGATTTACTGGATTGTAAAAAGAGATCCCGATGCCCGCATTCTTCTTCACGGAATGAGCATGGGTGCAGCCACAACCCTGATGACCACAGGTGAAAAGCTTCCCGAAAATGTAAAGGCAGCAATTGCCGACAGCTCATATACAACATTAAGGGAGCAGTTTGCTTCAACATATAAGAGCTTTAAGGGTTCATTTATACCGATTCCTGTCGTTCTTATTCTTTTAAGGATCAGCATTTACTTAAGAGCCGGATATGACATCAACGAAGTTAATCCCATCGAGGCAGTGACAAGATCCAGTACTCCTACCCTTTTCATTCATGGAGACGACGATCAGCTCATCGATCCGCAGATGTGTTCAAGACTCTACGAGGCTGCCAAGTGTCCTAAGCAGTATTGCATGATTCTTGGAGCAGGACATATCGAGGGTGTTGTAAGAGACTCTGCTAATTACTGGGGCAAGATCAAGACCTTTCTTGATAAGACGGAATTCTAAGAAATGATTTAATGAGAAAATAAAGGATGTCTATGCTTGATACATAGGCATCCGTTTTTTCATAATGGAATAATTTATCTGTCAGATTATTCTTAGAGATTTGAGAACAAAGAGCCAAAATGTCAGTGAAAATGAGCATCCGAAGGTGGTAAGCATGATGATACTGCTACTTAGGGTTCCTTCATGCCCCATACTCTTCGACATTATGTAGCAGCTGACGGTTGTGGCAGAGCCAAGCATTACCAGCAGAGCGACGATCTTTTCTCCGGAAAATCCGAACATAACGGCAAATGGCAGGAAAATGGCAACCAGTAAAAAGAGCTTGATGAAGCTGGCGACCAGTGCCGGTCTGACATTATTAAGTGCTTTCTTAAAATCGAAGGTGGCACCCATGGACATAAGTCCCAAAGGCGTAGCCAGAGCACTTAAGTTTGAAACCAAGGTTGAGAAAATCTTTGGTTGCGGAATTCGAAGCAGTGACCAGAAAAGACCAATGAAAATTCCCAGAATGATCGGATTGGTAACTATGCCAAAGACCGTTTTCTTTATGAGTGAAGGGTTGGCCTTCTTATTAACAGGATCAGCAGATTTGTTATCTGCCGCAGAAAGCGTCAGGATAATAACTGCAAATATGTTGTAAAGTGGCACACTTCCAAGAATCATCAGCGGTGCCATTCCTGTATTTTCAGTTCCGTAAATATTGTGAATAAAAGCGATACCAAGCAGGGCTGCGCTGCTTCTGTAGGAACCCTGAATAAACTCGCCTCTCCTCGAAGGGTCTTTTACCAGAAGTTTCCCAAGAACTGTTATTACAAGGATGCTTATAATTGTGACGCAAAAGCAGAACAACACGAATTTCCCGTCCCAGGTTCCGAAAAAGTCCTGCTCTGCCAGATCTCCGAAAAGAAGAACCGGCAGAGCTACATTGAAAACAAATTTGTTCATCCAGTTGGCTGCTTTCTCATCTATAATGCCAATCTTATTGAATATATATCCCAGCACCATTAAAAGAAATATGGGAAGGGTAGCATTTAAGCTAAATACCAGGTTTTCCATTTGAATCAAATCCTTTAGTTTTATTTAAGTATCAGTCCCACAGGGCAATGGTCAGAACCCAGTGCCTCGGAGTAAATCCTGGCATCTTCTATTTCAGGCAAAAGAGCCTCAGAAACCACGAAGTAGTCAATACGCCACCCTGCGTTCTTGGCTCTTGAGTTGAATCTGTAGGACCACCAGGAATAAGCTCCCTCCAGATCAGGATAAAAATGTCTGAAGGTATCCACGAGGCCGGAACCAACCACATTGTCGAACTTTGCTCTCTCCTCATCGGTAAATCCTGCATGTCCTCTGTTAGGCTTAGGATTCTTAAGGTCTATCTCCTTGTGGGCAACATTAAGGTCTCCACAGTAGATAACCGGCTTATTTTTTTCAAGATTTTTTATAAACTTAAGGAAATCATCCTCCCAGACCTGTCTGTACTCAAGTCTTGAAAGGTCTTCTTTTGCATTGGGAACATAAACCGTAACAAGATAATAATCAGGGTATTCTGCAGTTATTACTCTTCCCTCATGGTCGTGCTCTTCTATACCCATTCCGTAGGAAACAGAAAGAGGTTTTTCTTTAGTAAAAATAGCTGTTCCTGAGTAGCCCTTTTTCTCTGCATAGTTCCAGAACTGTTCATATCCCGGAAGATCCATTTCAAGCTGACCTTCCTGAAGTTTAGTCTCCTGAAGGCAGATCACATCAGGATTTTCTTTATCCATAAATTCCTGAAAGCAGCCCTTTGATACACAGGCTCTAAGACCGTTGACATTCCATGATACAAGTTTTTTTCCCATAGCCTTCTCCAATTCTATTAAATTATCGTAAATTCTCCCATAATTATATATTTATGGGGGTATAATGACAACGGAGATTGTTTCTGTTACAATGGGCGTTACCTAAAAGACGTTAGTAGATATGAAGAGGAACAGAATGATTCTTTTATTTGATTGTTTCGGAACAATAATGGATTTCAAGGCAGTGGACTTTGATAAGGGACTTCGTTTTTTATGGGAGAAATCCTTCAGTGAAAAGTGCTCCTTTGAAGAATTACAGGAATATAATCTGGAGCTCTTTCATCATGTGGAGGATCTTCATGCCAAGGGACTTGAAATGGCCTTTGTAAAAGAGGAGCTCCCTCTTTACGCCCGGAAGTTTGGCACTAAATCTCTTTACATGACTCCTTTTGAAGAAGCAGATTTTATCCAGCTGACAACGGACCTTGATAATTTTGAAACCCTTCCGGAGCAGCTTGAAAAGCTATACAGCCGCGGCATTTCCATGTATGTTCTGTCCAACAGCATTTATTCTTCACAGGGGCTTAAGGAACTTTTAGACAGATACGGAATAGGAAAGTTCTTTAAGAATGTTTGGGCCAGCTCTGATTTTGGGAAGGTAAAGCCAAGCAAGGATTTCTTTATGATGGGTATTTCAAATGCCATAAAAGAAAATCCTGATGAGACTTTAGATGATGTTGTGTATGTTGGTGATACCTATGAGGCTGATATTGTAGGTGCTACAAATGCCGGCGTCAGATCCATATGGATCAACACCAAAGAAGCTGAGGATGTTCAAGGCATAGCCACTGCGGTTATCAGCAGTCATACCCAGTTTTTATCTGCTGTGGAGAGACTTTAATATTTTATTTCAGCGGTGCGTAAAAATACGGGAATTTGTTTCATAATATTCTCAAATTTATCACCTCTTATTCACAAAATATTCACATTTTTTATCCAAAATATCATTTGCGTTTAGAGATGTGTTTAATTAAGAATAGGAGATGTGGACTGTGTTTAATACAAGATTGTATAATTTACAGAAGAAGAATCCAAGTACATTTGCTGTTATGCTCACTAAGAGACAGAGAAAAGTAGTCAGTGAGTACTTAAAGGATATAAATGAAGATTTTCACCCAAGCAACCCTGAGGTATACACCAAGATATCAAGAAAGCTTGAGGACGGACACATGTCATACAACGATAACGAGCTCAACATCATGAGAGCCGCTATCAAACTCAACAGATTCATCCAGCCCATCTCTTTTGTATGCAAGAGATATGTGATGGCAACTACAAGATAAAAAATTGGGAAAAAGTATGGGGAAAAGATTTTTAATTACAAATGATGACGGAATACAGTCAGACGGCCTTTATCGTCTGGCCCTGACAGCCAGTGAATTCGGTGAGGTATGGGTTGTAGCCCCTGATGATCAGAGAAGCGCAGCCTCTCACAGTATTACCCTTAGAAATTCTATAGAAGTGCATCCCTATGATATGGGTATCGACAATGTGCATGCATTTTCCTGTAGCGGAATGCCTGCAGATTGTATCAGAGTCGGCCTTTTAAACGTAATGCACGAAAAACCTGACGCCATCATGTCCGGTATAAACTTCGGATATAATCTGGCTACTGATATTCAGTATTCCGCGACTCTTGGAGCGGCTTTTGAAGGTGAATTTCAGGGATATTTGTCCATTGCCTTTTCTGAGGGAATGAGTGAATGCCACGAGGTAACAGACCGCTATCTTGAAGAGATTATGGCGGAGCTCATTGAAAAAGAGTATGTAGAAGGCCAGGTCTGGAACGTTAACTTCCCACAGTGCAAGCTTTCAGAGTGCAAGGGCGTATTAAGGGACAGAAAGGTTTCCAGAAAGTCCTTTTTCAACGACAGATACAAGGTTCTTGAGACCTTCCATGACGGTGGGCTTAATCTTATGGTGGACGGTATTTATTCCCCCGAACAGGAAGAAGGGACAGATTTCGGTGCTGTTTTGGACAACTATGTATCAGTTGGTATCGTTAAGAACATCAGCTAATTTATTTTTATAATCCAAAATAATGTTGATAATATAACATTTGGCAAAGCCTTTGGGCTTTGCCATTTTTTATTACATCTAAATAATGAAATTTCGGCAAAATGTGACAATTGGATAGCACTTTGTGATAAGCGTCATGTGCAAAAATACTTAATAATCTAAGTATGCATGTGCATTATGGGGATAATTGCACAAATAATAAATCTATATAGGAGGAGTAGTATGCACAAAAAGACGTTGGGGTTGTCTTCAATTCTCATGGCCGGAATGCTTGCGGTTTCAAGCGTAAGCCCTGCATCAGTAACAGCTTTTGCTACTGAGCCGGAACAGGCACTTGAAGTAGTTGCTTCAGAAGGTGAAACAACTAACGAGCAGGAAGATGAGGAAGCAGCTAAGGAAACACCTTCAGAGGAAAAAGCTTCTGATGATGAAAAAGATTCTGAAGCCGAAGGCAAGGAAACAGAAGACAAAGAGGTTGCCGAAGAGACCAAGGAAGACAAAGAGCCTTCTGAGGAGGCTAAGGAAGAGGAAGCTCCTGCAGAAGAAGCTGAGCTGCAGGGTCCGGAGTTCTTCGGAAGATGGAATCAGAGCGAAAAGGTTAAAGGAAAGCTTAATTTCACAGATCAGTATCAGGAATTCTGCTATGACCTTGGACAGACCTATGACACAGCAAATTTCAAGGGTGTAACAGTAAAGGTTGCAGATCAGGGCAACAACATCTGCATCAAGCTTTATGATGCTGATATGAGCGAGAAACAGGCAGGATATTCCTACGTTGGTAAAGACGAATATACTGTTGTTCCTACATATGACGGAACAGTCAGATATGTAGGAATCATGTCAATGCCTGAGGGCGTAGAATCATATCCCTACAGCGTAACTGTAAAAGAAATTACTGTAGATGCACCAGCACCACAACCAGGATCAGGAGCAGCACAGGAAGAAGGCAAATTGGTATTTAACGCAGATAACCTTGCTCTTACAAATCACTGGACAGGCGAGGAATCATCCCTGGAGCTTAAGTATGAAGCTGAGTGGCAGGAGTACTGGTTCCCAATCGGCGAGACTCTTGATGCAGAAAAGATCAAATCTGTTACTGTTACGTTCGAAGAGCCTACTTTAAACCTTGCATTTAAGCTCTATGACGACAACAACAGAACATCTGAGAACAAAGCCACAGAGCTTCAGCCTTTCTATGGACAGAGCGGAAAAACATCATATACTATTTTCCCTTCAACATCCGGAGAGGTTACTCACTTTGCTATCATGGCTATGAATGATCAGGATTTCCCTGCTTCAGCTACACTTGAGAGCGTTGAGTTCGTTGTTGACACAACTCCTTCAGAAGCAGTTGAGAAGGGCGTTGAGTACGATATCGTAGATCTTCGCGATCCTATGACAGCAATCCTTGGCGAAGACTTCATTATTGGTACAGCAATCAGTTACATGGAGTTTTCTGATCAGATGGAGATGGATCTTGTAACAAAGCACTTTAACGGTGTAACTCTTGGTAACGAGCTCAAGCCCGATTCAATGATCAAGAAAGGTGCGCAGATCATCACTTATAATCTTAACGGTGAAGATATTCAGGTTCCTGAGCTGAACTATGACACACCTGAGAGATATCTTGATTATTTTGTTAACTGGAACAACGAGCATCCTGACAAGAAGATCAGAGTAAGAGGTCATGTACTTGTATGGCACTCACAGACTCCTGAGTACTTCTTCCATGAGGATTATGATGAGAGTAAGCCTTATGTAACACCTGAAGTTATGAACAAGCGTCTTGAGTACTACATCAAGAGCGTTGCTACACACTTCACAGCAGACGGCAGCAAGTATAAGGATCTGTTCTACGGATGGGATGTAGTTAATGAGGCTGTAAGCGACGGCACAGGCACATACAGAAGTGACAGTGAGAAATCAAGCTGGTGGGCAGTATATCACTCACCTGAGTTCATCCAGAACGCATTCGTATATGCTAACAAGTATATGCCTGCAAACATTGCTCTTTTCTACAATGATTATAACGAGTATGTAACAAGCAAGGTTAAGGGTATCTGCGAACTTCTTAGAACAGTTAAGGCTACTCCAGGTGCAAGAATTGATGGTATGGGAATGCAGGCTCACTATCAGGTAGCTGCAGGTCAGCCATCAATGACGCAGTTCAAGGAAGCAGCAAGAGCTTACAATAAGATCGTTGATCAGATTCAGGTAACAGAGCTTGATTATAAGGGCAGCGCTAACTCAAAGGATGAGAGACTTGCTGAGAGATATAAAGAGCTCTATGACACAATCAGAAGACTTATGAATGAAGGCGTAAACTTCACAGGTATGACAATCTGGGGTGTTGTAGATAAGCATTCATGGCTTCAGAACCAGAATAGTAACGGCGGCGGATCAGACGGAAGTGCAAGACAGTATCCACTTCTTTTCGATGATAACTACAAGGCTAAGAACGCTTTCTGGGCTCTTGCCGGTGCAGGAGAACTTGAACCTGAGAAGCAGGAAGTAACACTTGTACAGAAAGTAGGCAATCACTTCAAACCAGGCAATAGCTATGGGTTTGGAGACGCCGAGACAAAAGCAACATTTATTCCTATGTGGGAAGAAGGCGGTAAATTATTCTTCAACGTTTCTGTTGTTGATAACACAGTTGATGATACTGACAGCTTTACAATTTATGTGGACGACGGCAATCGCAAAAAGTCCATGACAGTTAAGAGAGAAAATGCAAATGCAACAGATACCGGTTATCAGAAGATAAAGAGTATTTATGTTAATGAAGAAGCCCTGAAGACAGGCAATGTTAAGATTGACGTTGCTGTAACAGATGGTGAAAAGACACTTGCATTTGGCGATACTTCACTTAATCAGAACAGCAAATACTTTGCAGAGACAATCTTAAAGCCTGCTCTTGAAGTTAAGAAGGGCACAGTTGAGATTGACGGTGATTTAAGTGATGAGGCATGGAACAATGCTGAAGAAGTTCCACTTACTATCAACCTTGGAGCAAATGTTTCTGCTAATGCAAAACTTCTTTGGGATGAAAAGAATCTCTATGTACGTGTAGAGGTAAAGGATGCTGTTCTCAACAAGGATTCTTCACAGGCTCATGAGCAGGATTCTCTGGAAGTGTTCATCGATGAGAACAACAACAAGTCAACATCTTATGAGGATGATGATAAGCAGTACAGAATCAACTATGTGAACGAACACAGCTTTAACGGTACAAACTGTGTTGAGAAAAATGTGAAGTCAGTAGCAACAGTCACAGAGGACGGATATGTTATTGAAGCAGCATTTAAGTGGACAAGCAAGAAGTGGGCTGGAAGCAGAGTTGGACTTGAGCTTCAGATCAACGATGCTAATGAGAAGGGCACAAGAAGCGGAACACTTAGCTGGGCTGACACAACAGGAAACGGATGGTCATCTCCTTCTGTATTCGGAACAATACGTCTTTCAGCTGAATAATTAGAATAAACAAAAGCTATTACATCCGGAGGGAACGATAGGTTCCTTCCGGATGTTTTACTTGCAGTCTCGAATTTGTTATACTCTTCGTGATGTTCTTGATTTAAATTGGAGAAAACAAATGGGATTTAATTCCTTCAGGTTTATTCTGCTGTTTCTGCCGATGCTTTTGGCCGGATGGCATTTCATAAATAAAACAGGAAAACATGCAGTGGCAGATGTCTTTTTGATATTGATGTCACTGTATTTCTATTACTCTTTTGGCCTGTCATTTTTGCTGGTGCTGTTGGTAAGCCTTGCGGTTAATTACGGACTAAGCGCCCTTATGGAAAAAATGTCAGGATCCGGGCAGAAAAGGGCTTTAAAGGTCATCGGAGTCTTATTTAATCTGGCGCTTTTATTCTATTTCAAGTATATGGGATTTTTTGTGGACAATATAAATGCTCTGACAGGGGCTGCGCTTACAACTCGTCAGATTCTGATGCCCATAGGAATCAGCTTTTTTACTTTTGGTCAGATTTCTTTTATCGTGGACAGGGCAAGAGGCGATGCACCTCATTATCCTCTTTTGCAGTACATGATGTACACAGTGTATTTTCCCAAGCTGATCCAGGGTCCAATAGCCTTTCACAAAGAGATGATAGATCAGTTTAACGACAAGAGTCTTAGAACCTACGATGCCGACAGGATGGCAAAGGGCATCATGTCCTTTATCATAGGCCTTGCCAAGAAGGTGATCCTGGCAGATACCCTTTCAAAGATCGTGGTCTATGGCTTTAAATACACCTACTATCTGGATACCATTACGGTTATCGTGGTGATGCTGGCCTATACTTTCCAGATTTACCTGGACTTTTCCGGTTACTGTGACATGGCCGGAGGTGTCAGCCTGATGCTGGGCTTTAAGCTTCCTACAAACTTTAATTCGCCTTATAAGGCGGCAACGGCAAAAGAGCTGTGGCAGCGCTGGCACATGACTCTTTCAAGATTCTTTATCAAATATGTTTACATCCCTCTTGGGGGCAGCCGAAAGGGCAAAATCCGCACTATCATTAACGTAATTATTGTGTTTGTTTTGAGCGGACTTTGGCACGGTGCAGGCTGGACCTATATCTGCTGGGGTATGATGCAGGGCCTTTTAGTAGTATGGGATAATCTTGGAATTGTGGGAGTTAAGGAAAGCGAACTTCACACAGCAGCGGTAAGTGGCAATAATAACAAGAAAGCAAAATATCTGCTTAGACAAACCCCGCTTTTAACAATTCCGAGAGCTCTTGGAAATGCACTGACCTTCCTTATGTTTGTAATATCGCTGGTGTTCTTTGGAGCTCAGAATATGACCTATGCTTTTCAGATGTTTAAGCGCCTGTTTTTCTGGACCTATCCGGGATTCTTTTATAGAACTGCTGAGAATCTTGAGATTGCAGAAAACTATGTATTCAGGCAGCTCTTTTCCCAGCTTGGCATGGACTCCGCGCAGATTGTTGTTTATATGGTTACCATGATAGTGCTGCTTATGGTAAGCGCCATTGTAATGACCAGAAAGAATACGCAGCAGATCATTGAAGATACAACCTTTGATAAAAAGACCATCGCCTTTTTGACAGTACTGTTTATCTGGTCTTTTGTATCATTATCAAATGTAAGTACCTTTATTTACTTCCAATTCTAGAAACAGGAAGATGAAACGTGAACGAAAATAAAAACAAAGAGGCAAATTTCATAAAGAGGCTTCTTATCAGCATCCTTATTGTGATGTTTGTGGTGGCAGCGGTAGTGTTTGCTTTGGACCCCTTCTATCACTATCACAAGCCCTGGTTTGGACTTAAGGCTGTGCTTCACGACAAGGAGTATCAGTGTGTTGGGACGCTTCGAAACTTTGACTATGACACTCTTCTTGTCGGGTCTTCAGTTATGGAGAACAACAATAATTACTGGTATGACGAGGCCTTTGGCGGAACATCCATAAAGGCCATAAGATCCTACGGAGCCACAGCGGATCTGTGCTATCTTCTGGATGTGGCCTATGAGGACCACGAGATCAAGAGAGTCTTCTATAACATAGACCCTTCTTCTTTATCCGCATCAGCAGAGACCACATACGAATCCACAGGCTGTCCTATGTACCTGTATGACAGGAATCCCTTTAATGATGTGCAGTATCTTTTCAATAAGGATGTCATCCTTACGAAGATTCCATATCAGCTGGCGAATTCTTTCATAGGAAATTATGATGAGGGACTTTCCTACAACTGGGCAAAGTGGAAAAGCTTTAACAAGGAGCTGCCTTTGGGACTTTACACCAGGGCAAAAGTGGAAACACCCATGATGGAGGAGACGGCCTATCAAAACGAGCTGGATGCAAATATAGCTCTTTTAACGGCGCAGGTGGAGGCACATCCGGAGACGGAATTCATTTTCTTTTACCCCATCTACTCCATGCTTTGGTGGGATGGAATCATAAGAAGCGGTGAAAGGGATGCCTATATCTATAATGAAAAGCAGATGACAAAGGCTCTGCTATCCTATGATAATGTCAGGGTTTTCTGCTTCCAGAATGAGCCAGAGGTTGCTACAAATCTGGATAACTATATGGATACCATACATTTTTCCCCTGATATCAACAGGCTGATGCTGGATCAGATAATCACAGGGGACTACGAGATGACTTTGGACAACTACGAAGAGACAATCGAAGGTGTAAGGGAGTTTTCCGAAAGGGTGGAAAATGAGTACATTGTTCCATATCTGGAGCAGGGACTTATTCGCCATGAGGATTAAATTGGCTTTGCACGGCAAAAATGATATACTATACTCCGTATCAAGATTTTTATTTGACAGGAGTATAGTATTTTTATGGTTTATAAGACAAAAGGAACATGCTCAACCCAGATAGATATAGACGTTGAGGGTGGAATCATCAAACATGTAAGCTTTACAAACGGATGTAACGGTAACCTTCAGGGAGTATCAAGACTTGTTGAGGGTATGAAGGGCGAGGATGCGATTGCAAAACTTCGCGGCATCAGATGCGGCTCCAAAAGCACATCTTGTCCTGATCAGCTTTCATACGCTATTGAAGAGGCTATGAAGCTGGCTAACGCATAACAAGAGTTGGAAGAAGGTAAAAAAGTGAGCGATACAGCTACAAAGAGAATCGTGCTTACCGGTGGTGGAAGTGCAGGCCACGTAACACCGAATATTGCGCTTATTCCTGCACTGAAGGAAGCAGGATTTGAGATTTTTTATATTGGTTCATACACAGGAATCGAGAAGAAGCTCATAGAGGACTTCAATATTCCATATTTTGGAATATCCACCGGAAAGCTTCGCAGATACTTTGACCCCAAGAACTTTTCTGATCCTTTCAGAGTTCTTAAGGGCTTTTCCGAGGCAATATCCCTGCTTAAGAGAATTAATCCGGATATCGTATTTTCAAAGGGTGGCTTTGTCAGCGTACCTGTAGTAAGGGCGGCTGGCTTTTTGAAGATCCCGTATATTGTACATGAATCTGATATGACACCGGGCCTTGCCAACAAGCTCAGCATGACAGGAGCCAGCAAGATCTGCTGTAATTTCCCGGAGACCATGAGAGTTCTTCCGGCAGACAAGGCAATCCTTACAGGAACACCCATCAGGGATGAACTCAGCCAGGGATCCAAACAGGCAGGTAAAGAGCTTTGCGGATTTACAGATGACAAGCCGGTTCTTATGGTAATCGGCGGAAGTCTTGGAGCGCAGTCGGTTAACGAGACAGTAAGATTCGCCCTTCCAAGGCTCCTTCCAAACTTTAATGTCGTTCATATCTGTGGAAAAGAGAAGATGGATAACCTTAAGTTGTCTGTTCCCGGATATAAGCAGTTTGAATACGTAAAGAGCGAGCTTAAGGATATCTTCGCCATGGCGGATATTGTGGTTTCAAGAGCCGGAGCAAATTCCATATGTGAGCTTCTGGCGCTTAAAAAACCAAATATTCTTATTCCGCTTTCAACTAAATCCAGTCGCGGAGATCAGATGCTCAATGCAAAATCCTTTGAGCAGCAGGGATTTTCTCTTGTGATTGATAACGATGAGCTTGACGAAGACATTCTTGTGGAGACCATTGAGGACCTGTACGAGAACAGGGAGAAATACCTGGAGAACATGAGTAAGAGCAGTCTTCACAGCGCAACTGATACCATAGTTAAGATCATCATGGATGAATTACAGTGATATGATAAAAAGAGTCAAGGCTAGTCTTTGGCTCTTTACATTTTTACAGAACAACAAATTATGAGGAGAGATGATTAATGAAGAAAAAGTATTTATTGACAGTGGGGGCATTATGCCTGGCACTTTGCGGATGTGGAGCAGGCGGAAATGACGCCGGAAAAGACGACAGTATCTTTGAAGAAACAGAAAACGCAGAAGGTAGCGAAGCTGAAACAGCGCAGACTCCAGAAGGCGGCAACGATGGCGAGGCTACAGATGTATCAACAATAAAGCCAATGCCAAGCTACCGCGTAGCCAGAAAGTATTTTTATAACTACTACGACGGCGATATGGTAACCGATGACACAGAGATAGACTATTCTACCTATAACAACGGCCTTCTGTTCCAGGGTTACAATGAGGTTCTTTTAATGGATGATTCCTGCAAGGACTATTATCCTGAAATGTATCAGACCCTCAGTGATCTTGCCGCTGCGGACAAGGCAGGATCAGAGGAGTATGTCACTGAACAGACACAGATGGCCAAGGAGGACTTTGAAAATTCCCTTAAAGAAGGATATGAATTTTATGGTCCCTATGCTTCAGAGGATACTATCAGCATAATAAGATCTGATGAGAAGATCCTCAGCTATTATTCCTATGGCTATGATTTTCTGGGCGGAGTTCATGGTTCCTACGGAATCGGCGGGCAGACCTATGATGTAGAGACCGGAAAAGAAATTGCAATTACTGATGTGGTGAAGGTTGACGAAGAGGAGTTTAATAAGGTCATCAAGGATAAGCTCCTGGAGACAGCTGAGGACGAAGACCAGTTCATGGATCTGGACAGCAGCCTTTCCCACTACAGATTTAATCCCAAGGAAAACGATCCTGAGGACTATGAAAACTACGAGTATGGCTATAACTGGTATCTTGGAAACGACGGACTTCATGTGGTCTTTAATCCTTACGAGATTGCAGCCTACGCATACGGAATGTCTGATATTACTATCGGATACGATGAGTTTCCCGGTATGATCGATGAGAGATTCGCAGTAACAGATAACAGAAGCTATATAGTTCCTGCGAATATTTATATTACAAGCGCAAGCTATGATGAGGACAACGAAAGCCTGCATCTTAGATATACTCCTGAGTTTGAGGATCCGGATGAAAACGGAGATGACTATGCCAAGGATCTTACACTTATCAGAAACGGCAAGTCAGCGACCATTGATGAGCCATTTTTTGTTGAGTACAGGTTTATTAAGTTCTACGATGTTAAGACTAGTGACAATAAGGAATATATCTATGTGACAATTCCTGAAATGGATGATTACTGGGCACTTTTGGTGTATGACATTACCGGTGACGATGTAAAGGCAGCAGGCACCATGTACTATCATTCTTTTGAGACTTCGGATAGTGACGGATACAATATAGAGCCTCTTTTCTCAGATCCTGAGAAGATGCAGTTTGGAAGAAAAGAGGACAGCTTTGGTTCATTTATCTGCTACGGTGATTATAATGTTGGAGCAGACGGAATTCCTGTGCTTAGCAGCGACTATTACACAGTGTCATGGTGCTCAGATGATATTCGTTCCACAAAAGAGATCACAGCAGATGTAGTTGATGAAAATGGTAATGTAACAGAGCAGGGAGCAGTGATTTCTGCCGGCGAGAGCTTTAAGCCCCTTAGAACAGATGCCGAGAACTGGATTGACTGTCAGCTTGGGGATGGCAGAATTGTCAGAATGCAGTTTACAAGCACCGAGTACCCAGCAACTATCGGAGGAGATTCGGTTGACGATTTGTTTGAAGGGCTGGTTTATGCCGGATAATATCAGGTTATGAGGATTGAGCTAAAGAAACTACTAAAAAAGAATATAGCGCTGGCAGGAGCCTGTGCAGTGCTTTTAAGTGGCTGCAGCAGTATGCCCGGTACTAAGATCATGGAGACCAGAAGTCTTTTTGCCATGGACACCATAATGGAGCTTCAGGCCTATGGTAATGATCAGGTGCTTGCCGATGCTGAGGCCATGATCAGGGATATTGAGAAAAAGGTCTCTGTAACCGATGAAGGGAGCGAGATCAGCGCCCTTAACAGTAATGGGAAGGCGGAGCTTTCTGAGATTACAGGTGATCTTCTTTCGAGGGCCCTTGAAATCTGTAGGGAAACAGAGGGCGCTCTTGATATTTCAATTTATCCAGTCCTTAAGGCCTGGGGTTTCACCACTGGAGAGTATCAGGTGCCATCGGAAAAAGAGCTTTCGAGTCTTTTACAGAGCGTTGATTACAGGAAGGTAGCTCTTGATAATGGCAGCGCAACCATAGAACCCGGCATGCAGATCGATCTCGGCAGTGTTACCAAGGGATACACCAGCAGCAGGATCGCTGATTATTTCAGGCGGCAGGGAGTCACCTCTGCTCTGATAAACCTCGGGGGAAATGTCCAGTGCATCGGAACAAAGCCCGGCGGTGAAAACTGGAAGGTGGCAATAAAGAGTCCATATAAAGAGAGTAAATCCGGAGTTTTTGCTGTCATAGAAACAAAGGACAAGGCTATCATAACCTCCGGAGGCTATGAAAGATACTTTGAGGAAAACGGGGAGACCTACTGGCATATTTTAGATCCAGGCACAGGAAAACCTGCTAAGAACGGCCTTATCTCCGTTACCATAATCGGAGAGGACGGCCTTATGTGCGATGGGCTTTCCACAGCTCTTTTTGTAAAGGGACTTGATGGGGCAACAGATTATTGGAAGAACCATGAGGGGTTTGATGCCGTATTTATCACTATGGATGGAGATGTGTATATCACCGAAGGGATAGAGAGTTCTTTTTCCCTAACATCAGAGTACATCGACCACAAAGTGACAGTACTTACAAGATAAAAGGAGTGGGAGGCAAGAAACATGGTAAGCAGAAAGAAAACTAGAGGGATACTTTTGGCAATAGTACTGCTGGCTTGTTTCATTGCCGGATTAATTTTCAATACTGTCAGCTACAAGCCTCATTATCCAAAAGAGCAGGCAAAGATTTATCTATACGGGGAAAAACATGGTAAGCAGCATGCTTATGACAAGGAGTTTGAGGCCTGGAAGAAGCTCTATGATGAGCAGGGTCTTAGGGATCTTTTTGTGGAGCAGCCTTATTTTACAGCACAATTCCTAAATATGTGGATGAAGGCTGAGGACGATACTATTCTGGAGCAGGTTTATGCGGATCTTGAAGGAACCCTTGCGCATGTTCCGGAGCATTTTGACTTTTATAAGCAGATAAAAGAGCAGTGTCCTGATACCGTGTTTCATGGAACAGACGTGGGGCATCAGTACTTCTCAACGGGAGAAAGGTACCTTGACTACGCGCTGAAGGCCTTTGGTGAAGACAGCGAGGAATATCGCCGCACCAAGGACAACATTGCTCAGGCAGTAAAATACTACGAAAATGATGACAATGCATATCGTGAGAATGCCATGGTTCAGAACTTTGTAAAGGAATATGACTCCCTTGGAAAAGACGCTGTGATCATGGGAATTTACGGAAATCAACACTGCGACCCAAGAAAGAAGGATGATTCCGGCAAGGTGGACTGCATGGCAAGGCAGCTTCTTGCACAGTATGGGGATGTTATTCAGTATGAGAATGTAATGAAGATAAGATAATTAAGTAGTATCAGAAGGATAATGTCTGATGATCAGTAAAGCTAAAAAGAGAACTGACATGCTGCCAGTTCTCTTTTTAGCTTTACTGATCATTTATAAACATTTCATATTACTTGAAGTATCTCTCAAGAAGTCCCTTGAAAGCTTTTCCGTGTCTTGCCTCATCACGAGCCATTTCATGAACTGTATCGTGAATAGCATCAAGATCAAGAGCCTTAGCTCTCTTTGCAAGATCTGTCTTACCCTGTGTTGCACCGTTTTCGGCATCTACACGCATCTGAAGATTCTTCTTTGTTGAATCGGTGAGAACTTCTCCAAGAAGCTCTGCGAACTTGGCTGCATGCTCAGCCTCTTCCCAGGCTGCCTTTGCATAGTAATCACCAACCTCAGGATAGCCCTCACGATAAGCCTGACGGCTCATAGCAAGATACATGCCAACTTCTGAACACTCAGCGTTAAAGTTTGAGCGAAGGTCTTCGATAATATCATCCGGAACCCCCTTTGCTACGCCAACAACATGCTCAGCTGCCCAAACCATGTCCTCTCCCTGCTGCGTAAATTTTGAAGCAGGTGCCTTACATACAGGACAAGCCTCCGGTGGCTGATCGCCTTCATGTACATAGCCGCAAACCTGACATACCCATTTCATAATTTCAGTCTCCTTTCCTGGTGAAAAAATATATTGTTTTGGCCGCTAACTCCCATGCAGCCTAAAGCTCTGCCTTATATCGAATATAGCATTAATTTCAGACTTTTTCCTTAATTTTATAAAAGTTTTATGATTACTTTTGAAAAGTTTGAAAATTTATTTCGTTACTAAATCTAATTATGGGGTATACTATTTATGTGGTGGAAATACGTCTATTTTTTAACTGATTTGCATTATAGGAGTGAATTATGAATATAGTAAGTGAGAAGATTAAAAGTTGTTACCAATCACTTCCATCCTCCGAAAAACTGGTTGCAGATTATGTATTGGAAAGGAAAGATGATCTGTTCCAATATCCCATAAAAGAGCTGGCCAGACTCTCAGGAACAACCCAGGCTGCCTGGACAAGATTTGCGCAGGCTATTGGTTATAGCGGTCTTAAGGACCTGAAAAATGCCTACTACGCTGAGGCCAATACATCACTGGCACAGGCCGACAAGGGCGGACCTAAGATTGCATTTAAGGATGTAAATGAGTATACTTCACTCCAGTCAATCGCTGATAACATATGTGCTACCAGCGTGCAGGCTGTGCAGACAACCTACAGATTATTTGATGCCGGAACCTTCAGCGATGTAGTAACCAAGATTGTTGCTGCAAGTCAGATTCAGGTATTTGGTGTAGGTACTGCTTCTGTAGCCGCTTATGACCTTTACTGTAAACTCCTTAGAATCCACTACAATGTAGTTTTCAATGAAGACCATCATATGAATATGATGACATTATCCCAGATAAGTCCTGATGATGTAGCAATCTTCTTTAGCGACAATGCCAAGAATAAGGAGATCATGCAGCTCTTTAACATTGCAAAGGCTCGCGAGGCATGCACTATCGCGGTGACCAAGCTTGGAAACAATGCCTTGACCACAGGCTGTGACTATGTTTTATTTGCTACCTCTCCTGAGATTGATAAAAAGAGTGGAATTACAAGTTCAAGATTTGCCCAGCTGTTTTTGGTAGATACCCTCTATACAGCAATAGCCAATCGCGATTATAATAAAATTCGTGAATACCTTAGAGATTCTTATGAGGTATTTAATGAACCGGCAAAGGATTGATAAAAATGGAAAAAATCGCGAGCTTTACAGTAAACCACTTAGATTTAGAGCCTGGAATCTATGTTTCCAGAAAGGACAAGGTTGGAGCGGAGACAATCACAACCTTCGACCTTAGAATGACAGCCCCTAACAAGGAACCTGTCATGAATACAGCAGAAGTTCATACAATGGAGCATCTTGGAGCTACTTTCCTTAGAAATGATCCGGAGTACAAGGACAAAACAATTTACTTTGGTCCTATGGGCTGCAGAACAGGATTTTATGTAGTTCTTGCAGGAGATCTGGAATCTAAGGATGTTGTTCCCCTTATTACAAGAATGTATGAGTTTATGAGCACATTCGAGGGGGAAGTTCCAGGAGCAAGTGCAAGAGATTGTGGTAACTATCTGGATATGAATCTGGGAATGGCCAAATTCCTTGCAAAGAAATATCTGGATAACACCCTGAGAAACATTGACGAGAAGCATCTTGTCTATCCGGAATAAGTTAATTTATCTGCGGGCTGAAAAGGTCCGCAGATTTACTATGTAAACAAAGCGAAAGGATTACAGTATGAAAATAGGAATTATCGGAGCTATGGAAGTTGAGGTTGAAACCCTCAAGAGTAAGATGAATATTAAGAACACTGTGAAAAAGGCCTCAATGGAGTTCTTTGAAGGTACAATCGGAAACACTGAAGTAGTTGTGGTAAGAAGTGGCGTTGCGAAGGTTAATGCAGGAATCTGCGTGCAGATCCTGGTGGATATCTTTGGTGTAACTCATGTTATAAACTCCGGTGTTGCCGGATCTCTTGACGCAAGGATCAACATTGGCGACATTGTTCTTTCAACGGATGCCTGCTATCACGATGTGGATGCCACAGTATTCGGATATAAGAAGGGGGAGGTTCCCCAGCTTGGAACAGCTGCTTTTACTGCAGATTCCGGGCTTCGTGAAAAAGCTAAGGCAGCCATCAAGGCAGCAGCTCCTGATCTTGGAGTTTTTGAGGGAAGAGTTTGCAGCGGAGATCAGTTCATCAGCTCAGGAGAGATTAAGGACGCTATCAAAAGAGACTTCGACGGAATGTGCACTGAGATGGAAGGGGCAGCAATCGCCCAGGGATGCTATCTTAACAACATTCCATTCCTTATCATCCGCGCTATTTCCGACAAGGCAGATGGCAGTGATATCGTAGACTACCCTGTTTTCGAGGCAAAGGCTGCAAAGGACTGCGCAGCTCTGGTTCTTGAGATGATCGCAAATCTTTGATATTTATAAAGTTCATAAATGCTACGGAGAACTGATGGAAAACCAGTCAGTTCTCTTTTTTATTGGAAAAGAGAACTGACATTACTGCCAGTTCTCTTATTGTTTGATGGATCAGCGCTAAGGCTTTGATCAGATATTCAGAAGCTTGCTGTACTCAGCCAGTGCTCCGTCTGTCTCGTGAGCAAGAACCTTCTTGGCAAGAACCTTACCAAGCTGAACACCTTCCTGGTCGAAGCTGTTGATGTTCCATACAAAGCCCTGGAACATAACCTTGTTCTCAAAGTGAGCAAGAAGAGCACCAAGAGACTTAGGATTGAGCTCATCGCCGATGATGATGCTTGAAGGACGTCCGCCCTTAAAGTTCTTGTTGAGGTTGTCATCCTTCTTGCCGCAGGCAAATGCAACGATCTGAGCAGCTACGTTAGCGCAGAGCTTCTGCTGGCTTGTGCTGTCCTGAATGTTGACATCGTTTCTGAGCTGGCTGTTCTTGAAGCCGATAAACTGAAGAGGAATAATATCAGTGCCCTGGTGGAGAAGCTGATAGAAACTGTGCTGTCCGTTTGTACCGGGTTCACCAAAGATTACAGGACCTGTTACATAATCTACAGGCTCGCCGAAGCGGTTTACACTCTTGCCGTTTGACTCCATATCAAGCTGCTGGAGATGTGCCGGGAAGCGGCTAAGTCCCTGTGAATAAGGAAGCACTGCTGTGCTGTCATAGCCCAGGACATTTCTCTCATAGAAGCCGATCATGGCATCAAGCATTGCAGGATTTGAAAGGAGATCCTTGTTTGTTGCAAGCTTATCTTCCTCAGCGGCGCCATCAAGGAACTGAGCGAATACGTCAGGACCAAAGGCAAGGGAAAGAACTGCACCGCCAACGCCTGATGTTGATGAGTAACGTCCGCCGATATAATCATCCATGAAGAATGCTTCAAGGTAGTTATCACTCTTTGCAAGAGGTGATGTCTCAGAAGTTACAGCGATCATGTGCTTGGATGAATCAAGACCTGCCTTCTTAAGAGCATCGATAACGAAGTACTCGTTTGTAAGTGTCTCCAGGGTTGTACCTGACTTTGACACAAGGATAAAGATTGAATGAGCTACATCAACGCTGTTAAGAACAGCTGATGCATCATCAGGATCTACATTACTGATGAACTTGGCTTCCATTTTAAAGTTGCCGGTTCTGTGAGCCCAGTTCTCAAGAGCGAGATACATAGCTCTTGGGCCAAGATCAGATCCGCCAATACCTATCTGTACAACTGTTGTGAACTTCTCGCCCTTGGCGTTTGCTATTTCACCGGAGTGAACTTTGTTTGCAAAATCAGCGATTCTCTTCTGCTCTTTTACATAGAATTCACGCTTGTCTACGCCGTCAGCAACGACTTTATTGCCGAGCTGGCCTCTTGTGAGCTGGTGAAGAACCATTCTCTTTTCACCGGTATTGATAACTTCGCCGTTGTAAAGAGCTTCATATTTCTCAGAAAGTTGAGCCTCTTTAGCAACTTCGGAAAGTGCTGCAAGCACCTTGTCATCAACCTCTTTTGCTGCATAGTTAAAAGACATATCGCCAGCCATGGGAACGGAGTACTCCTTTACTCTCTTCGCACCATTCTCGCCTGTCATAGCAGCTACAAGATCAACCTTAGGGACCTTCTTAAGCTCATCAAATGATTTGAGTGTATCAAGATTATTCCAATTTACCATTATTAAACCTCCTTGGGTATTAATAGTTCAAAAACTGAAAGGAAAACGTATTCCGCTATCCGTTTTCAAGTGTATCAGAGATAAATTCTCATAGCAAGAAGCAAGTCAAAAAATAATTGGATTCATACGGCAGAAATATGATGCAAGAGTATTTAGCATATAGTATAATATTTTGAATTATTCAAAACAAAATGTATGGGGACACAGGAGGAGAAAATGAGCGCATATATATTTGCACATTTCAAAGAAAAGACTACACCTGATGGAGAGCAGGTGTATTTCGGCTTGTCAAAAGACGGATTTAACTGGGAGCAGGTAAACAATGGAAATCCGGTACTGGAGAGCCATCTTGGGGAGATGGGAGTAAGAGACTTTACTATAACAAGAAAAAAGGATAACACTTTTGTTATTCTTGCTACAGATCTGGCCCTTGCCAGGAATTTTTCAAGCAAATATAAGAGTGACTGGAATCGCATCAACAGAGGGGGCAGTAAATTTCTTTCAAAATGGGAGTCCGAGGACCTTGTAAACTGGTCTGAGCAGCAGCTGGTAAAGGTCGTCGATGAAAACTATGGCTGTGCATGGGCTCCGGATATCATTTACGATGAGGATACAAAAGACTACATGGTACACTGGTCATCCAGATACCCGGCAAATTCAGACAATCACATGGCTATTTTTTATGCGAAGACCAGTGATTTTATAAATTATTCAGAGCCAAAGCTTTTGTGCAAAAAGGATGACACTCAGATCATCGATTCAAACATTGTTTTTGAGGATGGTTATTACTATAGATTTGTAAAAAGTGACTTCAATCCAGCGCATATAATTCTCGAGAGGGGCAGATCACTCGCCGGTGACTATGAGAGGATGCCGGCCTTTGATGAAGAGATGAACAAGCTTGAGGAAGGGCAGTATGAAGCGCCCACATGCTACAAACTTCCAGATGGAAGCTGGTGCCTCATGCTTGATTTCTACGGATGTGAAAAAGAAAAGCAGGGATATGTGCCCTTTGTGGCAAAAGATATATCTACAGGACGATTTGTAAGGTCAGACAATGCATTCAGTTTCCCTTATGGTTTTAAGCACGGAACAGTCATGGAAATAACAGATGAAGAGTACGACAGAATAAAAAAAGCATATCCTAATGATTAAGACTTTATTAGCACCGGTAAAAAAACCGGTGCTACATTTTTATAAATTTTTCAATCGTTGACGTTTTTATGATATAATTTTATTAGGTATACTGACCCATACTAACTAGGGGGACATAATGCGATTTCGTACTAAACTCTTAATTACGTCAATGGCGATAGTCATTATACCTGTGGTTTTGGCAGTTGGATCATATTTGGCAATAGCAAGATACCTCTATTATGAGCAGAGAGTTCAGGAGTTATCGGGGGGCGTGGATTATGGTATGTTATCTGATCCAAGTGAGTCCTTCTCCAACATGGCGGACGATGTGTCCAGGGAGATAGCCCTTGCCCTTTTGGTAAATCCGTTCGTTTTAGAGGATAAGACTTTTTTAGAGAGCCTGGATAAGAGTATAGCATCGAAGTATTCCTTCCTTTTGGTAAAGAGGGACACGGATGTATATTATGTGACAAATATGGACCGGGCCAATGAGGTCATGGATGAATTACCGGGCTTTGGTACAAATATCCAGGGTATTTACTACACACCCTCCAAGCATCTGGTAAAACAGATTGATTTCTTTTTTTCCACGGGTGAGCAGGGAAGTCTGTACATCATCTCAGGCATCAGGACAGCACTCACAGCTTCTTTGGTAATTTATATGGGGATTGCCATTATTCTGATACTGCTTATTACAAGCCTTTTGCTGACAATGTGGATCGGAAGAAGCTTTTTCAGACCTATCGATGAGCTCAATGTGGCAATGCAGCATATTCAGGACGGTAATTTCGACTACATGCTGCCCACGGACATCAAGGAAAAGGGCGAGATTGGAGCCATGTACCGTAATTATGAGGACATGAGACTTCGTCTTAAGGAATCCGCAGATGAAAAGATCGAGCGTGAGAAACAGAACAAAGAGCTTATCAGTAACATTTCTCACGACCTGAAAACACCTATCACTGCTATCAAAGGATACTCACAGGGCCTTATCGAGGGCGTTGCAGACAACCCTGAGAAGCAGATGAAATATATCAAGATTATTTATAGCAAAGCCAACGATATGAATAATCTGATAAACGAGCTGACATTGTATTCCAGCATTGATAACAACAGAATTCCTTATAACTTTGTTAAGCTCAACGTTGCTGATTATTTTGGAGACTGTATCGAAGAGATCGGAGCAGATCTTGAGAGCAAGTCCATACAGCTTAACTATTCCAACTTAACAGGGCCGGAGACCCAGATCGTTGCGGATCCGGAGCAGATCAAGCGAGTAGTCAACAATATTGTCAGCAACAGTGTCAAATATCTTGATAGAGATGATGGAACAGGACAGATCGATATCAGGATATTGGATGAGATCGATTCCATCAGAGTAGAGCTGGAGGATAATGGTAAGGGAATCGCTCAAAAGGATATCCCTAACATTTTCGACAGATTCTACAGAACTGATGCTTCCAGAAACTCCAAGCAGGGCGGAAGTGGAATCGGACTATCGATTGTAAAGAAAATTATCGAGGATCATGGAGGTTATAGCTGGGCTACCAGCCATGAGGGAGAGGGAACCTGCATGCACTTCGTTCTTAGGAAATATATTGAGTATGCAGACAACTCTGAAGCAGTTACAGTAGAGAATGAAATCTAAAAGTAGAGAAAGGTGAATGTGTATGAGTAGAATTCTTATTGTTGAGGATGAGGAAGCCATTGCCGACCTTGAGAAGGATTATCTTGAGCTCAGTGACTTCGAAGTAAAGATTGAAAACACAGGTGATGCCGGTCTTGCCACAGCGCTTGCAGAAGAATTTGATCTGATCATTCTTGACCTCATGCTTCCCGGAATGGATGGATTTGAGGTTTGTAAGCATATCAGAGAAAAGAAGGATGTGCCAATCCTCATGGTATCAGCCAAGAAGGATGACATCGACAAGATCAGAGGATTAGGTCTTGGAGCAGATGACTATATCACCAAGCCTTTCAGTCCTTCAGAGCTTGTTGCCCGCGTAAAGGCCCATATGGCAAGATACTCAAGACTTGTTGGCTCAGGTCATGAGTCCAATGACTTTGTTGAGATCCGTGGACTTAAGATTGATAAGACCGCCAGAAGAGTATATGTGGATGATGAGGAGAAGAGCTTCACCACCAAGGAGTTCGATCTTCTTACTTTCCTTGCGGAGAATCCAAACCACGTATTTACCAAGGAAGAGCTCTTCAGAAAGATCTGGAACATGGATTCCATCGGTGATATCGCAACCGTAACGGTTCATATCAAGAAGATCCGTGAGAAAATTGAGTATGATACATCCAATCCTCAGTACATTGAAACAATCTGGGGTGTTGGATACAGATTTAAAGTATGATAAGATGCTCCTGCCCGGTAAATTCCGGACAGGAGTTTTTTCTTTTTATATTTATATTTTTATTCAGAACAATTACCTGCCGCAAAATGCGGACAATGATGCTAAGTCACTATGAGAGATATCAGATATATTTACGAGGATAATGACATATTGGTATGCCACAAGCCTGCCGGGGTTGCAACGGAGGGGGCAAAGGCTTACACCATGGATCTGGTGAGTGCCGCCAGGAACTACCTTGCCAGAAAGGACAGAAAGGCAGGAAAGCCGCCCTACGTAGCCACGGTCCACAGGCTTGACCAGCCGGTGGAAGGGGTAGTGGTGCTGGCCAAGACAAGGAAGGCCGCCGGGGATATTTCGGAGCAGATAAAAAAGCGGACCACAGGCAAATACTACTATGCCCTTTGCTATGGTGTGATACCTGATGAAAGGGGCAGTCTTACGGATTATCTTATAAGAAAAGAGGATGGTTTTGCGGCGGTCATTAACGAGAAGGAGAAGTACAGTCTTAAAGACGGAGTCATCACTCTGGATAATGGGGAAAATATAAGGACTGTGGCCGGTGATGTAAAAAAGGCACAGCTGGAGTATGAGGTAGTAAAAAGGACAGAGGAGACGACTCTTCTTAGGATAAAGCTCCTTACCGGACGCTTTCACCAGATCAGAGTTCAGTTATCACACCTGGGCTATCCGATCCTTGGGGAAAAGAACTACGGATCGGAGGCTTCAGTTAACTACTCGCAGGAAATGGGCATAAAGGATATCTGTCTTGTGAGCTACAAGTTTGAACTAAAGCACCCTGTGACAAAAAAAGCCCTGTCCTTTGAGATAAATCCTGATAATCCTCAGATAAAAAGTATGTTGGGAGAATAACAAAAATGCAGCTTCTTATGGTGCTATACCTGATAGCAGTGTGTAGCATTGTTCCTTTATATATGAATAGGGGCTATTATGAGCTTGGAGAGGCAAAGGCCAGCTGTTTTATCGCAGTTAGTCTTTGCTTTTTTGCGCTTTATTTCCTTGCCTTACTAAGTAAAAATAAGGACAGGACAGCCTATGCGCCTGTAAAAAAGCCTGAACCCATGCAGACACCGGAGCTTTGTCTCTATGGAACGCTTCTGTCGGGGTTTTTGTCTTTTGCTTTTTCTGTAGATAAGAGAACGGCCTTCCTTGGAATGGAAGGCTGGAGATGCGGCTTTCTTTCTCTGCTTTTAATGTTTTTTGCTGCCATTGTCTTTTCGAGGCTTGAGAAGATGCCAGTATGGGTGGCGGGCCTTATACTCCTTGTCCCATTCTTTGAATTTGTTCTGGGGATCACAAACCGCTTTGGAATCTCTATTATGTCTTTTGGCGGTGCTGACTCAGGCTATCTTGCCACCATCGGAAACATCAACTGGTATGCCGGTTTTCTTTCGGTGTTTGTACCACTGGGTGTGGGCATAATGTTTGCCCAAAAGCCCTTTTCAAAGCTCTTTTTTCTGTCGGGAATATATGTGATCCCGGGGATTACTGCAATATTCCTTCAGGGAAGTGATGGGGCGCTTCTTATTGTGATAGCTTGTTATGTGCTTCTGGCATTTATTTCTTTGACAGGCACCGGCAGAGAGTCACTAAAAAGGTATCTCATTCAGTTTTTTGTGCTGGGTATGGGTATGGCGGCAGCAGATTTACTCCTTGTGTTGTTTGGATCACTTTACACCTATGAGGAAAATCTGCTTACAAAGCTTGTATCCATGCGTATTGGAATTGTGATCATGGCCGCAGCTTTTTTCCTATACAGGCTTGTAAGACTTCTGGAAGAGATAAATGTATCCTACAGACAGGCTCTGATAAGACGCATTATCTTGGCGGCGGTAGCGATATCATCTGTCCTTGGCATTATTGTGTTTTACAGAAGCTTTAGTGATGAATTCGGAAACGGAAGGGGTATCATCTGGAGAATGTGTAGTGATATTTTCCTTGGTCTTTCTCCCTGGCAAAAGCTGGTGGGAGTGGGCCAGGACTGCCTCTATCCCTACGCCATGAAGGATCCGGCATGGAACGGCTCATTTTTCAACGTGTTTGGAGCAGATGTGCTGACAAATGCCCACTGTGAGCTTCTTACTGTGCTTATTGAAAGAGGACTTATTGGCGCATCTCTTTATCTGGGACTTTTTATAAGTGTTATCTGCAATGCATTTACAGCAAAAGAAAAGGAGAACGCAGTTACAATCTGCATTCTCCCAGTGTTTTCATATTTTATTTACAGTCAGATATCTTTTTCCCAGATGGTATCTACACCTTATGTGTATATCCTTTTGGGTTTTTCCATAGCCTTTACAAGGAAGCAAAAGTCAAGGGAGCTCAGGGATGGCAATTGAGTCATCCAGCTCATGGAAAAAGGTTCTGGTCTCTACTATTCCGTAGAGGGCTTCCTTGTATTCAAAGAGGAATCTCTCGTTGATATTCTCTTTGCCATACATCATTTCACGGCCCATGTATGCGTTGATGATCGATACATAGCGCTTATCCAAATCGAATTGTTTGATGATTTCGTCTTTTCTTCGTCTGGGATGTTTTGACGCAAACTTCCTGATATCCAGCTGAAGGTCAATGGGGAGTTTCTTTTCCCTTTGAAGAATTGCGTCATGATACTTGGCGTAGGTCTTCTCATCGATCTTCTTGAATCTGTTGGTGAATTCAAGGCAGCCGGCGCCATCTGGCATAATAAGTCTGACCCTGTCAGGGCCATAAACATCCTCAATCTCGCCCACAACCTGAGGAACCAGTGGCTTGTCGTTGTAATCCAGAATTATAACCTTATCCCCTTTTTTATACATATGCACCTCCGATACAGAATTTTCAGATTTTCAGTGACATAAAACAAAATTCAGAACAAAACGATATTCAGTTGGATTTACTCGATACTTAATTATAGCATGAAATGGCGTGGTTATGGGTGATTTGCTTTAGCAATATTCTTGGGAAGCGTCTTTGGAAGCTTAACGACAAAGCGTATTAGCTTATCACCATCCCTAAGGGCTTCAATGTTTCCGCCGTGGGAGTTTGCTATGGCTCTTGCCACGGAAAGTCCTATGCCATATCCGCCTGTATCGCGGCTTCTTGAGGAATCGGCTCTGTAGAAGCGGTCAAAGAGTCGGTCAAGGTTTCCATCCGGAATAGAGTCGCAGGTGTTTGATACTTCCATGGTGATCTGCTTATCTTTTGAAAGAGTAAGGCGAATCAGGCCTTTTTCTGAAGAGTATTTCATGGCGTTATCCAAAAGAAGCGATGTTAGCTGCTCAATTGATTTCTGATCTCCGGTGATATGTATGCCGCTTTCAATTTCTGTCTGATAGTTCTTGCCCTTGGACTCGGCAAGAGCCTGGAATGATGTGGCAGTCTCTTCAACGGTTTTGCTAAGATCAAAGTCGGAAAAAACAACGCGCATCCTCTCCTCGTCCATCCTTGAGAGAGTAAGAAGGTTTTTTACCAGACTGTTCATACGCTTTATCTGATTGCGGATACTGGAGGTCCACTCATTTTTCCCTGCTTCCAGCTCCAGAACATCGACGTTTGCCGAGATAACGGCAAGGGGGGTCTTGAGCTCGTGGCCGGCATCAGTGATAAAGCGCTTTTGCTTTTCAAGGGATTCCACAACGGGCGCAACAGCGTGAGTTGAGAACATGAATACTAAAAGAAACATGGCTGCCAGAGCAAATAACCCTACAAGCATCGATTTCGACAAGAGGCTGTAAATGTTCAGTAGCGCGTTGGACATGTCCACAAAGACAATGAACAGGGTGCCTTCATCAGTGGTTGCCTTCTGATAGCGGTAGGAGTGCAGCATACCTTTTTCTTTGCCGGAAACGGCAGCCTGAAGGCCGTAGTTTGTGGCATCTTCAGCGGAAACGGCGGCGATGTGCATAAGATCAATGGCGGATATATTCTGAGAACTGTCGAACCAGACCACGAAATATCTGGACTGATAGGGCATTTCCATCACTTTGGCGTTTTGCAGTCTGTCAAAGGAGAAGGGATCAAAAGGCCCGAAGGGACCCAAGTGGCTATTTCTTTCCATGCCGGGAAAAAGGCCGTTATTGGAGGTCAGAATGGATAACTGACTATCGGTATCCTTGAAGACCCCCACTGCATTCGTGATGTTAATTACGGCGATCATTACCACAAGAATTGCCAGAAGAGAAAGCATTGCAGTAACAACAAATTTGCGCCTTAGTTTTTTTACCATAGATAACCTCAAGTAGTTTTATTGATGGAATAACCAAGACCACGGGAAGCCTTTATCTCACAGGTGGCCTCAAGGGAGGTGAGCTTTTTGCGGAGGTTTGAGATATATACCCATACAACGTTCACGTCAGCTTCGCCATCTGCCCAAATACGGTCCATGAATGTGTCTACGGAGATGATCCTTCCCGAAGATGTCATGAGCATTTCCATCATCTGGAATTCTCTACCGGAGAGACGTATCTTTTCATGTCCCTCGGTGGACATTTCGAAGGTAGCCCTGTCAAGAGTGAGATTTCCGCAGCTAAGATTTGAAGGAGCAAAATCCGCTTTTCTTCTGAGCATTGCACGTACTCTTGCCAGTAGTTCTCCCATGTCAAAGGGCTTTGGAATATAGTCGTCGGCTCCAAGATCAAGGCCCTTTATCCTGTCATCCACCTCGGATTTGGCAGTCAGGAAAAGAACCGGTGAAGAGATGCCTTTGTCGCGTAGGCTCTTTAAGACTTCCATGCCATCAAGGCCGGGCATCATGATATCCAGAATTATACCGTCATAGTCCCCTGCCAGAGCATAGTCCAGGGCGTCATTTCCGTTATATACGGCATCAACCGTGTAATTACTATGCTTTAATATTGCAACCAGCGCATTGGCCAGTTCAACTTCATCATCAGCAACTAAAAGTTTCATACAATTCCCATTCCTTACAGTAATAATCTGACACTTTAATTCTAACATAGGAACTGATATCATGTTATTACATAATTAGTAATGGGGGTTACTTTTTATTGAGAAGGAATAATCGGGCATATTCACTGCCCATCATCGTGATTCTGGGAGTCTGCGCCCTGATCAATGTGGCGGCCTGGCTCAGCAGATCTTTTTCTGATTTCTATGTCGCCAATATATTTCCGCTACTAACAGGTATTTACGGAAGAATTACCAGCATATTTCCGTTTTCTGTAGGGGAAATTCTTTTGGTGCTCGTGGTGATCTACATCATTTTCACAGTTCTTTTTATCCTGATCCACACGGTCTTTATGGCAGTGGGAAAGCTCACCGGGAAGACGGATAAGCCCTCTGCGGCAAAGAAGGCTTTTGATACAATTTCCGATGTCCTCTACAGGACTACACCGATTCTTTTGACAATCACCATAGTTCTTATGACCCTTAACTGCTTCGTTTTGTATCACACGTCAAAGCTCAGCATCCGTCAGGAGGAAGCGGCGACAGAGTACACTGTCGAAGATCTGGCCAGGCTAAGGGACTATGTGGTAAAAAAGTGCAATGACCTATCCAAGGTGGTTCCCCATGATGAAAATGGGAATGTGGCTTACTACGGTGATATGAAAAAGACATCCATCGATGCCATGAAAAAGCTGGGAGAGCAGTATCCAAGGCTGTCGGGATTTTATGTGACGCCTAAGGCACTGTATTTCTCTGACTTTATGTGTCAGCAGTACATGCAGGGATATTATTTTCCCTTTTCTATGGAGGCAAATTATAACGACAGGATGAACCTCATGAATAAGCCCTTCACCATGTGTCATGAGCTTGCCCATACCCACGGATATATATATGAAGATGAGGCTAATTTCTTTGGATTTCTGGCCTGTATCGGCTCGGATGATATCGTTTTTGAGTACAGCGGATATCTTGGGGTTCTTAACTATATAAACAATGATTTCTATAATGCGGTGAGCAAAGAAGAATACAAATCCCATGTGAAGATTTCCGACAGGGTCAGGTACGACAACGAGTTTCTGTCCAAGGACGGCTGGAAAGAAGTGGAAGATAATGCTATATTTAAGACTGAAACCGTAAAGAAGGCAGCAGATGCCTTTATTGATACAAATCTGAAGGTAAATGGTGTATCGGATGGTAAAGTCAGCTACAGATATGTAGTGGGACTTATCATGGACTACTATTACAGCATGGAGCAGAAATGAAAAAGACAATTGCGCTAGTTGTTTCTATAATAATGATGTTTGCCCTGATGGGATGTAAGGCCTCAGATGAGAAACTGGGGGAGATAGAAGGATTTGTAGGGCAGCTTAGGGAATATCAGGCAGCAGCAGAAGAGAAATATCTCGATATTGCAGATACTTCCTTAAGACCGGAGCTTGATGCGCTGGGAGTCCAGGCAGCAGCCATATATGAGACTGATTTTTCAAAGCTGAGCAATAAAAAGATCGATGAGAAGATCCCGGAAGTAGAGCTTCTTCTGGGGCAATATGATGCTATCCAGAAGAAACTGGACGGAACATATCAGGAAGAGACCACTGCCAATGAGGAGCTGGCGAAAAATAAGCAGATCGGTGCCTATATTATAAACAAGACCGGATTTGATATTTCCAGCATAATTCTCAGAGATGTGACTACAGATAATCTGTCAGATAATCTGATCGGAGAAGGTGAAAAGCTGGCAGCCGGCTATACGCTTATGGGTGTAACACTTGAGATCCATACAGACAGCTTCCAGTGGGAATTTATAGTAAAGGACTTGAATGGAACCCAGAGAGTATTTGCCTGTGACAGCCTTAAGGATGTGTCGGATGAAGGAGTGTCGATGGTTCTTGACTATGATCCGGAGACAGATTCAGGTACGGTGAGCTTTGGCGGATACTTTTCAAATTGATATATATTAATAATTTTGTAACATTTGTACAAAGAAAACGATATTTCATAATACAATATGCACAAATGGGTTCATGACATGATAAAAACTCAAGGGTATAATCTATTCTCGTACTGAAGCAATTGACATGCAATTTTATATTGCAAGCATCAGTAGAAGAGGAGAATAGAATATTATGAAAAAGAACATCGTAACATTACTTTCAGTTTTAACACTTTCAGCAGCAGTACTTGCTGGTTGCGGAGAGGCAGCAACAGAGGCTCCAGCTGTAGAGGCAACAGTTGAGGAAGCTGTTGAGGAAGCTACAGAAGCTACAACAGAGGAAGCTGTTGAGGAGGCTACAGAAGCTACAACAGAGGAAGCTGCTGAGGAGACAACAGAGGTTGCTACAGAGGAGACAACAGAGGCTACTGAGGAAGCTACAGAGGCTACAACAGAGGAAGCTGCTGAGGAGTCAACAGAGGCTGCTACAGAGGCAACAACAGAGGCTACAGCTAACAACTAATTCAATTAGATTTTTAAACATCAGGTGTAACTAGTTAATAATCAATTGCTTTAGTCAGTACATAAAAACCTTCACGATCCAAACGGGTTGTGAAGGTTTTTTTCTTATATTATTTAGTTTATTTATTCCGATTTGCAATCCTTACAGTAGCCATAAACTTCCAGGGTGTGTCCTGTGATCTCAAAGCCTGGAAGAGAATTATCTATATCCTCTTCGATGATATGAAGCGGACAGGCGTTAATTGGAAATTTCTTGTGGCACAAAAGACATACAGCATAGTGGTGATGTCTCCTGCTGCTAAGCTCATATACCGCGTTGTCCTCTGTGGAAAGGACGTGTTTGGTGATGACTCCTGCTTTTTCGAAGGCCAGCAGATTTCTGTATATGGTGGAGATGGCGTACATCTCCTGTGGATGGCTCCTGGTGATGGCAACGAAGATGTCATTGGCGGATATTGGATTCTCCGAAGCGTACAGGATCTCGAAAATATCCATTCTCTGACGGGTCTTCTTGATTCCCGCCGGCCAGTTGCGTTCTATTATCTCATTGTAGGATTCGGCATGTATCTTGCAGCTCATATATGCTCCTTTTGTATCAGAGGACTATCTTAAATCCATCAAGTAAAAGACCTACGATTGTTCCAACAAAGAAAAGTAAAACAGCGATGTTGAAATTCTCCCTCTTGTCATCATTTACTCTAAAGAGCACTAAAAGTCCGATGCCTGCGCTGACAAGAAGTCCTGACATCATGGTTCCCAGAGTTATCATCTCATCAAGGTAGAGCTCTGTGATGATAACAGATGCTGCACAATTTGGAATAAGTCCAACGAGACCGGCCAGAATATGGCTTATAACAGGGCTTGTCTTAAGTAGCACTGCCAGATTTTCTTCCCCTATAAGCTCGATCACAAATCCAAGGATCAAAGTAAAAATAAGAACAAAGAGGAAAATGTGAATGGTGTGAACAAAAGCTGAGCGGACGATTCCTATAAGGCCTTCATGTTCCTCATCTTCGCAGTGACAGTGCTCTTTTTCACAAAGAGCTTCAATTCTGATAGGGTCGTTGGCGGATCTATTCTTGGCCTTGTGATAAGCATGTACAACAAAATCGATGATAAATCCTGCTATAATACCTATCAAAGCCTTGAGGGCAAGAATCTTAATAAGTACAGGAAGCGGAACATGCTCTGAAATAAAAAGAGGAACCATCTCATCAGATGTGGACAGGTAGATGGCAATCAGTGTTCCTAAAGTTATGACTCTTCCGGCATAGAAGTTGGAAGCTGCCGCTGAAAATCCGCACTGGGGAAAGATTCCGATAAGTCCGCCCCAGAGAGGACCAAGATATTCTGTTTTCTCTACTATAGAAGAAGTGAACTCAGAGGTCTTGTGCTCTAAGTACTCCATAATAAGATATGTGACAAATAAAAACGGAAGGATCTTCAAAGAGTCGATCACTGCATCTAAAACTACATCAATTATCATTTCCATGTTTATATCTCCTGACAATAAAAAACAATTAATAACTACAGGGTAGTATAGCGTCGGTTAATTGCAAATGCAAATCATTCGCATTTGAAAAAATTGCAAAAAAAATATCAGTAAGCGGGTGATGGGAATCGAACCCACGTATCCAGCTTGGAAGGCTGGTGTTCTACCATTGAACTACACCCGCATGGTGCTGACAAGATTGTATTTTACGTGAGTTTATGTAGTATGTCAAGCACTTTTATGATAGTATTTATTTGTTTGTGTTTCGATATAGTTTATTTGACACCGCAATATTGTGGTGTTATTATAATTCCTACTATGTTACTAGGAAAACACCAAGAAAGGGAAAATACAATGTCAGAGCAGTCTTTATTGCAGGTCAGGGACTTATCAGTTTCAATTGATAACGAGCTTCCTATACTTAATAGAATAAATCTTGATATTAAGCCGGGAGAGACTCATGTACTCATGGGACCTAACGGTGCCGGCAAATCCACCCTGGGATTTACACTGATGGGCAATCCTCATTATGTGGTTACCGAGGGAAATATCATATTTGAGGGACAGGACATTACAGATCTTTCTTCTGATAAGAGAGCAAAGGCCGGAATGTTCCTTTCTTTCCAGAACCCATATGAGGTTCCGGGAATATCCCTTAGCAGCTTCATCAGAAATGCATACCATGCGCAGACAGGAGCACCGGTAAAGCTTCTTGCTTTCCAGAAATCTCTTAAGGCTGCAATGGAGATTCTTTCCATGGATGAATCCTATGCAGACAGAGATCTCAACGTTGGATTTTCAGGCGGTGAGAAGAAGAAGGCAGAGATCCTTCAGCTTCTTATGCTCAGCCCTAAGTTTGCAATCCTTGATGAGACAGATTCAGGCCTTGATGTAGATGCAGTTCGTACAGTATCTAAGGGTGTTGAGGAATATCAGAAGAAAAAGGACGGAGCACTTCTTATCATCACCCACAGCACCAAGATCTTAGAGTCACTTCACGTTGACTATACTCATGTTCTTGTTAAGGGAAATATCGTTCACACCGGCGACGGCTCTTTGGTTGATGAAATTAACGAGCACGGATTCGAGAGATTTATTTAAGAGGGATATCAGATGGCCGATAACAAGCAGGTTGTGGCCGACATTGACCGCAGCTTATACGATTTTAAAGATATAGAAAATGAAAAAGACTTCTACCGAATGGAAGAAGGTCTTACTAAAGAGACAGTTCTTAAGGTTTCTGAGGAAAAGAATGACCCTGAGTGGATGAGAGACTTCAGACTCCAGTGCCTTGAGCATTACGAGAATATCAAGATGCCTAACTGGGGACCAAGCATAGAAGGTCTCGATATGGCCAGAATCTCTTCCTATGTAAGACATAAGTCTGACATGAAGGGAAAATGGGAGGATGTTCCGGAGGAAATCAAGAACACCTTTGAGAAACTGGGAATTCCTCAGGCCGAGAGAGAATCTCTTGCCGGAGTTGGAGCTCAGTATGACTCAGAGCTCGTTTACCACAATGTAAAAGATGAAGTGGCAGCCCAGGGCGTTATCTACACTGATCTTGAGAGCGCTCTTCACGGCGAGTACGCTGATATGATAAAAGAGCACTTCATGAAGCTTGTGCCTCCTACAGATCACAAGTTTGCAGCTCTTCACGGCGCTGTATGGTCCGGCGGTTCTTTTGTATATGTACCAAAGGGAGTAAAGGTGGATATTCCACTTCAGTCATACTTCAGATTAAATGCAGCAGGCGCAGGACAGTTCGAGCATACACTTATCATCGTAGATGAGGGTGCAGACCTTCATTTCATAGAAGGGTGTTCAGCACCAAAGTACAACGTTGCCAATCTTCATGCCGGCTGCGTAGAACTTTATGTTGGTAAAAATGCGAGACTTCGTTACTCAACTATTGAGAACTGGTCAAAGAATATGTACAACCTTAACACCAAGAGAGCAGTTGTTGAGGAAGGCGGAATAATGGAGTGGGTTTCAGGTTCTTTTGGGTCCCATACCTCATACCTCTATCCTATGACAATCCTCAAGGGCGATGGTTCCAAGATGGAGTTTACCGGTATCACCTTTGCCGGCAAGGGACAGAACCTGGATACAGGCGCGAAGGTTGTTCACATCGGAGAGAGAACATCTTCGGTTATTTCCACAAAGTCCATCTCCAAGGACGGCGGAATCGGAACTTATCGAAGCAGTGTCACAATTCAGAAGACAGCTAAAAAGGCTAAGGCTTCCGTATCCTGTGATTCACTGATGCTCGATAGTATTTCCAGAGCAGATACTATTCCTGCAATGGATATCCGTACCAATGATGCTGATGTAGGACACGAGGCCAAGATTGGAAGAATCAGTGATGAAGCTGTATTCTATCTCATGTCCCGTGGTATCACTGAGGAGGATGCAAAGGCCATGATCGTCAGCGGATTTGCAAATCCGGTTTCCAAGGAGCTTCCGCTTGAGTATGCGGTTGAGATGAACAATCTTATCAAGCTTGAAATGAGCGGACATTAAAGGAGCAGGTTTTATGAATACTGATTTAAATATGAAAGTAAACGTGCTGCCTGTATTTACCTACAATTTTCTTCATGTAAACGACAGCGCGATAAACGCTTCAGATATTGAAATTGAAAAGCTTTCGTCTCCCAAGCCTAAGGAGGTTCCTCAGGGCGTTAGTCTAAAGAGCGAGGTTTCCTTTGAAGAGGCCGGACAGATCTTTAGAGATAACAAGGAGAGGATCCTTTCTTCCACCGGTGTTCCGGGAGAGCCAAACGGCGATACCTCCGCAAGGGACAAGGAACAGGCCCTTAGAACCGGTATGGGAATTGATGTGGACAATCTGATGAACTCTCTTGGAGTAAAGGCAGATGTCTACACTGTGGAAGAGGGAGTAAAGGTAGAAAAGCCCATTATCCTAAGCTATGACATGCAGGATGGAGACGGGGCTCTTTCGGCTCATGTCATCCATGCCCGTAAGAATTCTGAAGTGACAATCATCATGGACATTACTTCAGACAATGAGGCAAAGGGATTCCTTGGCCTCAGCACCAGGATCCTTGCGGAGGAAGGTGCAAAGGTTACAGTTGTAAGATCACAGCTTTTGGGAAAAGAGTTTGTGCATTTCGATGATCTTGGCGGTGCCTGCTTTGAAAAGGGCGCTATCAGAGTCATTTCCCTGGAACTTGGGGGAAAGAATGTATGGACCGGCTGTTATACAAACCTTTCAGAGAAAGAGTCTGATTTTACCAGTGATATGGGATATCTTAGAAGGGGCGACCACAGCCTGGATATCAATTATGTGGCTGATCACAGAGGTAAGAAGACAAACGCCAATATGCAGTTTAAGGGCGTTTTAATGGAAGAAGCCCAGAAGACACTTCGTTTTACCATTGATTTCAAAAACGGAAGTTCAGGTTCTGCAGGCGATGAGCAGGAGGATACTCTGCTTCTTAGTCAGGACGTTATCAACAGAACCATGCCTATTATCCTCTGTCAGGAGGAGGACGTGGACGGAAGACACGGAGCTACTATCGGACAGCTTGGTGAGGATCTTCTTTTCTACATGCAGTCAAGAGGCATCGATGAGGAAGAGGCAAAGCGCATCATGATCAAGGCAAGACTTGAGAGTGTAGCCAGAATGATTCCTGATCCTGAGCTTATGCAGAGAGTACATTACTATATTCAGAACATTGTATGATCTATCCGATATCATACTTTGGTGAGGAGATTTATGAGCAATCTGGCAGAATTTCGCGAGGATTTCGATATCCTGAAATCCGGCGATTACGTATATTTTGATAATGCGGCTACAGCCCAGAGACCCAATCAGGTGCTGGATGCTGTGACAAATTTTTATAAAACAGCTAATGCCAATCCTTTAAGAGGTCTTTACGACTGGAGTATGGCAGCTACCGAAGCCTATGAAGATGCAAGAAAGAAGGTTGCAGGATTCATAGGGGGCGTAGGCACTGAGGAGATCATTTTTACCAGAAATACCACAGAATCCCTGAACCTGGTGGCTTACAGTTACGGCATGGATAACGTAGGCGAGGGTGATGAGATCGTAATTACAGTTATGGAGCATCATAGCAACATGCTTCCATGGCAGATGGTAGCAAAGAAAAATCACGCAAAGCTCGTATACTTAGAGCCTGATGAAGAGGGTGTTATTTCCAAAGAGGAATATGAATCCAAGATCACGGACAGAACCAGGATTGTTGCACTGGGCCATGTTTCCAATGTAATGGGAGTAACAAATCCGGTAAAAGAGATAGCCGAATATGCTCATAAAAAGGGCGCCGTTGTAGTTGTTGACGGAGCACAGTCCACACCTCATATGAAGGTGGATGTTAAGGAGCTTGGTGCAGATTTTTTTGCCTTCTCAGGACACAAGATGATGGCACCAATGGGAATCGGTGTCTTATATGGAAGAAAAGAGCTTTTGGAAAATATGCAGCCTTTTTTAACAGGCGGAGAAATGATAGAATATGTTACAAGAGAAGATGCGACCTATGCTGAGCTTCCTCATAAGTTTGAGGCAGGTACAGTAAACGCAGGAGATGCTGTAGGTCTTGCCGCTGCTATTGATTATCTTGAAAAGGTTGGCTTTGATGCCATAAAAGAGCAGGAGGAGAAACTTACAAAGCGTCTTATGGAAGGCCTTGCAAAGCTCCCTTATATCAAGGTTTACGGCTCAAAGGATCCTTCAAAGCACTGTGGAATTGTTACTTTTACAATGGATGGCGTTCACCCTCATGACATGTCTTCAGTTCTCAATGATGATCATGTTTGCATCAGGGCAGGACATCACTGTGCACAGCCTCTTATGCAGTTTATCGGAGCTGGGTCCACTTCCAGAGCAAGTGTATATTTCTATAATACAGAAGAGGAAGTCGACAGATTCCTTGAGAAGCTGTCTCTTGTAAGAGAGGTTATGGGTTATGGAGCTTAAGCAGTTATATCGTGAAATAGTAAATGAGCATAACATGCATCCTGTTCATAAAGGCAAGATGGAGTCGGCAGACCTGGTGCTTCGAGGTGTTAATCCAAGCTGCGGCGATGATATCACCTTGCAGCTTAAGATAGACGGAGATGTTATTACAGATGCCATGTATGAGGGAAGCGGATGTGCTATATCCCAGGCTTCCGTGGATATGATGGCTGACCAGATCATAGGAAAGAAGAAGGATGAGGCCATAAAGCTTGCCGGAACCTTCATGGGCATGATCAAGGGCGAGATCACTGATGAGGAGAGCATTGAGGCTCTTGATGAGGCAGCAGCGCTTCAGGATGTGGCTCATATGCCCGCCAGAGTAAAATGTGCGGTCCTTGGCTGGCACACAATGCAGGAGATGCTTGAGCACCCTGAAAAAGCCAACGAATAAGCTAAATAATGACGCTTACGCGCCGCTTCGGCTAACCCCGGAGTCGGCGCGTTTTTGATTTGTGCCGCTTTATGTACTATGATAATTGGAGTAAACGTGAATTTCAGTCAGAAGGAAGGAAGAGGTTATGAAGAAAAGAGTGTTGGCGGCGCTTATTGCAGCAACAATGGTGATGAGCGCCTGTGGAAGTGCGCCCAGGGCTGATGAAGCAGCCGGTGATGTTACTTCGCAGCAGGTAACTGAAGATAACAGTGATGATTTCCAGACAGGGGCAGAGGCGGAAAAAGAGCCTGTGGCTGAGGCACAGAATGAAAATGAAGTAACTGATGAAGAAATATACTATGACGTGAATCTTGTGCCCTCTGTGGAGCCCTACAAGGTTGCTGAGGATTTTTCCAATGTTGAATATGAGGATGAATTTGACAACTGGTTTAATCCATCTCACGAATATGCCTCGGAGACTGCTGCAGAGCTGAGACAGGGGCTTATTACAAACAATTTTGCGGTTGTAAGAGATTCATATAATGAGTTTTTTGATGTATATGAAAGCAACAGATACCTGATGTTCCCGAATTTTGTAACTGTTGACTCTCTTATGCACACGTATCATCTGTATTTTGCGTATCTGATGAAACAGACAGAAAGGGACTTTCTTTCCGACAGGCTTAAGACCCTTACCCAGAGCATGATGGAGGAGTCAGTAAACCAGTACAAGGAGCTTCAGGGATCTGAGTGGAAAGAAGCAGCCCTTCGCAATATGGAGTTCTTTTACGTAGCTGAGCTTTTGCAGGATAATGCAGTATCTGCTGTGCCCAATGATGCCGAATTTAACAGCGTAGTACATGCAGAGTACGACAAGATAATGGAAGCTGCCGGGATTGAGGAATGTGCCCTCACCGGCAAAAATGAGGATTATACCCAGTACAAGCCAAGGGGATACTATGAGGGTGATGAGAACCTTGAGAAGTATTTCCGCACAATGATGTGGTATGGCAGAATCGGTTTTCCTTTTGAAAGCCAGGAGATGGTAAAGAGTGCAGTTTTAATGAGTCTTGCCATAGACAAGGATCCTGAGGCCTGGAAGGACATTTACAAGATCACAGGCTTTTTTGCCGGAGCATCCGATGATCCCGGATACGACCAGGTTATTACACAGATTGAAAGTGCCTACGGACAGATTCCGGAGGCGAAAGACCTTGTCGGAAATGAAGCGGCCTTAAATGACTGTGGAGAGAAGCTCATGGCATTGGATCCCCCAAAGATCAATTCAATTCCTGTAAGAGAGGGCGAGAATCCTGTCATTCCGTCCTACCGATTTTTGGGCCAGCGTTTTACAATCGACGCTGCAATCATGCAAAGACTTGTGTACAGTGCTGTTGAGGAAAACGAAAACGGCGAAAGAAGATACCTTCCGGATACTCTGGACGTGGCAGCAGCTCTTGGCTCCGAGACTGCACTTGATATATTGAAAGAGCAGGGTGACACAGAGTACAAGAACTATAATGAGAATCTGTTTTTTGCCCGGGAGCATTTTGATAATTCTGATGCAAGTCTGTGGGATGCAAGCCTGTATTCCGGATGGCTTAATATTTTAAGACCACTTTTTGAGCAGAAGAAAGAGGGATACCCTTCCTACATGCAGTCGGAAGAGTGGACAAAAAAGAATCTGGAGACCTTTGCAGGTTCTTTTGCAGAGCTTAAGCACGACACCATTCTCTATTCGAAGCAGCTTATGGCGGAGATGGGCGGCGGAGACATGGAAGTCCTTGATGACAGAGGATATGTCGATCCTCAGCCGGTGATCTACAGCAGGTTCATCGCTCTTTCTGAAAAGACAAAGAAAGGTCTTGAGGAATGCGGAATGTTAGGAAGCGGTGAGAAGGAGAACCTTGAAAAGCTTACTGAGATTGCCAAAAGGCTTCTTGAGATTTCGGAAAAAGAGCTGACAAATGCCGAGATAACAGAGGATGACTACGAGTTTATCAGATGCTACGGCGGATATATAGAGCATTTTTGGATTGAAGTGAACAAGGAGGAAATGGAAGAGGCTCCTTCCGACAGTTTTCAGGCTCCTTCTCCTGTTGTTGCGGATATCGCTACTGATCCAAATGGAACAGTTTTGGAGGTTGGAACAGGCAAGGTTGATACTTTGTACGTGGTATTCCCTATTGACGGAAAGCTTCACATTGGAAGAGGAAGTGTTTACAGCTTCTACCAGTTTGAAATGCCTATATCTGAGCGCATGACAGATAGCGAGTGGAGAAACAGATTAGCCGGCGGATATTTGGATGATGACTGGAACTGGGTTGAGGCCGACAAGGCTCCGGAGCAGCCTCAGTGGACATCAAGCTACCGAGTAGGAAACAGATGACGGGCAAATCAGAAAAAAGAAAGATATATTTGGGGCTACTGCTTCTCTTTGGGATAGCAGTAGCCTTTTGCTGCATATTTTTCCTGTGGAAGCGCAGTATTTCAACAAAGGTTCAGGACACTCTTTTTGCGGATATAGACAGAGACGGAGAGCCGGAAAAGATCGAGCTTTTATGGAAAAGAGGGCGATTTGGGAAGCACAGGCCATTCTGGGTTTTGGAGGATGAAAAGGAGCTTTCACAGCATATTTTTATCTATGACGTTTTGAAAGACGGAGAGCTTAAGCCGTTATGGTTTGCTTCTGACATAGGCCGTGAAGTGACCAGGATGAAGGTTATAGGGGAGAATGAGGATACCCTTCTTTTGGAGGATACAGAGGGGAATAATACCCTTTGGAGATGGGAGTCCTTTGGCCTGAAAAATGTGGATAATGAGGTCAGATTTATAGCTTTTGGGGATAACATCATTCATCGTGAGATCATGGACTACGCCAATAGCCATGAAGGTGGCGAATACGGATTTTTATATGAGGGTTTTGAAAAAGAGATCAAAGAGGCCGATATAGCAGCTTTTGGGGCGGAAACCGTTCTTGTGGATAAGGAATCTGCGGTGAGTGGATATCCGTTGTTTGGATCACCCATGGAAGTAGGTAAGGTATTGGCAGCTGCAGGATTTGATATTGCGGTCTGTGGAAATAACCATGCTCTCGACAAGGGAATCTATGGAATTGATGTGACAACTGCCTTTTATGAGGAAAATGGGATCAAGGCCATTGGAGTACAAAATAGTGGAGATAAAGAATACAGGCCCTATGAAGTGATTTCAAGAAACGGACTTAAGTTTGCGCTTTTTTCCTATACATATGGGACAAATGGAATGGATGCTTCGGATAAATATCCTTTTGCGGTACACTACCTTCCCCGGGATGAGAAGGAGAGGCAGCAGGTAAGGAAGGATATTGAAGATGCAAAGGCAGAGGTGGATTTTGTGATCGTATTTGCCCATTGGGGGAATGAATATGAGAGCGAAGTAAGTGATGAACAGAAGGAGATGGCACAGTTTTTGGCTGAGGCAGGAGCTGATGTGGTCATTGGAAGTCATCCTCATGTGGTGCAGGAGGTAAGCGAGATCAGCTGCGAATCTGGAAGAAAAACCGTGGTGTTTTATTCTTTGGGGAATTTCAGGGCCTATCAGGGAAAGATGGATGAGACAAAGAAGGGCGCCGAGGCGGTGGTTGTGTTTGAACACTGCTATGATGGGGTGAGGATAAAGGAGTATGAGGTGAAGGATGTAGATGCGTATGTGGGGGTGAGGTGAAGCCATGCCGACAGACTCGTAACCGCTGCGCTTGTTCACACGCTGTGCGTGAAGTGCGACGAAATCATAGATTTCTGCACTTCTGGCGTCGTTGTCGCGGCATTCGATTAGGTACGCAAGATTCGAAATTCGCTTTGCGAATTTCTCATTTACGCGGCGTTCGCCGCATAAATTAAAAGACATAAAATACAGTTCTTAGGTGAGCAAGCTCCCCACGAACAATATTTTATGTCTTTTATCTTGCGTGGCTCACTTTAACGCGAAAAAAAGTACCATCCCCATGGGATATACCCACGAAAACAGTACTCGGCGTGCACCGCCAGGGTCTCGAACCCTGGACAACCTGATTAAGAGTCAGGTGCTCTAC
>JAILMY010000059.1 GCA_024692165.1 Butyrivibrio sp. | reverse complement strand
ACAATATTCAGACCACTTTCCAACAGAAAAAAAGAAAAACCTATTGACATTTGAGTTTTCACTGTGCTCATACTTAAATTTACCGTAGTCAACAACTCTGCAAACAGGTGGTTTTGCTGTAGGTGCGATCATAACAAGATCAACGCCTTCTTCATCAGCAATGTTCCTGGCCTCCTGAATAGGCATAACGCCAAGCTGTTCCCCGTCAATACCGATAACTCTTACCTCTTTAGCTCTGATCTGATCGTTAATAAATAATTCGCTAATGGTTTTTCCCTCCGAAAGATAAAAAAAGTGGATACACTCGCAAATGTATCCACATAAATCGCATCAAAACTCTTGAAATAAAGAATGTTTTGAAAAGATATTAACGCCTGCCAGCTGCGCCGCAGGGTGAGAGTGGATACTCTGCTTTGTTTTCAAATACTCAAGTAATATAGCACAGTGAAAACTCAAATGTCAATAGGTTTTTCTTTTTTTCTGTTGGAAAGTGGTCTGAATATTGTCATTCTTCCTGTCCATCCAACAATTCTCGTGATGATAACACCAAGGATAACACCACAGCTGTCTATGAATACGTCCTTCTTCTGTGGACTTCGCCCGGCTGAAAAGGTTTGATGATATTCATCAAGACACGCAAAGGCTATGCAAAAGCCTCCTGCGAAAAGCAGAAGCCACAGTCCTCTTACTCCGTAGACATAAAGCGGAAAGGCCACAGACACAGCCAGTAAAAAGTACTCCGTAAAATGAGCTGTCTTTCGCAGATAGTACTGGGATTCTCTTGAGAGCTTCTCAATCTGCCCTGTGGACCATCCTCTGTCCAGAGTCTCATTGGCCATGGTAAAAACCTTTACTCCCACCCTGTAGCTGAGCTGGCTACTGGTGGAAGCGTCCTGATCACTGAACATAAAGATAAAACACATCATTATGATCGCGGGAACAAAAGACATAGGCTTAAGTACAAACCGCAATGTTTGTTTGATATACATTAAAAAATACTTCATATTACTTAGAGATTTCTTCCATTTCTGAAATTGCCTCACCGAATACTGCAAGAGCAGAATCGATAGGTGCCTTTGTTGTAAGATCAACACCTGCAATCTTAAGAAGACTTACAGGATCCTGTGTGCATCCGCTTGAAAGGAACTTCTTGTACTGCTCAACTGCAGGAGCACCTTCCTTAAGAATGCGGTCAGCAATAGCAACAGCAGCCGCAAAGCTTGTAGCATACTGATATACATAGAAGTTGTAATAGAAGTGAGGAATTCTGCACCACTCCCATCCGATCTGAGGGTCAGAAATCATATCTTTTCCGAAGTACTGCTTGTTGAGGTCAAGATATACATCATAGAGCGCCTCAGCTGTAAGAGGTGTTCCTGCCTCAGCCATTTCACAGGTCTTTCTCTCGAACTCCTCAAACATGGTCTGGCGGAACATTGTGCCCTTGAAGCTGTCAAGGAAATGGTTGATGATAAATGCCTTCTCCTCTTTGCTCTTTGCATGATCTTTCATGTAATGATAAAGAAGAACCTCGTTTGTTGTGGAAGCAACTTCTGCAACAAAGATCTTGTAGCCTGCATCCATGATGGTCTGAGCCTTGTTGGAGTACCATGTGTGCATTGAGTGTCCCATCTCGTGAACCAGCGTAAATACATCATCGAGAGTATCGTTATAGTTAAGGAGCATGTAAGGATGTACATCATATACACCTGATGAATAAGCTCCGCCTCTTTTTCCTTCATTCTCTATAACATCGATCCATCTGTTCTCATAAGCCTCTTTTACCACTTCAAGATAATCCTCTCCAAGAGGTGCAAGGGCCTTAAGTGAAAGCTCTTTTGCCTCCTCATAGGAAACCTTCATATCGAAGTCAGGAAGCATAGGAACATAAACATCGTACATGTGAAGCTCATCTACCCCAAGGAGCTTCTTACGAAGTGTCACATATCTGTGCATCTTGTCCATGTTGTTGTGAATGGACTCAAAAAGTGCGTCGCAAACAGAAGGAGAAACATCATTTCCGTCAACTGCAGCCTCAAAAGCAGAACCGTATTTTCTTGCCTTAGCCTCAAAAATACGTCCCTTAACTTCTCCATCGTACATAGAAGCCCAGGTGTTCTTGAACTCCTCATATCTGCCATAGAAAGCCTCGAAGCTGTTCTTTCTGAGATTTCTGTCCTTGGACATCTGAGTTGGAACAAATCTTCCGTTTGAAAGAGTAACCTCTTTTCCCTCACTGTCCTTAACTGATGGGAACTTGAGGTCTGCGTTGGAAAGCATTCCGTATGCCTTCTGTGATGCGCCCTGGATCTCAACAGCAGAAGCAAGAAGCTGCTCCATCTCAGTACTGAGCATGTGATCCTTAAGTCTTCTAACCTCACCGATAAATCTCTTGTATCTTGCAAGGCCTTCCTCTTTTGCGTAGTAATCTGCAATAGTCTCGTCAGAGAGCTCCAAAATCTCTGAGTTTACAAAAGCTGTCTTTTCGCCGCTTAAAACATAGGCTGACATTGCGCGCTGCTTCATTGCCTGATACTTGGCATTTGCAGTGTCCTGGTCCTCTCTCATGTGCGCATAGCCATGAACTCTGTCAAGATGAAGCTCAAGTTCCTCAACAAGTTTGAGCATAGCAAGGAGTTTGTCCGCTCCCTCTCCAAGCTTGCCGGAAAAAGCAGCAATCTTATCGGAAACCTCATCAAGCTTTTTAAGCTCTTCCTCCCATACTGCTTCATCAGAATAAATATCTTCAAGGCGCCATGTAAGATCTAAAGCGACTTCTTCTCTCTTTGGTAATTTATCTGTCATGTAAATATTCCCCTTTCTCTGTATTTAATGGATAATGACAAGTGCCTGTAACTACATATAAGTTGTTTCTGTATTTGCAGTGCTGCCTCATCCATAATTCCATCTTCATATTTTCTCCAGGATCCTGCGTATGTCACCATCTTCGATGACCACAGGCATCAGACATGAGCCCTTGATCCCCAGCTCCTTTATCTCCTCATCGATCTTCTTTTTTGAGAAGTCGTAGGTATTCAAAAAGATACTGTTCATGCCGTTTTTAGCCGCAACACCCACGTCGCTGAAAATGTCATTACCTATCATAACACACTTGTCAATTGAAAGCCCGTTTTTGCTGACAAGTAATTCCAAAAATTCCTTCTGGGGCTTTTTTATCTCTTTATCCGAGGAAATGAAAATATCATCGAAGTAATCTGTTAGCCCCGCATCCGACAGCTCTTTTTCCGTAAAAGCCCTTTGGGCGTTGGACAAAAGATATATTCCCTTGCCTGCAGCCTTTAATCTGTCTAAAGCCTCTATAACTCCGTCGTAGACCATGAACTTATCTCTTGAGCTCTCCCTGAAAAAGATACAGAGAGCGCGGATAGCTTCGGAATCAATCAGACTGTTTATGGTGCTTTTGTTATCTTCCTGTTTTTTCGTGTTCCCCGGGTCTTTTAGTCCCTCTGCTATAAGCCTTGCCCAGACCTTTTCTATTCTGATCTCAGGCCACTCATGGCCTTTTTGAGATTTAAGTATTTCTTCCTCTTCGTGGCAGATTTCGATATATCTTTTGCGAAGATCCTCTCCCTTGTAAAAAGAGCTGAAGTTCTCCTTGATATAATCGGCCATTTCCTGCCACAGACCCTTTCTCTCTTCATCGGTGTGGATGTCGATAAGGGTTCCGTAGAGGTCAAAAATATAGTTATCGTAATCTTTATTTACAGATTGCATGGTCATTTCCTAGCGTTCTTACTATTTCTTTTGCTTATTTGATCACTGCAATTCCATAGGAAGGAATTGTCAGGCTGGTGCCCTCAAGACTTGACCGCTCATCTCCGACATTTATTTCGTAGGCAAGTTCCGGACTGCTTCCCGTTCCGCTCCACTTGGAGAGATCAACAGTCTTATCTTCTTTTCCGTTGTTTATAAGTATCAGAAGCGCTGCTTCTCCATATAAAGGATCCTTCGTGCCAAGAGCCGGTTTCACAGTTCCATCCATTCCTATATTGTCACCGTTCTCATCAAAAACGATGTAATCATCAGAGTCGGATGAGAGTCCTGTATTGCCATATCTAAGGAATGCTCCTACTCCGGATGTTTCATCTGAGAGCACTTCTATGGGCTGTGTCTTTCCCCTTGCGATTACAGGGAATGTATTTCGCAGGCGAATCGCCTTTTTATAGTAATTGTAGATGGAATACGGATCTTTTACCTGCTCATCAAACGGCGGATATGGCATTTCAAACTTCTCCATATCTTTAGGTCCGTTGCACATGATGGCTCCATTAGCAGTGCCGGATGTGGCGCTGGTCCACTGCATTGGAGCGCGCTTGTTTTCATCTTTTCCCGAACCCTTCATTCCCAGTTCTTCGCCATAATATACAAAAGCATTTCCGCCCATGAGGAGATTGAGCGCACCGGCCATTTTTACCATATTCTCCGAACCCCTGCCAACAAAGTAGCCTGCGCTCCTTGCCATATCATGATTAGTATAGAAAGGCGCATTTACATAATCAGGGTTCTTGGAATCATACAGTGCTTCTTCCGCCGCCATTGCCTTTGCAAAAAGGATCGGTGCCTTTTTCCCACGGGCCACTGTTGCTATCATACCCTCACTTCCGGAAAAGTCAAAGTCAAAAAAGCTGTCGATTCCGCTCTTGTAATAGTCCGCGTAGGTAGACTGGGCTGTCCAGGCCTCGCCTACAATATATGCATTCTCGTTCTGACTCTTTACCATGTCGTTGAAACGGGTCATGAACTCAATGTTTTTCTCGTTATTATCAGTGTAGTAATATGCAACAGCATCAAGCCTGAAGCCGTCAACACCGCGCTCAGTCCAGAACTTTGTGATCTCGCTGATCTCGCTAAAGACTGCGCTGTTTGACAGGTTAAGGTCCGGCATTCCTGACCAGAAGCGGGCTTCATAGTACCAGTCTGTGCCATTTAACTTCTCATAACCGGTCTGATTTTCCTTGGTAAAATTGTAATAGTAGACATATGGACACTCTGTCTCAATCTCAGAGATTGGCTCTCCGCTGCCTGTGTAGAGGCTCTCAAGATCGCTTCGGTTTTTCAGATACTCTTTTGCCTCCTTAAACCAGGGATGTTCGCTGGAGGAATGGTTTATAACAAGGTCTATGATCACATTGATGCCCCTGTCATGACAGGCCTTCACCAGATTGTCGAAGTCCTCCAAAGTGCCATACTCAGGATCAATGTTCATGTAATCCGTAACGTCGTATTTGTGATATGTGGGCGATGGCATGATGGGCATGAGCCATATCTGATTGCAGCCAAGATCACTATCCGTGGAATCATCTCCGTCGTTGATATAATCCAGCTTGTCAGTGACACCCTGAAGATCACCGATTCCATCTCCGTTACTGTCCGCAAAGGAATAAACAAAGATTTCATAGGTGGTCCTGTATTTGTCATCTATGATGTTCAGCGGCGGCATCTTCTCTGCTGCGGTGGTAGGGGTGTCGGTGGTCTCGGTGGCGGGGGCGGCGTCGGTGGTCTCGGTGGCGAGGGTGGCGTCGACGGCGGTGTCCACTCCATTGGAAGCGCCTTCCTTTCCCGCTTTTCCCTGACAAGCAGTTAAAAGAACTGCTGATATAAGTAATGCTGCAACAAGTCTCTTCTTCATGTATTCTTCCCTTCTATTTTCAAGCGGTCAAGGCGTAGCCTGACGCCGCGCCTTGGGCTCTACGTTCAGTCATCCGGTCACTCTGTCATGAGGTTGCTCTGTCATCTAATTGCTCTGTCATCCGATCGTCGAATCATCCTGTTAAAACAGTTTGAGTATAACATATCAGCCGGTAAAAGAAAACGTTTTCCGATTTCAGAAAGATTTTTCAAATATTTGACCATAATTCTAATTTACTTATGAAAAAAATGTCCTTATAAGTCTCGATAACCAATGATTTTTCATAAGTCATTTGCAGATATGCATGTATATTTGTAAAATCCTCATGGACATTTAAGACAATTCCAAAAAATTTCATAAGTAAATCTCATTTTTTCCTATATATTTGAAAAACCTCCAAGTCCCAATTCGCAAAGTAACCCATTTCCCCCATCCCCCTCAGTATACCCCCGTTTCCCTCAGCATTTACATGGCATGCAATTGCCGGGACATTTTCAAAAATAATCCTTTACATTTCAAATTCATCATGCTATACTAGCTTTCGTCGGTGCGATAGCGACGACGGCATATAGGGGAATCATACAATGGCTAGTATGCCGGTCTCCAAAACCGCTCATGCGGGTTCGAATCCTGCTTCCCCTGCTCTAGTTAAGAAAGGCTTGAAAACATTACGTTTTCAAGCCTTTTTTGTTGTTATCAGAATCATTCTGACATAGGGTATAATTAATTCAGTAAACAGCCCCAACGAAGGAGCAGACAATGGATAAAAAGAAGAATCTTACAGTCCCCTCGGCCAAAGGAGAGGTAAAGGCAAAACTAAATCCAACTGCTGAAGCAAAAAAAGAGATAAAGGTAAAACAAAATCCAACCGCTGAAGCAAAAAAAGAGATAAAGGTAAAACAAAATCCAACCGCTGAGGCCATAAAAAAAGCCCCTGACGAGGTTATCGCCAGGGCTATTCATGATGCTCTGACAAAAGAACATGAGAAGGGATTTACAGGGAAGAAAAAATAAAAACCGGCAATAAAAATCAATCCGTGTTTTCCCTCGTAATATCTTTTGCCCACTCATGACTGTAGAAATGCTTAAATACCCAGGGCCACTTTACAAATTCATCGGTACATAAAAGAAAGTACACGACTTTCACCGGGAGTTTAAATACGAAGGCCGCCAAAAGCCCAAGGGGAACAGCGTAGCACCACATATCTATGGTATCGCAGATAAAACCGAATCTGCTGTCACCTCCCGCCCGGAAAACACCGGCGATTAGTGTGGTATTTACTGCGGTTCCGGTAATATAGTAGGTGTTGATAAGCAGCATGAACTTCAGATAGTCCCTGGCTGTATCTGTCACCGACGCATGTTTTACGGCAAATGGCATAACCATCAGAACTATGAAGCCTCCGATGATTCCGGCGACCACAGCAAGACGAAGCAGCGTATGGCCTGCTTTGATGCCCTCTTCCAGGTTTCCTCCGCCCAGGATCTGTCCCACAATGATGCCTGATGCAGACCCGATACCATAGCAAAGCACCGTTCCCAGGTTGCGGACGACATTTGCTATTGAGTTGGCTGCGACCGCATCACTGCCAAGATGCCCAAGGATCACGGAATACATGGAAAAAGCAACCGACCAGACCAGGTCATTGGCGATAGCCGGAAGTGCCATAGTAAAGAAGTCCTTCTCCAGAAGCCTGTACCGCTTGAACATGGTTGAAAAGGTAAGCTTTACGCTTGCCCCGGATAAAGACACATAGATGCACAAAATAAGCTGAACGAATCGGCTGATGGATGTGGCAATGGCAACGCCCACAACTCCCATCTTTGGCACTCCAAGTAGTCCAAAGATAAACACCGCATTCAGACATACATTGATAACCAGGGCTGAAGTTTCAATTACAGTACTGGTTCCTACCCTGCCTATGCACCTTAAGATAGACATGTAAACCGCACTTATTGCCCAGAAGATCAGACCCGGAGCCATGCAAAAAAGATACCTGGCTCCCAACTCAATAAGCGTCTCATCCGAAGTGTAAATAAACATCAGGGTTTTTGGGATCATAAGGCAGCATAATGCACCAATTGCCGCCACAAGAAGCGTGAATCTAAGACCTATTCCCTCAATCTTTTCAATGGTCTTAAGATCTTTTTTTCCGTAATACTGCGCTGCCAGCATCGCGATACCTGTTCCGATGCCATACAGGAACATGAACAGGATTCCCACCAGACTGTTTGCCAATGACACAGCGCTTATGGCATCCTGTCCCACATAGTTCAGCATCAGGACATCAGCGCTGTTTACCGAAGCGTCAATGATGTTCTGAATTATAATAGGAAACGCCACAACCCCAATTTTCTTGTAAATAGCTTTATTCTTCATATTCTTATACTCTACTTCCACCCGTTACACCATACCTTATTACATAAGTCAACACAATATTGCCTGGAAAAAGAAGTATCCTGCGCCTTTATTGCGTTGACTTCCCCGAGGCTGTCTGTGTATTCAGAAAGGGGATAGACCACAGCGCCGCCGGGGCCTTCCTGAAGGTGGCACACCAGGGCCCTGACTCCGTAATTTCTTATAACAACCTCACTGCGTGGCTTAGCGCCACTTGCGCTCCCAGGCGCTGCCCCTGCATCCTTGTTATCAAATCCGATGGTTACTGTTGCCATGCCTCCGACGCTTCTGTTGGCGACACCTTTTCCCAAAGAAGAAGTCCAGCTTACGAAATTCCCAAGGGAATAGTAAACAAGCATATCACCACCGCCATGGTTATTGACGATCACAGAATTCCCGTCCTTTAGCATAGTTACGGGCTCAATCACATGGGGATGAGTTCCGATAACCAGATCTGCACCATATTTCCTGAAAATCCCGGTCCAATACTCCTGATAAGCATCCGGGGTCAGCCTGTACTCCGTTCCCCAGTGTGGACAGACGATGGTAAAATCTGCATTTTCCTCAGCGTACTGTAAATCAGCGATGACCTTATCCTTATCCATCATATCGATGGCATGGGGCATATCCGAAGGCTGCGGAATACCATTGGTGTCGTAGGTATAGTTAAGGACTGCTATCTGCACTCCCTTTTTTTCTACAATTGTGACATTACTGTACTCCGCTTCACTGCCATTGATCCCAACAACAGCAATCTCCGGGTGCCGGGTCTTCCAATAATTTACACAGTTAACAACACCGTTTTTTCCCTTATCCAGAGCATGGTTAGTACCGTGACAGACCACATCAAATCCTGCCCCTACAAGAGCATCTCCTGCCTCATAGGCCGCATTAAAGCTCGGATACCCGGAAACTCCAAGTTCCTTGCCTCCAATAATGACTTCCTGATTGACAATCGCTATGTCTGCAGCGCTTATCTCATCCTTCATCCCTGCAAAAATAAAGTCATAGTTGTAATTGCCATTCTCATCCTTTGCAGCCTCTTCTATTGGCTCATGGAGGAGAATATCCCCAACCATCACTATGGTAATGTCAGATTTATCCGAGGTTCTCATGGGTTCTTTTGCGCTGGCAAAAGAAAATCCGCACAGGCAAAGAGCTCCCCCAAGACAAGCAACTACAATAAACGTGATCAACGATTTAGTTGTTAAAAATTTACGTTTTCCCATGTGATAATTATACCAAAAAAGGAGAGCCTTAAGACTCTCCTTTTCCTTAACCATCTGGCTGTTATTATTGAAATATTACTTTTTCAAGGCTTCAGTTTCTTTCTTGATCTCTTCCTGCATAAACATTTTTATCTTGGGGTTCTGCATGATCTTGATGGCCTCGATAGCTGTCTGATAGATCATCGCCATCTGTCTTGAAGTAGGTTCTTTAAGATCACATTTCTTGTACATAAGGTCGAAATGCTTGATGGCCTGTTCAGCAACGCTGGCTGAAATAACCATACCATTACAATAAAGTGTGCCGGTCTCAGGGTCGAATCTTGATTCCTCAAATTTAGTCTGAGCAAATTGTCCTGCGCCCATTGAAGCTGCAAGCTGATTGATTAAGTCGGTTCTGTCTAACATGGTGATCTCCTTGAATAATTTCCTATCCCCCCAAATAGTCTTTAGATGTAGTTTTTTATTTGCGGGAACTAATATACCAAAACTCGTTTCTAAAGTAAATAGATTTATCTAAAAAACAAATATTCATTTCCATCATTATGATAGGCAAAAAAGTTTCAATTGTAAAGCTCAGTCTGCAAGAAGTCCTGCCATTACAAAAACCAGCGGTGAGTTCCAATAGATGGTGATCTCGTTCAGAGAATAGCAGTCCTCATGGTCTAAGTAGCACTTCATAGCCGGAAGATTTGAAGGAAGCTTGGAAGCACGCTCATCCTGAAGGCCAATATTCGGTCCTCCGGAAACGAGTCCTGGCCAGGGCTCTTCTATATCATCCACGGCTGTAGGACGAAGATGGGGATTCTTGAAGGCTCTTTCCCCGTTACCTGTCACATAGCTCACATCCATGCTGTTACAGCCAAGAAGGTAGTCAATTCCTGATGTTATGGCATCCTCAAACTCTTCATCCGCAGAAATGTAATCTGCCACAGTGAGCACCATAAGATATTTGAGAAGTTCCATATTGCTACCCCATATGAAATCTTTTTTCTCCATGCAGACGCCAAATCCATTTTTTGTTGCATTTATCGACAGCCTTTTTGCCTCGGAAATAAACCTTTCTTTTACAGACTTTGTAAGGTCATTGTCCTCATCCTTAAGGATCAGAGATAATCCGCCAAGACCGGCAACCTCAGCCCATCCAAGACAGGTAAATACATCTCCCTGATAGCCCTTCTTTACAGCCTCTTCGTCAAACAAAATCAGCCTCTTGCTGAGCTCAACTGCATCCTCATAGTAGGACTTTTCACAAGTCGCTTCATATAAAGAACATGCAGCCCAGAATCTGTTGGATATGTCCTCAGCTTCGCCGTACTCTCCGGTGTTGGAGCCTTCCGCGTTCCTGAACAAAAGCTCCTTCGGATTGTCCATAAGCCACTTGTAGGCCTTGAGGGCCCTGGCAAGAAGGACACCAGCAAATACCTTGTCATAGTCCTTGTAAATTGTATATGCAAGAGCAAACACAGCAGCTATATCTGCAGTTGCCATGGAAGAAACGTTAAATAAAAACAGCTCATTCTTATCATCTTCAGGCATGACGAAGTCAGCGTGTCTGAAAGTGGTCACCTTATGCCATACTGAGCCGTTCTCCCGCTGCATCTTCATAAGAAAGTCCAGCTCCACTTTAACCTCAGAAAGGATATCAGGATACTCTCCCTCTTCACACTTCTCCTTTGGAATATCAAATTCGATATCCAAAAGATTACCAAAAAATCTCACGCCATAAAGAAGATGGGCCACAGCCACTGCTCCTGCCGTGGAATATCTGCCATAGTCTCCGGCATCATGCCAGCCCCCTGACACATCCACCGGTTCTGTTTCCTCACCGTATACAGTGGCCTTGCTGAGATGACATGGCTCGTGGTAATAAACTCCCGCATATTTCTTATCCAGGGCAGCTCCGCAGCGAAGATAATAGAAGCACTTACAGATATCTTTTTTAAGCTTGTCAAAGGCGTTGTCACCAATGGTAAAAGAAGGTCCTGCCACATTTTCAGCAACAACCTTGTAGCATCCGGGCTTTGTCAGGTTTGAAAAATCCGCCACATATGTATCCTCTCCCGAAATCTCATCCGGACCAAAATGTCTTGTTTTTCCTTCAAAAACACTTTCGCCCCTGTCGTTGATGACCTTGTATTCGGAAGCAGCAAAATTCAGTACCGCCTTTTTTGCGCTCCCGGGCAAAAAGCCCACATTGTTAACAAATACCTTCTCCATCGTCTCTTCCTCCAGTATGTCTAAGCAAGTAATGAAATAAAATTAAAACTATTATAACAGTTTATGAAATGTTTATACATAGGTCATTTTTATAGCATTTTTTTCAATCAAATATATGTTATAGTCTAATAATAGAGTGCGTCATTACGATAATTTTTCATTGAAAGAAAGGATAATCTATGGATAAAAAAGCAGGCTCCTTAATGTTACCTATAGTCGGTTCTATCTTTCTCGCAGTTGTGATCACAGCGATTTCCATTGCAGCTTTCAACATGGTAAGCACCGTAAAAACCAATGAATCCCAGACCGAAGCCTATGCCAATAGGTTAACAGCTGATATCATGAGCGAGCTAAAAAACGAGACACAGGAGGCCATGAGCATCTGCCAGGTCATGTACGACCGGTATCTTGCCGGTGAAATGACCATGGAAGAGGCTCAGAAAGAGTCTGCAGACATTATCCGAGAACTTAAATACAATGATGGTGCCGGTTATTTCTGGGTTGATACTTCTAAAGGTGTCAACGTAGTTCTTTTAGGAAGGGATACAGAAGGAAAATCCAGATGGGACAGCGTGGATCCTAACGGCACTTACTTTATTCAGGAAATGATCGCCAATGGTCTTAAGGAAGGCGGCGGATATACAAACCTCATGTTTGCCAAACCCAACGAGACAGTACCATTACCAAAGATCAACTATACCGCATACTTTGAGCCCTTTGACTGGGTTATGGGTACCGGTGTATGGGTTGATTATATAGACGAGCTTAAGGCAACTTATACAGCTGAAGCCACCAAGGCCATGTACAGAACCATAAACAGCTGTGTCATCACCCTTATAGTACTTCTTATCGTCGGTATTACCATAGCGGTTTATATGGGAAAAAGAATCACCTCGCCTCTTATCCTTGCCACCAACCAGATGATCCACATGTCCAATAACGATTTTACCGATAACGAGGAGATGGACAAGGTTCGAAAGCTTCCTGCCAGGGAGAAAAACGAAATCGGCCAAATTGCCACAGCACTGGATCTCATGCATTCCAACATCAGAGATCTTATGCTGAAGATTTCCGATACCACTGCTTATGTAGCCTCCGCCTCTGAGGAGCTGTCCTCAAGTGCTTCCCAGTCAGCAAAAGCCAGTGAAATGGTGGCCACCTCCTGTACTTCAGTTGCTGATTCCTGCGCGGGTCAGATTACCGCTGTTGCCGGTGCAAGTGAAGAGACCAAGACCTTTGTTAATAACATGCAGGAATTCCAGGATGCTATCAGCAAAACTACCGAAATGATAAAGACCACAAATGAAGCAGCAAAGAAGGGCGCTTCAGACATGACCAATGCCACAAACATGATGGGTTCCATAAAGGATTCTGTAGAGAGCACCGCCTCTGTAGTTGAAGCTCTTGGTGATCAGCTTAAGAATATTGATACATTTGTTGATACCATTGCAGAAATCGCCAGTCAGACCAATCTTCTTTCACTCAATGCCAGCATTGAAGCTGCAAGAGCCGGAGAAATGGGTAAAGGCTTTGCGGTTGTTGCCAGTGAGATCAGCAAACTGGCTGACCAGTCCAATGAGGCTGCCAGCAAGATCACAGAGCTTATTGAAGAGATCATGAAGAACTCAGACGAAGCTGTTTCAGCAATGCGCCAGGGCGCCCAGAGCGTGGTTGACGGAACAGAGACTGTCAATGAAGCCGGCAATACCTTCACCAACATCGTCGACATGGTCTACTCTATCTCCGAGCAGTCAGAGAGAATGAGTGAGATAGTTGAACATCTCTCAGAAGGAACCGAAACAATCGCTGAGAACATCAATAAGATTGAAGATATGAGTGCCAACGTCGCAGATGAAACCCAGAATGTATCAGCTGCTTCCCAGGAACAGACAGCATCCTCCCACGAGGTTGCAGAAGCTTCCGACAAGCTGGCAAGCAATGCCCAGGATCTGCAGGATTTCGTTACCAAGTTTGCACTGTAATATAATGACACAAAAATGGCCCGCCAATATTCCCATTGGCGGGCTTTTCTTATTATTCCGATTTATTACTCCATCACAACCAGTACTTTCATATAATACATCCTCCAAACAATCATAAATATGATCTTTTATAACATACAATATCACACAATGCCCGTGAAATAAATAAATTTGCTGTATTTACTTTATTCCTTTAATGTGCTAACTTGATAGAGAACTACATCAAGCTCAAAAAAGTATGAAAAATGGGAAAGGGGAATTAAAATGACACCATCGCAAATCGGCATTATCATCTCAATCCTGGTATACCTGTGTTGTATGCTGCTCGTAGGCTTTGTCAGTTCCAAGGACACCAACGACGTTAAGGATTTCTATTTAGGCGGCAGAAAGCTCGGTCCCTTTGTCACAGCCATGAGCGCTGAGGCTTCGGACATGAGTTCCTATCTTCTCATGGGTGTTCCCGGACTAGCCTATTTCTCCGGCATTGCAGATGCAGGTTGGACCGCCGCAGGTCTTATTGTAGGAACATACCTCAACTGGCTGCTGACGGCAGGAAGACTTCGTAATTACACGGAAGCTCTGGATGCCATCACAATTCCCGAATATTTCAAAAAGCGCTTCAAGGATAACAGCAACATTATTCTTTGCCTGGGCGCTGCCTTTATCCTGATATTCTTTGTTCCTTACACCGCTTCAGGCTTTTCTGCCTGCGGTAAGTTATTCTCATCACTGTTTGGAGTCAATTACCAGCTGGCTATGATCGTATCCGCAGTTATCATCATCGGTTACACCACCACCGGCGGTTTCCTGGCAGCCTCCAAGACAGATTTTATCCAGTCCATAGTAATGACTGCTGCACTGTTCTTCGTTTTATTTTACGGAATCATCACAGCAGGAGGCCTTGGAGCCGTATCCGAGAATCTGAAGATGTTTCCCGGATACCTTGATATCAGTGCTACCTATAATAACGCCACCGGGTCTGCCGATTCCTACGGATTATTCAGTAAGATAACTACCTTCTGCTGGGGGCTTGGATACTTCGGAATGCCACATATTCTTTTAAGATTCATGGCAGTCAGAAAGTCTTCTGAACTTACTCTTTCAAGACGAATTGCCTCTGTATGGGTTGTCTTTTCACTTGGAGTAGCCGTAATTCTTGGAATTGTGGGAAGAGCAATGACCCAAAGCGGCGTTCTTGAGACTCTTATAGAAGCAGATAATCCTGCAAGTGCCTCCAAGGCAGAGACACTGATTGTTGTTCTGGCTAACCAGATAAGTGAGCACAATTTCTTATTTGCCCTGATCGCCGGTGTGATCATCGCAGGTATCCTGGCCTCAACTATGTCTACAGCGGATTCACAGCTTATAGCTGCATCCTCAGCGGTGTCTGAGAACATCATTCAGGAAACCTTTGGAATAAAGCTCTCTGAAAGAGCTGCAATGCTGACAGCCAGAATTACTCTTATCACCGTAGCTGTCTTTGGCGTACTTATCGCATGGAATCCAAACAGTTCAATATTCAGTATTGTATCCTTTGCCTGGGCAGGATTTGGGGCGGTATTCGGACCTGCCATGATCATGTCCCTTTATTGGAAGAGAGCCAACAAGTTCGGAACCATTGCAGGCATGATATCCGGCGGTGTTATGGTATTTATCTGGAAATACCTGGTAAGACCTATGGGCGGCGTATGGAATTTGTATGAACTGGCTCCTGCATTCCTGGTGGCTATAATAATGATCGTTGTAGTGAGCCTTTTAACCACAGCTCCGGACGATGATATAGTAAAAAAATTCGAGAAAGTCTCTAAGATGTCTTAACAACTATAAAACAGTCATCTTTTTCATACACATAAAAAGGGGAATATTCAGCATCAAGGCCGGATATTCCCCTTTTATCATATTCTTTTATTCAGAATTTCTCAGCATTTTACAGGTTCAGGATAATCAACACCAAAGGTATCGACTGTAACTGTCTTCATGCGCTGATCTTTCTTTGGGCGATCGTCCCAGTTAGTATCTGTCTCAGCGATCTTGTTCACAACATCCATACCCTCGATGATCTTGCCGAATGCAGCATAATCACCATCAAGATGTGGAGCGTTCTTGTGCATGATAAAGAACTGTGATCCTGCAGAATCAGGCATCATTGATCTTGCCATGGAGAGAACTCCCTCTGTGTGCTTCAGATCATTCTTAAAGCCATTGGATGAGAACTCACCCTTGATATCATATCCCGGGCCGCCCATTCCTGTGCCCTCAGGATCTCCGCCCTGGAGCATAAATCCTTTGATTACTCTGTGGAAAATAAGTCCATTATAAAAATTCTTCTTAATAAGTGAAATGAAGTTATTAACTGTGTTTGGTGCAATCTCGGGATAAAGCTCTGCCTTCATAACGTCGCCGTTTTCCATTGTGATTGTAACAACCGGGTTCTGTGCCATTACTAATTCCTCCTAATTATAATTCTCTATAATTATAGCAAAAGATTTGATCTCTGCCATTTATTTATTACCAGGGCTTGTACTTTCCACCGGCTCCGGCGCCGCCTTCCTGTTCTTCGTCTTCCTGACTGCCCCATTTCTCCAAATCGCTCTGCTGCCTCTGACGCTCTTCCATGGCATTCTTTTTGTTTTTATCAAGCTGATCCTGCTGCTTCTTTTCACGATCAGATCCTGACGGGGATTTATCTTCGGAGTCATCCGGATTCTCCTCAGGTTCATCCTGTTGGGGCTGCTGCTTTTGTTCGTCGCCCTCCTGGGGCTGCTCAAGCTGTTCAATAAGATCATCTATATCTTCCTTGAGTTGCTGAGCATCAGCGTCTTTAGCAAGCTCCGGATCCTCATTTGCCCAGCCGTTCTCCAAAAGGATATCCCTTGCCTTGTAGAGAATGATCAGAGCTGTATCTATCCTTTCCTGAGTCTCAAGATGCTGGTAATCTATGGAGTAGCACATGGAAAGAGCAAGGTTTATCCTGACGTCACACTCTTTTTGTCCAATCGGCATAAGGCTAAGGGCCTTGGTGTAATAGCCCACAGCGCTGTTGTAGTCAGTATTTTCATAGGCCACATTGCCCATGTTGTAGTAAGGAAGGTAGCTTTCCGGGGCATTTAAAACCATCAGCATCTCCTCATTGTCCGTGAGATACTGACCGCTGTGATAGGCCGCTACAAATCTGTGATTTACAAACATCTTAAAAAAGATACCGAAGGCCATCACAAAAAGAAGCGTCCCCAGAGTGCAAAACGCTATGATCTTAAGAGGAATTTTGGGTTTCTTCATAGTCTCCCCCTTCTGATAAAGACAGCCAGCTCCAAGAGCAGCATCACCACAAGAGCAAGAGCAAAGTAAAAATAGGTATCAATATATCTTTCAGCACCGATTCCCTTTTCTACAATGGTGGCACTTTGCTGCTTTATGAGCTCAATAAGCCCTGTCAGTGCAGCATTTCCGCCGTTCAGGTTAAGATACTGAACTCCCAGCTCATCGGCCACTTTTTTCAGGTTGTCCTCATCGATTCTGGAAATAGCATCGCTGTGACTGTCGTAGTCGTAAATATAGCTATAGCCCTCCTTCATCTTGCCCCCCTGCAAAGATCCATAGCCAAGAACAGCTCCGGAATCCACAAGTTCCGCCAGCTCTGCAAATGAAGTAACTTCCTTGTCGTTGGTCACTTCACCATCGCTTATATAAAACACTATGGTCTTTCGATTCTCTTTTTTCCTGGAGGACTCCAAAAGAGCCTTCACGTCAGAAAAGGGCACGGACAGATTACTGCCCAGAGCATAGCCTGAATCCGGTACGGCGATAATGTCCACCAGATCCTCGAGGTAACTCATATCCTGTGTAAAGGGAGAAAGCACATGGGAAGTATCGTCAAAGGTCACCAGGCCAAAGTTTGATCCGGCCAGCTCCCCAAGAATATAGTCCACATCCTTTTTTACCCCTGCCATTCTGGGCTCATTGCCGTCGTAATCCCTGGCCCACATACTGATGGTTGAGTCCACCACAAATAAAACATCCAGGTTCTTGGTTGAAAACTCATAGTCTGTAGCTATGGTCACGGGACGAAGGCCAATGATAAACACCAGCAGGTAGATAGCCGTCAGCCTCAGTACGGTAAAAATGTTTTCTGCAGTTATCATCCCATTTCTCAGGAAAAAACAGGTGGTGCCGCAAACAGCTGCCACAAATCCCAGAAACAGAAGTCCAATTGGAAGCATAGGTTGTATTGTCATTTTTGAAGTATCACTCCTGTAACACAGATTATTCCAAGAAATGTAAGTAGTGCGAGAAATGGACTCCTTGGAAGATCCTGTGTCTCTCTGGACATTATCATGTTCACCGTCATGACTTCCTGTTTCTGAATGTCTTGAACAATAGCAGATACAGGAAGATCCGGAGTTCTCACATACAAAAGTCCTCCGGTCTTTTCAACGGCGCTCTTATACTCGTTGTAACAGGCTTTATAGTCAAAGTCCTCCGGCAGATAAAAGTCCTCCTCCGAAGGGAAAAGGCCAAACACGGTAACCTTGTTTTTCCTGCAGTAATCAGCAGCTTCACTAAGGTCCATAACCTGGCCGGCATGGGCATTTAGCTGATTGTCAGTACTCATGATGATGACCCTGGTCCTCTCGGAATCCCCAAGATAGGGAAAAGAGTAAAGGGCAGTGCCAAGGCCCTCTCCTATCAGAGATGAACCTCTGATATTGTTATTAAGAAGCGTTCCGGCGTCGTAGTAGTCCAGCTCCTCCATGAGCTTGTAGTACCTGGCCTCCACGTCGTCCGGCATCTCATAGGTATAATCGTAATGGGCGTAAATTTCCTCATAGAGCTCTTTTTGCAGCTCAAAATAATGACTGAGCTCATCCAGCTTGGTCACCACATAGTCGTAATCATCCGTCAGGGGAACATAGGTAACAGTAGAAGTATTGTAAATGCTGACTCCTATCCTGTCCCCGGAAAGTCCCTTAACAACGCCTTTCAAATAATCCGTCAGTTCCGAGTTAAGGTCATAGAGTGAATAGGAAACATCCATGCAAAGAATGATGTCCCTTTTTTTGATACCTGTGTAGACGTCCTGATTTTTGTAGGGTCTTGCCACAAGAAAAAGAGCTGACAGCGCGCACAAAACAATTGCTGCGATCATGATCCCAGCTAAAATCCTGTACCTTGTCTGCAGGCTCTTATAGATTTGCGTGGATTTTATCCTGTGGGTACCTGCCGCCCTTACTCCGGTGCCAAACTCATCCTTCATTCTCTTTCTCAGAAGGTAGGAAAGAGCTGCCACCATAGCTATAGCGCAGATTCCGGCAAAGATAACCCAAACATGCATTATCTCCATGATTTTATTACCTTCATCGTTTTATTGCAGGAAGCTGCAAAGTCCCTGTTTTGGGCTCTTTCGCCCTCCGCAAATTCCGGAACATAGTATTCGTTCATAAGACTGTCCAGGCTCTTATAGCCACAGTTTAAAATCTCAGTCTTGGTGTAGTTCTCCACATTGATACCTGTAGCATCCGACACAAAGCCTCTGATAAGAAGAGATAGCCTCTGATAGCCTTCTCTTTTGGATATCTTCTTATTGGTATAGCTTGTCATAAGCTCCTGGAGCTGCCTGGTGTATCTGTCCTTTATCAGTACAAGAGAGCCCCTATCCGGCCTTTTGTAGTCAGGAATATTCAGCTTCTTTTTTGCAGAACGCTTTAAATTCAGCCTTTTAAGGGCAAGGAAAAAAAGCAATGCGGAGCCCGCCAGGAAAAGCATCCCGAATATCAAAAGCCACCAATAGTATTCAAATGGCGACTGTAACGTAACCGTAGTAACCATGCCTATACCTTTCAAGAAGATCGATAGTAGCATCTATGATCTTTTCTTCCGAATCTATAATGGTAAGCCCCGCCTTGTTCTGCTTACAGATAAAAGAGGCTCTCTCCACAATCTCTTTTCTGATCCTGACCTCTTCTTCATGGAGCTTCTTATTTCTTGATACAAAAAACTTCTCATACAGTGAGGCGTCGCTGTCATACACCACCTTGCCGGTGAGCATGGCATCCTCCAGGGCAATCACTAAAAGATCGTTATTCCGGGTTATGGCCCTTAGCAAATTTCCATCAAGCCTGTCCAGACCGTCAATATCGGTAATGAGAAAAATAATCATTCGCTTATTGACCGTGGTCATGACCTCATTTAATACGTCCTCTGCTGTATGAGGGTGATCCTTATCAATCTCCTTCTCATAATCGTAGAGAAGCCTTTCCATGTGCTCCGGTCCTGACCTGAAAAGACTGATCATTGCCCTGTTGTCCCTTGGGTAGGCAAGGGCATAATCTGCGCCGTTTCTGCCTGTAATGTAAGCTATGGTGCCAAAGGTCATGAGGGCCAGTTCCTTTTTGGGTCTGCCGGCCATGGTATCCCCCTTCATCTTTGCACCACAATCGCAGACAAACATCACATTGTGACGCCTGTCTGTCATATATCTGCGCACAAGAATATCCCCCATACGAGATGATGATTTCCAGTCGATATCATGAACATCGTCGCCAAAGCTGTAGAGCTTAAGATCATCAAACTCCATGCTTCGGCCCCGATGGATTGAGTGGAAATCTCCATCAAGGATATTGGAGGTCTTCCTGTTGGTATATAGAGCTACTGCTCTTCTTATTCTTGATAAATATTCGTAATCTAGCTGCATAAGCAATCACTCCGAGGGAGGCCTTTGTGGTATCCCTATTGTCATGGAGTCTTCACTGAGTTTACGATTCCATCAATAACCTGCTCAACGGATACATTATCCGCTACTGCCGAATAGTTAAGTCCGATCCTGTGGCGAAGGACCTGATAGCGAACCATCTTGACATCCTCCGGAACCACATAAGTTCTGCCCTGCATAAGAGCTGCTGCCTTTGCCATCTTAAGGAAAGCAATGGAAGCACGAGGGCTGCATCCGATTCTGACATACCTGCCCATGTCAGAGCCCTGGATCTGGTTTGCTCTTCTGGAAGCCACAACGATACTGGAGATATACCACTTAATGGCATCGTCCACGTAAACCTGCTCACAGATATCCTGAACCCTGTCCACATCCTTGATGGTAAGAACAGGCGGCGCTACCTGTGAAATCACTCCGGTCTCAATCCTGTTCAGGATCTCAACCTCCTCAGCAGCAAGAGGATATGTGATAACCTCTTTTATCAGGAATCTGTCAGTCTGGGCCTCAGACAGGGGATAGGTTCCCTCCTGCTCAATTGGGTTCTGGGTAGCAATAACAATAAAGATATCCTCCGGCATATGATAAGCAGTTCCGCCAATGGTCACCTGCTTCTCCTGCATGGCCTCAAGCATGGCCGACTGAGTCTTGGCACTGGAACGGTTGACCTCATCAAGAAGCACAAAGTTGGCAAAAACCGGGCCAAGGATAGTCTCAAACTTGCCGTTGGCCTGGTTAAATATCTGTGTTCCGATAATATCTCCCGGTAAAAGATCCGGTGTACACTGGATACGCATGAACTTGCCGTCAACGGCATCAGAAATAGCCTTTGCTGCTGTTGTCTTGGCAAGTCCCGGTACTGATTCTATAAGAATATGTCCATCTGCAATGATGGCACCTATAAGTGAAAATTTTAGCTGCTGCTGACCAACAACCTTGGCATCAAAATAGTCCGAAAGCTTTTTGATAACATCCTGAGCATATCTGAAATCGCTCTCTGAAATCTTTATGTTTTCCTTGGAATCCATAACCTTCTCCTTATTTGTCTGCTCCGTAAATGCGCACTTCTGCGCCCCTGAATCATCGTATTATTGTTGCAAGATTGCGCATTATTCCTGCTGCAATGTCAGGCTTATTCATAGAATATACATGAATGTGGCTTACGCCGTTGGAAATAAGATCTATAATCTGGTCACTGGCGTAGATTATGCCTGCTTCCTTCATCTTCTCCGGATCATCCGCAAAGCGGTCAACCATTATCTTCATCTTCTGTGGAATTGTAGATCCTGAAAGAGCTACGCTTCTTGCCACCTGCCTGGCATTGGTGATGGGCATGATTCCTGGAACCACAGGAACTTCAACGCCCTTCTCTCTGATGCGATACAGGAACTGATAAAGAGTTGAGTTGTCAAAAAACATCTGTGTTGTCAAAAAGTCACAGCCTGCCTCCACCTTCTCTTTAAGATGAAGGATATCCTCTGACTGTCTTGCACACTCCACATGTCCCTCAGGATAGCAGGCTCCGCCTATGCAGAAGCTGTCATCCAAAGACTTTATGTCATAGATGAGCTGTGTGGCATGGTCATAGTCAAAGCATACACGGCCTTCCTTGGGAATGTCGCCTCTAAGAGCCATGATGTTCTCAATACCCTTTTCCTTGTAGACATTGATCATATCCCTTACATACTCTTTTGTTGATGAAACGCAGGTAAGGTGAGCCAGCACCGGAGTGCCGTATTTGTTCTGAAGGTCCGCTGCGATGTTTGCTGTATTCTTGCTGGTTCCGCCGCCGGCACCGTAGGTTACACTCATGAAGTCAGGCTTAAGAGCCGCTATCTCAGCCGCTGCCTTTTCTACTGCGTTATATCCCTCATCTGTCTTTGGAGGAAAAACCTCAAAGGAAAGAGTAACCTCTTTTTCCCTGAAAATGTCCTTTATCTTCATACAAAATCCTCAGTTCTAAATCTAGTCAAAATTAAACACTTATCTCTGCCTTAACTCCCAGATCGTCCTTATTGGCCTCAAGGATTGGAGTTACAACCTCTTTAAGAAATTTGTCAACCTGATGTGCACTGCATCCAACGTACTTCTTTGGATCCATGGAAGCCTGGAGCTCCTCCAGTGAAAGATGGAATGCAGGGTCAGCTGCAATAAGCTCAAGAAGGTTGTTGTCCTTGCCTTCAACCTTAACAGTCTTGCCTGCCTCCATTGAAAGCTCACGGATTCTCTCATGAAGTTCCTGTCTGTCTCCGCCTGCCTTAACAGCATCCATCATGATGTTCTCTGTTGCCATGAAAGGAAGCTCTGCCAGCATATGCTTCTCAATAACCTTAGGATAAACCACAAGGCCGTCAACAACATTGAGGCAAAGATCAAGAACGCCGTCTGTTGCCAGGAATCCCTCAGGAATTGAAAGGCGCTTATTTGCTGAATCATCAAGGGTTCTCTCAAACCACTGTGAAACCTCTGTGATAGCAGGGTTTAAAGTATCAACGATCACATATCTTGAAAGAGAGCAGATTCTCTCACTTCTCATAGGATTTCTCTTGTAAGCCATAGCTGATGAACCGATCTGGCTCTTCTCGAAGGGCTCTTCAACCTCTTTAAGGTGCTGAAGAAGTCTGATGTCCTGAGCCATCTTGGTAGCTGATGAGCAGATGCCTGCAAGAACATTCACAACCTTCATATCAATCTTACGGCTGTAGGTCTGTCCTGAAACTGCCATGCATCCCTTGTAGCCCAGCTTTTCTGCCAACATTGGATCAAGCTTGTCAACCTTTGTAAGGTCACCGTCAAAGAGCTCAAGGAAAGAAGCCTGTGTTCCGGTTGTTCCCTTTGAGCCAAGAAGCTTCATGTTATCCAGCACGTAGTCCAGATCCTCCAGGTCGATGGTAAAATCCTGAAGCCAGAGGGTAGCTCTTTTACCTACTGTTGTAGGCTGTGCAGGCTGGAAATGTGTAAATCCAAGAGTTGGCTGATCCTTATATTTATCTGCAAAATTAGCAAGCTCAGCGATCACGTTGACCAGCTTTTTGCGAACGAGCTTCAGAGCCTCAGTCATTACAATAATGTCAGTGTTATCACCAACATAGCAGCTGGTAGCACCCAGATGGATGATACCCTTTGCCTTAGGGCACTGCTGACCATAAGCATAAACATGGCTCATAACATCGTGACGAACTTCCTTCTCTCTTGCTCTTGCCACATCGTAGTTGATGTCATCCTGATGTGCCTTGAGCTCGTCGATCTGTTCCTGAGTTATGTTAAGTCCAAGGTCCTTCTCTATCTCAGCCAGGGCAATCCAAAGTCTTCTCCAGGTCTTGAACTTCATGTCCTGGGAAAAGATATACTGCATCTCCTTGCTGGCATAGCGCTCTGATAATGGGCTGCTGTAACGATCTGTACTCATAATACTCTCCTCTTAATAAAATTAATATTTGTTAACTGCCTCAATGACAGTCTCCACATCTTTTTCACTCATTCCGCTGTAAATCGGAAGGCTTACTTCATGGGTTGCAATGTGATATGCATTTGGGAAAAGAGCTTTGCCGTCAGCCGGACCTGCTATTGTTCCCTCGTAACACTCTGCCAAAAATGGAGGAATCGGATAGTGAACCGCGGTCTTTACATCGTTATCCAGAAGGAACTTTTGGAAAGCCTCCTGATCATCCACGATCACAGGGAAAAGATGGAATACATTTGTGGCATGCTCGTCTGTTACCGGAAGCTGCACCTTAGGATTCCTGATCCCTTCAAGGTACTTCTTTGCAATCTTAATTCTGATATCATTGCACTCATCAAGGTGCTTAAGGCCAACAGACAAAGCTGCTGCCTGAACTTCATCCAGACGGCTGTTGCGACCGATGGACTCGTTGTGATATTTCACTCTGCTGCCGTAGTTGCGGAGCATTGTAACCTTATCGGCAAGCTCATCATCATTTGTGCAGATTGCGCCTGCATCTCCAAGAGCTCCCAATGGCTTTGTAGGATAATATGAGAAACAGGATATTGTTCCCTCTGTTCCTGTCATCTTTCCATCCCATGTGCTGCCGTGGCACTGGGCGCAGTCCTCGATTATTGGAAGATTATGCTTTTTAGCAATCTCTTTTAACCTGGTCATGTTGCAGGCCTGACCATAGAGGTGAACCACTATGATAGCCTTGGTGCGCGGGGTGATGGCAGCCTCCACCTTGTCCATATCCATCAAAAGAGTGTCCGGCAGAGAATCCACGTAAACAGGATCCGCGCCGTTCTCTGTGATGCCAAGAACAGATGCGATATATGTGCCGGCAGGTACAATGACCTCATCGCCGGGGCCGATGCCAAGGGCTCTTACAGCAAGGATCAGTGCATCTGTTCCGCTGTTAAGTCCTACGCAGTGCTTAACTCCCAGGTAAGACGCGAAATCTTTTTCAAATTTCTCAAGTTCCGGTCCAAGGATATACCAGCCTGAACGAAGCGCCCTAAGTGCTGCCTCCTCATACTCCGCAGCAAACATTTCATAATTTGCCTTTAAACTTGTATATTCAACCATTTTTATAACATCTCCTCATAATAAAAAAAGTAACTTTAAAGCCAATATAAAGATTAGCATATTTCCCGAAGAATATCATTGAAATTCTTGAGAAATATGCTAATAAAATTTGCACTTAGAAAGACGGGTATTTTTCCTCGTATCTGGAACCCATATCCAGAATTTCCTGAGTATACTCGGGATACTGCTTTGCCATATCCTCGATCTCTCTTTTGGCGTTTCCTGCCACCACATCCCTGTTGTACTCCATGCGGCGACGCAGGGATTGTCT
>JAILMY010000226.1 GCA_024692165.1 Butyrivibrio sp. | reverse complement strand
CTCCCTTAAAGGACTTATTAGTATTGAATCTCCGCTTGGAAAACAATTACTTGGACATAAAGTAGGAGACCGTGTTAATATTAAAGTAAGCGATAATTATAGTTATGAAATAACGATAACTAAAATTGAAAACACGGGTCTGTCAGAGGAAGATAGAATAAGAGATTTCTGATATCCGGACCCGGACATGGAGGTACAGATGCGAGTATTTCAGCCGGTTAATCCTGAAGATATTGAAAGTGGCGCTTATGTCTTTGATGGAAGGAAAATGCTTGTTACTGCCAGCGATGGTGATAGAGTGAACACTACAGCAGCGTCCTTTGGTGGTGTTGGTCAGATGTGGGGGAAGCGCGTAACTTTTGTATGTGTGCGTAAGAACAGATACACGAAAGAACTATTGGATGCGTCAGGTGAATACTCACTCAGCTTTCTTGATAATAAAGAATATCACGGAGCAATGAAGTATCTCGAGATGGTCTCCGGCAAAGATGAAGACAAGCTGAAGGGAGCAAGGCTTCATATCACTTATCACGATGGAATACCGCTCATAGAAGAATCCAGCAATGTCATTTTATGTAAAGTTATTTACAAGAATGAGATAGGAAAGTCAGGATTTGTTGATCCGGCTATACCAGAAGAATTTTATAAGGACGACAATTATCACATAATATATGTGGGTGAGATAACAAAAATATTAGTTAGGTAGCTCATGAAGAAAAGGATCTTTTCCGTCTTACTAGGTATTATGTTATTAAGTCAAAGTGTGCTTTCCGCCTGCGGAACCCGGGAAGCACACTCTGATAATGTTGTGTCTAACGGAAATTTATTAAATAATTCTAAAATAGAAGTCTTTAATGCAGAAACAACCGTGACTATATCAGGGTGGCTTGAGGACGTTTACACCAAAAATCTATTGGCATATCTTGCCGAAAAAAATCCGGAATATACATTTGAATACAGATACATAGGGAAAAACAGCTACGAAACCATTGTTGATGCTGAGCTTGCCTCCAGACAGGCATCGGATATCGTAATGGTAAATCCTGTAATGGCCTTAAGACATGGGAAAAATGGCTATATTGAGGACCTTAGCAAGCTGTGTAGCGATTTTGACGAAGAGGCCCCAAATGCCTTTTCTTTCGAGGGAAAAATCTATGCTATCCCAAGTACCAGCGAGTACCAATGCATTTTTTATAACAGGGATATAGTTGAGAAATACGGCCATACAGTGCCAATCCAGTTTGATGATTTCTTGAATTACTGTGATGAAGTCATAGCTGATATCGGGATACGACCTGTGGCTTGCGGAATCAAGGACACGGATAAACTTGCGGATAATGCGCTTGCATTCCTGGAGGCCAATTATTTCAGCACGGAGCAGGGAAAAGATTTTGGAGAAAGAGTTGCCAGGGGCGAAGCTGCTTTTGGAAAAGAACTTCAGCCATACTTGTATCAGTGGAAAGAGCTGGTTAATCACAAGATCTTTACCCGTGAAATGTGCATCATGGATTCTGAGGCGGCAATAGATGAGTTTGCTTCCGGGAAAGCACTGATGTATATGGGGGTTGTGGAGGACTATAACAGGATCGTTGAGAAAAATCCATCCATGAGAGTGGGAACCACAGGGGTGCCGGGAGCAGTAAAGGGAACAACGATTTTGATAGGTGGCTGTAACAGCGGCTTTGCGGTTAATTCTTTCGGCAAGAAAAAAGATGTAGTGACCAAAATCGTAGCGGATCTTGCTACAGCGGAAGGCCAGAGGGCTCTTTGGAGAGACAGGATCGGGAGTCAAACATATTTAAAGGATGTGGAGTTTGATAATCCTCCGGTATTTGACGGACTAAGGCCGACCATATCGGCACACAGAGTGTTCATGCCCATCTCTGAATGGGGAGAACATGGAACCCAGATATATGGTATTTTGGGGAGAGAGTTGCAAAAAGTTGTATCGGGTGAGAGGAACATTGATGTAGCTGTTCAGGTTATGGATTATGAGATTGAGCAGATTCAGAAGAATAAGAGGCAAAATCCATGAAGGCGTTTTACAAAAAAGGCAACATACCATTAGGCATAAAGAGTCAGCTGCGAGGAATCCTGGCGGTTATGATCGTTGTGCCCATTCTCTTTTTGGGTATCTACATGTATTATGTGGCAAAAAATAACCTTATCCAGCAGACCAGAATAGCCATGACCGGAAGTGTGGATGTTCTTGCGACAGGGCTTGAGAATAACTGCAAAAGAGAGAATGACGTTATTAAATTTTTC
>JAILMY010000129.1 GCA_024692165.1 Butyrivibrio sp. | reverse complement strand
AAATGATATCAATTGATATTTTATGCGAGATGGGAGCCTCCTTTGGGGGCTTCTATTTTGATCGTAAAATTAATAAAAATATAATCAAAATTAAGATTTTAGATAGGATTTATTCACAAGCGAATAGACGAAATGTTGTATAGTTATTAATGGCGCAATAACTGCTCATTTTGGATAGGAGGACGTATAAAGGTGGGTAAGAAAAACGTGAATAATTCCACGAAGAAGGGAGCTACAAAGAACATTAGTGTGAAAATCTCTATGATGTTTGTAGCTCTTTTAATTGCGAGTATCCTTGTGGCAGAGGCTCTTGTTATTGGATTTGGTTATGGTCTGGTAAAGGATCTTATTGATACATCCCTTTCAAATTCAGTAACCGCCTATGCAGGAGAGGTAAACAGGGACTTGAATTCTACATTCTATTATTTGAATGGTGTTGCTGATGCTGTTGAGCAAAACACATTCAGTAGCAACGATGAGATCATGAGCTATTTGGCAGGTACCGTAGGAAGATATAAGATGCTCCCTACAGGTGCATATCTGGCACTTAATGATGAAACCTTCATTTATCCAAATGCGCCTGAATACGTTATGGAAAATGTAACGGCCAAGGCGTGGTATACCCAGGCTATCGGATATGATAATAGCTGGTTCTATTTCTATGATCAGCCATATTTTGACGATGTAACAGGTGATCTATGCGCTACCGTTATCAGACATGTTCATCTTAAAGACGGCAGAGAAGGCTGCTTCGCTGCAGATCTTTTCATGGCTGATTCTCAGAGTAAGCTGGATGAACTCGTTCTATATGAGACAGGCGGAGCCATGATGATGACAAAGGCAGGCATGGTTCTTTCTTACAGAGACAACAAGGAATACCTTGGAAAGAACGCTGCAGATTTCCAGGATGACGCCCTGATCAATGCATTGGCTGGATTTGTTGCTTCTGAAGGCGATGAAGATACGGGAATCGTAAGTTCTTTTAAGGCAAATGGAAATAATTATTACGTTGTATCATCCCTGGTTAGCGGAACAGACTGGAGAGTAGTTATTTATGCCAAGCAGAAAGAGGTTTTGGCAGCACTCGAGAGACTGATAATAGTATTGTTAATTGTAACCATTGTTTCAGTTATTGCAGTTATCATAATCATGACAAATGCGCTGAATGGCATGATCAAGAAACCTGTCACATCCCTTACTGAGAATATTGAAAAGATCTCCGGCGGTGACTTTACCATTGATATTGCATCAAAGGGTAATGACGAGATTGCATATATGAATAGAGCCATGGGCGAATTTGTCGATGGAATGAGGTCATCCCTTACTGAGATCAAGGATGTTTCAGGAAAACTGATGGGAGATGCCCAGACTTCAAAGAGTACTGCTGAAGATCTTGAGAGCGCTGCAAACGACCAGTCTGCAAGCATGACTCAGATCAGAGAAAATATCGATAATATGGCTAAATCCGTTACTGAAGTTGCGGAGAACGCTACAGTTCTTGCCCAGACAGTTGCAAGTGTAACTGATCAGGAACAGCAGATTGAAGAGGCCATGAACGATCTTGTAAAAAAGGCCGACAGCGGACAGCAGGATATGTCCACAGTGGCAAACGGAATGTCCGATATCGTAGATTCCATGAAGGATATGGCTGAGGCGGTTGCAAACGTTGATGAAGCCGCAGATAAGATCAATCAGATTATTGATCTTATCAATTCAATTTCTTCCCAGACAAACCTCCTTTCACTCAATGCTTCTATTGAGGCTGCAAGAGCTGGAGAGGCTGGAAAGGGATTCGCGGTTGTTGCTTCTGAGATCGGTGCTTTGGCACAGAACTCAGCTGATGCCACAAATCAGATTGGTGAGATTATCAAAGATATGTCCCAGAAGGTTCAGATGCTGTCTGAGAAGTCTGAGACAAATACTACCCTTATCAATAACAGTGCAGAGACTGTTAATACTGCAGCCAAGACCTTCCAGGAGATCACTCAGGAGTTGTCTGAGGCCAATTCTACTCTTATGGAGATGGCAGAGCAGATGCAGAAGGTTAATGATGTAGCAACTAACATGGCGTCCGTATCCGAGGAGCAGTCAGCATCTACTCAGGAAATTGCTGAGAATGTAGATAAGGTTACTGAGGCAGCCAAGGGCGTTGCAACCTCATCAGAGCTTGTAGCAAATGCAGCATCATCTGTATCCGATGCGGTTGATACCATCAACGATAACCTGAAGCAGTTTACCATTGGCTGATAACAGTAAATTGTCAGTAAAATACACATGAAATAAGACGAAAAGTACCTTTGTTTTGTTCAAAAAAACAAGGGTACTTTTTTTATGTATTGTGTTATGATATTTCACGTATCAATTATAAATTTCATTTAGCTACTGGAGGTTCCGATGGGCGGATTTTTTGGTGTTGCATCTCGTGAAAGTGCGGTGTTTGATCTCTTTTATGGTACCGACTATCACTCACATCTTGGCACACGTCGTGCAGGATTAGCAGTTTATGACAAGAAGAAGGGCTTTGACCGTTCTATTCATAATATTGAGAGGTCATATTTCAGACCAAAGTTTGAAGATGATGTTCAGAGAATGGAGGGTCACCTTGGAATCGGATGTATTTCGGATTTTGAGCCCCAGCCACTTATTGTAAGATCTCATCATGGAACTTATGCTATTACTACAGTTGGTAAGATCAACAATATCGAAGAGATCACCAACAAACTCTTTGCAGACAATCGTTCGCATTTCCTTGAGATGAGCGGTGGAGACATCAACCCCACAGAGCTCGTTGCATCTATTATCAACCAGAAGGTCACTATCGTTGAAGGCATACGTTACGCCCAGGAAATTATAAAGGGCTCTATGTCGCTTCTATTAATGACTCCCGAAGGAATATATGCTGCCAGAGACAGATATGGCCGTACTCCTGTCCAGATAGGACACAAGGACGAGGGATATTGTGTATGCTTTGAGAGCTTCTCATATCTGAACCTGGGTTATGACAGTTATAAGGAACTGGGTCCCGGAGAAATCGCATTTATTACACCGGAAAGTGTTGAGATTGTTGCGCCGGCACTGGATGAAATGCGTATATGTACATTCCTCTGGATCTACTACGGATTCCCGGCATCTACTTATGAAGGTTTGAATGTTGAGAATGTGCGATACGGATGCGGTGGCAAGCTTGCCCAGCGCGATATGCAAAGGGGACTTCATCCTGATATTGTAGCAGGAGTTCCGGATTCCGGCGTAGCTCATGCTATCGGATATTCCAATACATCAGGAATCCCATATTCAAGACCTTTCGTAAAATATACACCAACCTGGCCAAGATCCTTCATGCCTACAATGCAGTCAAGGCGCGATCTTATCGCCAAGATGAAGCTGATTCCTATCAATCAGCTGATAAACAATAAGAGCCTTCTTCTTATCGATGACTCTATTGTAAGAGGCACACAGCTTCGCGAGACAACAGAGTTCCTTTACAGGAGCGGGGCAAAAGAGGTACATATCAGACCTGCATGTCCTCCGCTTATTTATGGTTGTAAGTACCTGAATTTCTCACGTTCAAACTCAGAGATGGAACTTATCACAAGGCGAGTTATCGAGAAACTTGAGGGCTATCCATCACCGAACGAGGAGACAGTAAGGAAATACACTGATCCTGATTCACCTCAGTATGAGGCAATGCTTGAGGAGATCAGAAAAGAGCTGAACTTTACATCTCTTCACTATCACAGACTTGATGACATGGTTGAGGCAATTCCGTTGGAGCCATGCAAGCTCTGTACATACTGCTGGAGCGGTAAAGAGTAATCGACATTACTGATCGTGGATTCAGAGAGAAATGAGACTAAGGAGGTTGGGAATGGATAATTTCAAGTACTATACACCTACAGAAGTGATCTTTGGTAAGGGCGTTGAAAATGAGACCGGAGCCACAGCTGCCAAATACGGTAAAAAAGCGCTGCTGGTATATGGCAAGGGCAGTGTAGTCAAAAGCGGTCTTTTGGAGCGCGTTGAGAAATCTCTTTCTGAGGCAGGAGTTGCCTATGAGGAGTTTGGCGGGGCTCAGCCCAACCCAACTCTCGTCCATGCAAAAGAGGGCGTTGCCAAGGCACTGGATATAAAAGCAGATGTTATTATTGGAATTGGCGGTGGAAGCGCTATTGATACTGCTAAGGCAATTGCTCACGGAGCAGCAAATGCTGAATATGATCTTTGGGAAATCTGGACAAAGAAGGTTCCTTTAGAGAAATCTCTTCCTGTAGGAGCTGTGCTTACAATGCCTGCAGCCGGCAGTGAGATGAGTGATTCTGCGGTACTTACCAACGAAGATGCTCATAAAAAGGCCGGAATAAACACTGATTTTAACAGATGTCGTTTTGCTATCGTAAATCCTGAGCTTGGAATGACACTTCCTAAGGAGCAGATAGCAGCCGGCGTAACAGATATTATGATGCACACCATGGAGAGATACTTTATCCCGGGATCTGACTGCGATATGACAGATGAGATCGCAGAGGGCCTTCTTAGATGCGTTATTAAGAATGGCAAGACTATTGTGGAGAACCCGTCTGATTATCATGCTATGGCAGAGGTTTTCTGGGCTTCAAGCCTTTCTCATAATAATCTTACAGAGTGCGGAAGAGGAAAGGATTTCTCCGTTCATAAGTTGGGACATGCTCTTTCTGCAAGGTATGGAACCACACACGGCGCTTCACTTTCCGCAGTATGGGGATCATGGGCTAATGAACTGTACAAGGAAGCAATGCCCAGATTTGCCAGATATGCAAGAAAGGTATGGGGCGTGGAGGAGTCTTCTGATGAAGCAGCGGCTGTAGCCGGAATCTCAAAGACAGTTGAGTTTTTTAAGTCCATCGGCATGCCTACAAGCCTTACAGATCTTGGCAATAACATCACAGAAGAGGACATCAGGGCTCTTTCTCTGGATGCTACCATGAATGATACAGTGAAGCTTTCAAGGATCAGACCCCTTGATGCTGCGCAGGTTGCCGAGATTTACACAAAAGCGCAGTGATCAGAAGTGATACAGCATTCTCTTGGTGTAGGTGTTTCTATAGGCGCTGGGAGACAGACCTGTAACGTTCTTAAAGGCTCTTGAGAAGTTATGAACATCGGAAAAGCCAAGTTCAGCGGCAATCTCGGATATGTTTCTATCGCTGTCTGTAAGGTAGAAGCTGGCTGTCTCAATCTTCTGAGCCATTATGAACTGTTTTAATGATATACCACGAATTTCAGTGAATAAGTGAGATAGATACTTGGGGCTATAGCCGAAGGTATCTGCAATCTCACTTATTTTTATGTTCCGGGAAATGTTGCGACGCACATAGTCGGCAATATCAGAGTAGATCTGTTTTTTGCCGAGGGGATCCGCGTCTGATGCCTTTTCAGATGAAAGCTGGCCATATAACTCTGTTATGATGGCTGTTGTGATGGCGTTTAGAGTAATATTCGGATAATCATTTCTCGCCAGATCCTGAAGCTGTTTCATCTGTACTGCTATTTTCTCAGAACGCGGAACAGGGGCAGACTGGGGGAGTAAAAAGCACTCGGCTTTTTCATAGGCTTCTACCTCTCCCGGGTATATTCTTGGCAGGAAGGCTCCGAGATCTACAGTAAAATGAAGCCAGTAAAAGGCACAGTATGCCTTTCTGGTTCCTTCTCTTACGGAATCGCTGGGAGGGAGGATAAGGTATTGGCCGCTCTCCACTGTGAACTCTTCCCCCATGTACTTAAGGTAAAGAGTACCTTCCGTCACTAAAATAAGCTCATAATCGAATAAAAGAGGAAGACTAAGATGCTTCCAGTCCGCATTTAAGGCTACAAACTTGCCTGTTCTTAAGTAGTGAAAGAGCTGATTGTTCGGAAATACCATCAGTCTTTTATCCGCTTTCTTTTTCTTCATAGAATTTCATCCTCATCCTGCCCTTACCCGGGCTGAAAATGCTAAAAATGACACCAAATATAGAAAAATGACACCAAAATCAACAATATGTACACATATTAAACGTTATAGTTGTAATAATAGCACTAAAACAGAGGGTTTTAAAGATGGGAAAAAATGACACCGATTCTATCTTTGGCCTATTTTTTCATATAAAGACCAATGCTAAGCTTTTAGTGTGCTAATTGCACATGGGGCAAAAAATATAATGTATAAGGAGGATTCATATGAAAAAAAGGTTTTTATCAGTGCTATTGTCCATGGCTATGGTAGCGGGCCTTCTTGCCGGTTGTGGTTCAAGCGCCGAATCAGGGGAGACTTCTACAGTTCTTGGGGCAACCAAGTCAGATGGGGAAAAGGTTAAGCTTACCGCGCTATTCTGCGCACATGCTCTCACAGCTGATATCACTCAATTCAAGTGGCTTCAGGAATTTGAGGATGCAGCCGGTGTTGATGTGGAATGGGATGTAATTTATTCTGACTGGGATCAGACAAAACCGACCCGTCTTGCATCCGGAGATATTCCGGATCTTTTGTTCAATGCTACTAACGATGCGGACTACATTACTTATAATGGATTATTTGAGGATCTGACTCCTTATATTAGCGCAGAAACAACTCCAAACATTCAGGCTATGTTTGACGAGGAACCGGATACTCTTACGCTCGCAAAGACTCTTGAGGGAAAACTCTTTGGTCTTCCGAAATTCCAAGGTAAATGGCCCGGGACAAACGGAGTTCTTTTCATAAACAAGGTCTGGCTCGATAAGCTTGGCCTCAAAGCTCCTACAACATTTTCAGAGCTTGAGAAGGTTCTTTTGGCATTTAAGGATAGCGATCCAAACGGAAATGGTATAGCTGATGAAGTTCCAATGGACTTTAACGGATGGTTCGGAAGTGCGTATTCATTGTCAAATCTTATAGGCGGTCTTGGAATTCAGCTTACCAACTGGGGACATGACGGATACTTTGCTGAAGGCGGCGAGATCAAGAACTTCGCAGTAGACGAGCGTTATAAAAAGCTTATGAAGTATTTGGCAAAGCTCTATTCTGAAGGGCTTATCGACGAAAATGCTATTACAAACGACTATTCAATGTTCCAGTCTCTTTCAAGAGGAAATGAGAACGGGGAAGCACTTGTTGGTGTTGTTTATGGATGGGAAGAGACCGATAAGTTTGGAAACAATCTGGCAGACCAGTATGTAGCGCTTTCACCTCTTACATACGACCTTGACGGTGAAAAGTACGATGCTCGTTGGACTTATGATTATTCAGGACTTAACATGTCAACAAACAGAGTTTGCATGAGTGCAAAGTGCAAAAACAAAGAAGCTGCCATGAGATTCCTGGATCAGTTCTATACACAGGCCGGTTCAGTGCAGGTTCTCTTCGGCGGAATATCAGATGGCAATGTTTCTGAAACAGGGGACAATGCATATAAAGTAAATGATCCTCAGGATCCGGCAGTTGATCCCGGTACATGGAAATGGACATATGCCTTTGCTGATAACGGACCTATGTATATAAGAAGGGCAACAACCATTCAGATGACTCAGGATATGGACAATGCACTTCGTGAGCGTGAGGCTTATAACAGCACCCTCGATAAGGTATCTGATGATGACTATTATCCTCAGATGTTTATGAAATACACAGAGGATGAGCAGAATGAAATGGCTGTTCTTCAGGCTAACGTAACTAATATCACTGATAATCAGTGGGGGCTGTGGCTTGTTGGTGATGAGGACGTAGATGCTACATGGGATGCATA
>JAILMY010000141.1 GCA_024692165.1 Butyrivibrio sp. | reverse complement strand
AGAATAAGGGCTCATCGTAGCGGTCAAAGGTCCCATTATTACTATCCACTTCACTTAAAACAACTCTTTTTTCATGCGTTGACAAAAAGCCCGGGATATTATCAAAGATAGCTGAGACCTTTGATTTATATTTCTTGGCTGCCTTTTTGATGTCATCTTCATAGAGCGCAAGAATATCCCTCTTTTCTACATCGGCAGCATGAAAATCCCTTCCATTTTTCTTATATGCTACTATCGCCTGAGGCATTCCGCCAACAAGCATATACTCCATAAATAAGCGCATAGCCTTATTATGTATCTGCCTATCAAGCGGCTGGCTTTTCTCAAAGCATTCTCTTATATAATCAAGAAGTATTTCTTCGCCCATGTATACCATGAATTCCTCAAAATTCACAGCACTTTCCATTTGGAGCTCGATTGTATCTTTTATTAGACATGCTCCATAAATATCATGGGATGTGCTGTGCAAAACGGAGTCTGCGCCATATACATTCCTAAAGTGTCGTCATTGTCATCCATGAGCACTACAGACTCAGGCGAAATGTCCGGAAACAGTTCTTTTACCTTACTGATAACAATCTGCGGCTTTTCTCTAGCCTCCAGAGTATAAAAGCAATGTGACGCCGGAATGCCATAAAGCCTTTCCACCATCTCTGATTTCCATGCTTCATGTCCGTGTGGTTCCCTTGATATGCAAAAGAGTCTGTTAACATCATGTCCGCTGATATAGTCATAAAGCGGTCCTAGCCTCTTGCAGTCAGCATAGATATTCACATCTCGAAACTCAGGCGTCCCATCAAGCTCATGATGCGCATGGAGCTTTCCATAGTTATAGCTGGTCAGTGTTCCGTCTATATCAAAAAACACAACTGTATCAGGTTTATGTAGTATTTCCCAAATATCAGACATCATTTTCTCCCTGTTTTCTGTATTGTCTTTCTGCCAATCTACTCACAGTTATTGGACTCCCTTAATTATATGCAAAAAAATACTTCGACGCTATATGAGACATCGAAGTACCATCTATGTAAATTCCCGTAAAATCGGGTTGCTGTAGGGAGGAAGGCCGTGAAGAATCTGTCACAGCCTTTATGTGTTATGAAAAAAGTATGTGTGGCTCAAGAAGTGCACTGTTCTTCTTGATGTATTCATGATATGATTCGAAACTTAATGTAGCCTAAAGAAATTTTGAAGAAAATGTGTAATTAACGAAAAATTCATCATTATCAAACTATAACTGTTTTTTGCACAAAATCTCAAATCGTCTTTTTCCGATGTTTTGTTTTATGACGCGGTGCCATCCTTCACATGCGATCTTCTGGCCCTTGTCCATGCTTACAGCCAAAACGGTATCATCACCCGTTAGTTTGAGCAGATTTTCCATCATGGCATCCAGCTCACCTTCACCGCCCCAATCAACAAGATTTCCGTACGGAATATCCGTGATGATGATATCGGGTTTTATATCGGGAAGGCTCTTTGTGCAGTTCGCGGTAAAACATTCGGCTTCAATATCTTTTACAAGTCTTTCTTTTAACTTATCTATACTTTCTATCGCTTCTTTATGAGAGTCTTTTCCAAATTCAGAATAGAGTTTTTCAAGTTCCGTTTTTCTCTCATCAAGACCCGCATAGCTTAAGAGATTAAGATTCTTACAGGCATGCGATATCATCTCTTCGGAAATATCACTTCCGTATATCTTACCGATTTGTTTTCCATAGAAATATCCGAGTACAGTTAGTGAATATGCACCGCCGCAACACGGATCATATATTGTAAGATTTTCTTTCTTCTTCGAATATTCCAACGCTCTTCCGAAGATTTCCGTAATGAGTCTTACCGGAAAATTGGGAATTCCTTTTCCTCCGTAAATTACCCTTCCGCTTGCAAAATCTTCGTAATTATCCGCTGCTCCGTATTTGTAGATCAAACAGTTATCCTCCTGCTATAGACATTACCGATTATCCGTATATCTCCACATCATTCCCAATGATTTGAAATATGTTCCTTCGTAATTATCCGGTATTTCCGTGGCCTTTAAAATCTCTTCAAAGGCGCCAAAAGCTTCCCAGCTCAAAGCCTCGCTTCAAGCTTCTTAAGTTCTTCTCCGAATGCCTCGTTGTTATGATCCATCATACACTCGTAGAACTCATCAAATGGCGCAAGCTTTACATCATTCACTTCCCGCGCATCGAAGTTAAAGCCATCTGCCGGAACTTCTGCCCTGCATCCGAACACAGAAAAAAGAAGTCCTGTCCCGGGATTCCACTCTGCGATGAAATTCCAAGCCGGTACAAGATCTTCCGCTTTAATATCCAGCCCCAGTTCTTCCTTAACTTCTCTTACCGCCGCTTCTTCCGGTGTTTCTCCTGCTTTCACCGAGCCACCGGTTGCGTCCCACATTCCGGCGTAGTACTTCGCTTTCAGTGAGCGCTGCTGCATTATGTAGATTCCGGTACCTTCTCCCGGAAGCGGACTGTCCTTGGTTTTAAGTATCACAAGGATCTGCCTAAAGTAATCACCCTCATTAACAGGCGCATGCTTAGGCACGATCCGCCCCTGGCTCACACCATCTCTTGTATATACTTCCCTATACTCTTCCTCAGTTTTTTTATCAAACGCCATTAGTTATTTTCCCCAATTTCAAAGTTTATACTGCATGAAATACCCTCTACAATGATTTCCAATAATCAAGCACCCTCTGAACGCACTTCTTCATTTTACCCTTTTCTTCCTGTATGTTTTGCTCAAGAAGATCCACTATACTGGAATAGGCATCGGTGCCACTGGCGTCATAGGCAGGAATGTCCTTGTCGGTAAAAGAAAATTTGACAATGTCATTTGCCTGTCTTGAAACATCGGTCTCATCAAATGCCCTGCCCAGCTCCATTGCCTCTTTGAGGCATACTTCCATCTGCTCATCTTCCCCAAGATATGCCAAAAGACAAGCCTTTTCTATCATAGGCAACATCTTGATCTTATGCATATATGTGACCCTGTCCTTAATACTGTAGGAATCAATAAAAGAAATATCCGCATCCAAAAGCTCTACTGCCTTTTTGATATCGGACTTTTTGCCGGTCTTGGTCAGAGCCCAGGCCGTGTTATAGGCCAAACTGTTCTGTTCCGAGAAATTGATCAAAAGAGCTAACGTCAGATTATCAAGGGCTTCCTGTGTCCTTCCCATTTTCAAAAGCATCTTTGCAATGGCATGACAGTTACAGCCATCATAGTTGATCTCATGAAGCTGCTCCAATGCCTTCTCAGGATCAATTATGCCATACATGTTGGCAATCCTGGTTTTGATGGAGTATTCACTGATCTCATCATCATCATTCTGACTGATGTGTTCAAGGGCTAACCTGTAAATTTCTATAGCCTTCTCCGCATCCTTCTTATCTTTGCTCTTGGCAGCCTTTCGGAAATACAATTCCGCACTGGTATGAAGAACCTTAAAGGTGTGGGGATAACGGATCATGGCGTCGTTAGAAGCCCTGATAGCCTCATCAAACCTGTGGTCATACACCAGGTTATCGATTGCCTTACACATGTCATCAACCTTTTTAGAGGACATGTTATATCCCACCAGTTCATCCAAAGATATGTTAAAAAAGTTAGCCAGCTCCATCATGGTTACGATATCCGGAACGTTGCTGCCCTTCTCCCACTTGGAGACCGCGCCCACCGTTACTCCGATGGCATCTGCCAGTCCCTCCTGGGTCAGATCCATATCTTTTCTGTGCTTCTTGATATTTTCCGAAAGCTTAAGTTGCATCTGCTACTTCCTTTTTTACTATCTCAAAGTCCATCTTACTTACTGCGACAATAACTACTAAGATCATAAGCAGGATTCCACTGATTCCAAGAAGGAAAGCAGGGCTTACATATACCGATACGATGCTCACAATAAAGGATCCAATCGGCATTGCTGCCACAGAAACCGCTCCCAGAACAGCGCCTGCCCTTGCAAGATAATCCCGATCACAGGTCTTGGTAAACTGAATGCTTACGCTGCCGCCCACAACTGTAGCGGAAACCAGCATCATAAAATAGCAAACTCCAACCCAAATGTAAGCAGGTATTACCTGTCCCTTAACAATACTTCCCATAGATATCAGGTACAAAAAGCCTCCGATCACAAGGCCTCCCAAAACTATGACCATCTTTACGGAAAGCTTCTCCATGAGCTTTGGAATAATGATTGCACCCACAATACCGCCGATGGCTGCTGCCATTCCGGCAATACTCAAAAGCTCACTGCCAAGACCAAATATCTCTTCAGCCATTGGAGCCTCCAGAGCATTGATTGGAACAATAAAGAAGTTCATGAAAACCGCCACCAGACATACATTAAGGATTGCATGATTGTGAGCGATATAGGAAAAACCATCCTTTAAGGAGTCAAGGTAGGATTCCTTGGCCTTAGCATTATCCTTATCCAAGGTTGCCTTTGCTTCAACCGCCGCATTTTCCTCAGCTGCTGCCTTCTCCTGCTCTATTGTCTTAACACTCATAACACCGAAAGCCGCGATAAAAAATGTAGCGGCATCGATCAGCATTGCTGTCTGCACCCCGAACTGAGCTATGATAACTCCGGCAACGCCTGTTCCCACCAGCTGAATCGCACTTGAAAGAGTTGAGCTAAGGCTCATGGCATGAGCCAGCTTCTCTTTTCTTACAATCTGAGGAATAAATGCGCCTCCAGCCGGCATATTGATTGACTCAATGGTGGTTATGATGAGGGTAAAAGCAATCATGATATATGGATTTACAATACCCATCAGATACATGAGTACAAAGGCTGAAATGACAAAGCCCCTGGCCAGATGGCTAAACACGATCACTTTCTTTTTATCCAGCTTCTCAACAATAGGCCCAGCCAGTGGCTGAACTACAATATTCGGAACCACATTAAGTCCGAATATGATCGCAGCCCAGGATGCACTGTGGGTAATCTGATAAACCAGCCATGTGAAGGCAATTGCGTCTATTGAATCTCCGAATCTGTTGATCAGTCCCGAGAATAAATACTTCCTGTATTCCTTATCCTTTAATACGTCCCTATACTTAATTTCACCAGCCATATCTTCTATCCTCGCTTCGTTCTTGATTTTTTATGGCTTAATTATATAGGTCCGTATATCTCATTTTAACATACTGATTGTACAATTAGTCAAAAGAATATTTTACCAATCGGAAAATTTTCTTGAACAAGATTTAGCTCTGAGCCACCGCCATAACAAGCTGCGGCAGATCTTCATTCCGTCCCTTGTCGTATTTGGCCTGCTCCTCATCGCTTCTTCCAACGAGGGCTGCTCCTGTGGCAGAATTGTCAGATACTACCAGGAGTGCGATTCCCGGTATCTCCATAAGATCTGTCATAAGGTAAAAAGAGCTGGTCTCCATCTCAATAAGATCTGCGTCAAAGGACCTGATCTCATCCAGGTGGCTGTACTCCAAAGCTATAGAAGGTGTACAGAATACGCTGCCCTTCTTGATCTCATGGCCAAGGCCCTTTCCAAGTTCTATCATTTCGTCAATAAACTCTGTATCCGGATAAACCTTTTCAAAGCGCATGTCGCCTCTTATAGAATCCTTCATAAGATAGGTATCTGCGTAGCTTCCTGAAATTGAATATGAAGGCGTACAGATATCGCCCAGCTCAAAGCCTGCCTTCAATGCACCTACAGCGCCGATGAAGATCACCTTCTTAAAAGAAAGCTCTGCGCAAATCGCCAGATGATCTATAATATTTCCGGCGGAGGAGCCGATCTTTACCCATGCGATCTTCGAAGTATCTGTCTCAACCAGATATCCTGCGATATAGGCTCCTTCCCTTAAGGTTGTTACCTTGTAGTCATCTTCCATGTGAAGCTTGTAAGGTGAAAAGCTGGGGGCAATAACCAGCGCATCATACTCGATGTCATCCCTGAAGCCAAAGGCCTGGGCCGCCATGTGCTCCGAATTATATTTATGGAAGTTATCCATGATCTGTTTCATCTTTTCTTTCATACAACACTCTCCCTGTGTAGTTCTTTGGTCCGGCGCACCTACAACGTCTTAATGTCACTCAAAGAAATGGACCATGATGATCTCGTCGATATAGGTTCCATCCTTAAGCTTAAAAGCCCTTGGATTAACTCCATACTCCTTAAAGCCATTCTTTTCATAAAGGTGCCTTGCCCTGGCGTTGTCCGCATATACACCAAGTTCTACCTGCTCAAAGCCATTCTTTTTGGCCTGCTCTAAAGCAACCTGCATCATGAAGCTGCCAAGCCCCATACCTGTGTACTTCTGGCGAATGGACATTCCAAGGTATGCCCTGTGCAGATACTTTACATGGGGTCTTATGAGCATTATTCCAAGATCTCCTACAACCTGATCCCCGACAAAAGCAGTAACCATGAATTCACGCTCGCTCTTCGCCGTCGCATCCATGACAGCCCTGACTCTTTCAACATTCATTTGTCCGTCTTCCGGATCCCTGGCCATGAAGTGGGTCTCTGCAGATGTGGTCTCCCGAAGGTCCTTTATCTGCTCCGCATCCTCAGGTCCTGCGCTTCTAATAATTACCTTTTCTCCATTTGGTAAAAGAAATTCCTTCTCCTCTATCCTCATAATTACCCTCCTATTGGCAAGTCAGTTGTAATTTCTAAGTACATCAAGTCCCAGCAAAAGAGCCTTCTCATGGGAATCAAATCCAAAATCCCTGGCATCATAGTCGTGAACATTTGCCAGCGAATCTGCGGTAAACAGGAACTGTCCGAACTTTGCTCCCCTCTTTCTGCAGCAGGCAGCCAGAGCTGAGCACTCCATTTCGACCACAGAGCAGCCTTCCTCAAGCCTGTATTTCACCATATCCTTGGTTTCCCTGTAGAACCCGTCCGTCGTCCAGGTAGTGCAGGTCACAAAGGGCAGGCCGTGCTTTTCAAAGGTGCTCTCGATCGCTTTCACCGGTTCTTCATCCAGCTCCACATATCTTGAAGCCGGAAGATAATGATAGGAAGTACCCTCATCCCGAAGAGCCCTGGTGGGCACTAGAAATGCATTTTCGGGAATCTCGGTCAAAACTCCGCAGGAGCCAACAGCAATAACCTTCTTACATCCAAGGCTCACCAAAGTATCCATTGTCTGGGTGGCAGCCGGAGCTCCGATCAGGGACTGAACCAGGCATATGTCCTCTTTTTCCTCATGCAATACATAAATCTTGGTGGTATGGGAAACCGTGATAAACTCCTCCACCACCTGGGCTCCATGCTCCTGCGCATAGGTATTGACCACATCCCCAAGAAAAGCAAAAAGACATTTTTCCGGAAGCTTAAGATCTTCACAGTCATGATTCGGCGCTATCACTTCCTT
>JAILMY010000130.1 GCA_024692165.1 Butyrivibrio sp. | reverse complement strand
CTTGTCCATGTCAGCCATCAGCTGCTCAGGTGTTGTAGCCTTATAAGGATAATTACCTGTAGTCTGAATTCCGCCGGTAAGAGGTCCCTTCTGGTCAAAACCTATTACATCATCTCCCTGCCAGCAATGCATGGAAAGTTTAATCTTTGAAAGCTCCTCAAGAGCCTTGTCTGTATCAACTCCAATCTTTGCATAGCGCGCTTTCGCATCTTCATATCTCTCTTTTACTGTCATATCTTTTCCCCTTCCTTCTCTTATTGTGTTCACGTACGAATACAACGAAATTCTGTTTATGATAATAGTTTAGAAGATGGACATGAAAAAGATAAGGTCGCCTCGTGACAAAATTTACGTCCTTTCTTGCAATTTTGAGCATCCTGAAATATCATAGAAACATGAATGAGATATTACTGAAAACATTAGGAAAAATCACGGATGAAGAACGTGCCATACTGGATGGGAATGAGTATATAAATAGAAACCTTTATTACAGTTCCGAGAAAAAAAGTTCAAAGAATGACGAGATAGATTCCGCCAGAGTGCTTCAGGATGGAAAGCTCATTGATATGAGGCCCCATGTAAGGTTCATACACTTTCCGCTTCACACCCATAACTATGTGGAGTTTATCTATATGTGTCAGGGTGAGACTGTCCACATCATCGACGGACAGCGCATAACCCTTAAGCAGGGGGATCTTCTTTTTATGAATCAGCATGCCAGACAGGAGATTCTGCCTGCCGGGGAAAATGATATCGCAATCAATTTCATGATCCTGCCACAGTTCTTTGACACTGCCTTTACCATGCTTGAAAATGAGGTCAATCCCCTTAAGGATTTCCTCATCAGCTGCCTTACCAAAAAAGATATCGGCGGCAATTTTCTTTATTTCAATGTGTCCGGTATTCCGCAGATTCAGAACATTATGGAAAACCTTATCTGGAATATGCTTACAGAGTCAGACAAAAACGAGTACAGGATGATAAATCAGGTCACTATGGGCCTTTTGTTCATAAACCTTTTAGAGCATGCAGATACCCTGAAAACCTCCCGTCACTCCTATGAGCAGGAAATTGTCTTCAGGCTCCTGCAGTACATCGACACTGAGTATCAGACTGCCACTCTCTCCTCCTTCTCCAAAAAGGTAAAGGAGGACGAATACGTCCTTTCTCGCATGGTAAAAAAGAACACAGGTCAGACCTTCAAGGAGCTCCTTCAGGCAAAGCGTCTCTCCAAGGCCTGCGACCTTTTAAAAAACACAGACATGTCCATCGCAGACATATCTGTGCTCGTAGGTTACGATAATACCAGCTTTTTCCACCGTCTCTTCCGTCGCATCTACAACATGAGCCCCCGTGAATACCGCCTCGCTCAGTCTCAAAACAAACAGGCGCCCTTCTAAGCTTTAGTCTCTGGGTCTCATGTAGAAGTTACCGGTGATTTCTTCGGTGCGTATGGAGTTGATGAAGGCTGTGGCATCGATCTCTTTGATGAGAGGGATCAGCTTTCTTGTGTCGGAGGCGCTGACGATTGAGTATACGATCTTTTTGTTCTTGTGGGCAAAAGAGCCTTCGCCGTCGATGAGAGTTGCTCCGTGGCCACAATTCCTGTAGATGCAGTCACAGACCTCCTGAGGCTTATCTGTTACGATGAACAGGGTCTTTTGCTGGTAGGTTCTGTAAAGCACATGAAGTGCCTGGGTTGAAACATACTGGAAAATCATGGAATAAAGAGCCTTGTCCCAACCAAATAAAATTCCGGCAATAGTAAGTAAAACCACGTTACCGGCAAGAATTATGGGAAATGCATCCATTCCCTTTTTCTGGGAAAGATAAATCGAAATAAAATCAGTGCCGCCGCTGGTGGCATCCACTTCGAGACACATGGTTATGGCTGTGGCATTTATAAGACCGCCAAATACCGCAATAAGCAGCGGATCATTGGTAAGCACATGGGGATGGATCAGATCGACAAAAAAACCATTGGCAAGAACCATGATCATTGAAAAAATGGTGAATTTCTTGCCGATAAATCTGAATCCGATATAGATAGGAATAGCATTGAGCACTATATTTATCGGTGAATATGGAATATTAAACCCAAAGAATTTAAGGAAAATTCGCTGGATTATAATTGTAAGACCTGTTGCTCCACCGGGGTAAAGACCTCCGGTATTAACAAAGCTCTGAATATTGGCAGCCATCAGGAATGCAGCAAATAAAACCACTGCAAGGCGAATCATGTCCCTTTTCAGTGTTGAAACGATCTTTTTTTGTTTCTCGGACATTTACGTAAAACCCTTCCCAAATAAGATAATGTATCAGTTCTCTGCTATCTGTTCTGCTCTTGCTGCATACTTTATTCTGAAGATTCTCGCAAGAGATTCATTGATTCTCTCCTCAGAGATCTCCCCACTCTGTACTGCACTTAAAAGCCCCTGGTAAGCTACCTCAAAATCCTCAGGTATGTAGATCATATCTGCACCGGCCTTGATTGCAGCTACTGCAGCCTGATCAGAAGAATAGCTCTCGGTTATGGCTCTTTCATTCATCGGGCCTGTAAGAACCACACCGTCAAATCCAAGAGTTCCTCTCAGATCCTCTGTGATAATCTTCTCTGACAGGGAAGCCGGCGTATTGTCTCCGATAACCTGAGGCAGGGAAACATTGCTCATCATTACAGCTTTTGCTTCTCCATTGGCAAAAGCATTGTTATATATATCATATATAACAGTGATCAGATCATCTGAACTAATATCATTAGTGGCCGTGCCTGATGTTGTATCGGCAGAAAGAGGGAAATCATGAAGGCATGCTGTAATACCAGACTCCTCTAATCCTCTTGCCATGGCTGCCGTAAGATCTTTTGCCACATCTGTATCAGTTCCGTAATATCCGTTTTCAGTAACATCAAGCTTTGGTGCTATATCAAAATTAAAACCATACAAAAACAGTGCTGATGCAATGTTTGAGCCCATTATATAGGCCGCATCAGAGCTGTTAACATCCACAGCCTCTATTCCTCCAATAGATGCTGTCACGGAAGAATTCTGCTGCCCCTCTTCGGTAGTGGCCATAAATAGCGGATATTTGCTCATTTCAACTGTGGTCTTAAGCATCTCCATTGTCTGATCCTTAGACTTGAGATTCTTTGCAGAATAAAGCATTCCGCCCACCGCATATTTGGAAAGTGCCTCCTGAGTACTGCTACCGGCCTTAACAACTGTTGCAACTCCTGTAAACTGCTCCGGATTAACAAAGAAAAGACCTGCCACCTTATCTTCAAGTGTCATCTCCGATATAACACCATTTACTATCTCGTTCATGACATCATTTTCGCTCATTTCCAGCTCTTCCGGTGTAGGCTCTGCCGGGGTCTCTATCACGAAATTCTGCGAAGCCTCTTCGCTTGCCGCCTCCTGAGCCTTTTCGCTTTGCACCTGCCTATCGGTCACAGCCTTTCTGATAAAGTGGACTGAGACACCGATTCCGGTCACGATTAAAACCAATACTACCGCTAATATAATAAATGCAAAAAGCTGGCTCCTCTTTCTTCTGTTCCTGCGAGCCAGTCTCTTATCATCAAAATCCTGTTCTTCTAATCTGCCCATATTTTCCCCAAAAATACTTGTAAACTACATTTTTCCTAATCATTATCATAACATAAAAAAGGACAAAACTTAAGGGCAGAAGCTTCATCGATGTTACCTGCTTCTGCCCTATACCGAGTACTTATTACTTTCTATTGCAAATATTTCGTCCAATGGACTTAACCTCCAACTTCTCAGCTTTTTCTTTCCATTAACTGTTGCATTTAGATGCTGTGGCTGCAAGATATATATATTACAATTACCACTATACATGTACTAGATAGCTGTTATTTTTGATTCTCTAACAATACCTTTTTTCTTTTTTAACTTCTCTCTTTTTAGTAGTTTGGTGGACCGTACCATCCTTTCTTTGAATATTTTAATTAATTATCCCTTTGGAGTGTACCTACCTTTCTTTCTCCGCTGATAGATTTAACATTGGAGAAGTATTTGGTTTCTTAAGATGATTTTATTATATACACGGCTTTTTGTATTGTCAATACATTTTGCGATTTTTATTTTAATAATTTGATTTTATCGTTATAATTGTAGATTATTCAGCCAATTATTATAATTGTATATTTATTATGCACAATTCATTATATTTCCGGGTAAAAAAATAGAGTCCCCAATCCCATGGGATTTCGGAGACTCTAAATTTATAAACATTTTAGATTTGTGGATAATTTATAAACTCAAATTGACTGTCATTAACAAATTATTTCAAAGGATATTTTGCAGTGAGCTCAGCGATGATCTTTCTGGCATCGTCATTTTTCTCACCCTTATTCTTGATAACAATAGCAATTGCTTCTGCGATCTTATCCATATCCTGCTCGTTCATTCCTCTTGTGGTAACAGCCGGAGTGCCAAGTCTTATACCGCTGGTAACAAATGGAGACTGCTGCTCGTTTGGAATAGTGTTCTTATTGGCTGTGATATGAGCATCGTCAAGCCATGCCTCAACCTCTTTTCCTGTAAGGCCGAAGTTTGTAAGGTCGATAAGCATGAGGTGATTGTCTGTACCACCTGATACGATCTTGATTCCTCTGCTCATAAGGCCTTCGCAGAGAGCCTTTGCATTCTTAACAATGTTCTTGCCATACTCTGTAAACTCCGGAGAAAGAGCTTCCTTGAAGCATACAGCCTTAGCTGCAACCACATGCTCAAGAGGTCCGCCCTGAATTCCAGGGAATACAGCTTTGTTGAACTTGTATTTATCCTGAGCCTCCTGGTTCCAGAGGATAAGTCCTCCTCTTGGTCCGCGGAGAGTCTTGTGAGTTGTTGTTGTAACTACATCAGCATATGGGAATGGGCTTGGATGAACACCTGCAGCCACAAGTCCTGCGATGTGAGCCATATCTACCATGAGAACTGCACCACATGCATCTGCAGCCTCTCTGAATTTCTTAAAGTCAATTGTTCTGCAGTAAGCAGAAGCGCCGGCAATAATGAGCTTTGGCTTATGCTCTACAGCAAGTCTGTACATTTCCTCATAGTCAAGAACACCGTTCTCATCAACACCGTAAGGAACAACGTTATAATAAGTTCCTGAAATGTTAGCACTGCTACCGTGAGTAAGATGTCCGCCCTGATTAAGGTTCATACCCATAATGGTATCGCCGGGCTGAAGGAGTGCAAACTGAACAGCCAGATTGGCCTGCGCACCTGAGTGAGGCTGAACATTGGCATAATCGCAGTGGAACAGCTCTTTTGCTCTCTCAATAGCAAGTCTTTCCACTTCATCTACAACGTAGCAGCCACCGTAATATCTTTTACCCGGGAGTCCTTCTGCATATTTGTTGGTAAGTGGACTGCCCATTGCAGCCATAACTGCCTTACTTGTCCAGTTCTCTGAAGCAATAAGCTCAATGTGGTCGTTCTGGCGATCTACCTCTTTTTCGATCAGAGATGCAATCTCCGGGTCAACACTTCTTAACTCTTCCAATGAATACATTTCAAGACTCCTCCTAAACAAAACATTTTTGCAATTTAATGTGTTAAAGTAACACACTTCGCATATCGTATCATACTCTCAGCAAAAATGCTATAATTATTGTATTAATTATTTTTTTAACAGAAAGGACGCCAACTCAGAATGTTTTATTGTATCGTCAATCCTTCAGCCAGATCAGGAAAGGGTAAAAAAATATGGGAAGGTCTGGAGGAAAAGTTCAAGGAAAGAAATCTTGATTACAAGGCAGTTTTCACCAAGGGCCCGGGGCATGCCACAAAGCTTGCCAAATCCCTTACCACTGAAGAAAAATACTTTAAAGAGCTTCCTGTAAAGCTCGTTGTTCTCGGCGGCGACGGAACTCTCAATGAAGTAATGAACGGAATAGCTGACTTTGATAAGGTTTTAGTGGGTTATATTCCCATTGGCTCTTCAAATGATTTTGCAAGAGACCTCTCTTATCCCAAGAATGTTGATGAGCTTATGGACACAATAGTAAGGGGCGAAAAGGTAAGGTCCCTGGATCTTGGAAAGCTTTCCTTCCTTTCCATGACAAAACCCATGTCCAGACTTCATGACGAGACAATTTCCAATACAAGAATTTTTGATGTAAGCTCCGGAATCGGATTTGATGCAGCTGTCTGCGAAGAAGCTCTGTCCTCCGGTACCAAGAATTTCCTGAACAAAATTGGCCTTGGTAAACTCACTTACGGATCCATCGCCATAAGACAGCTCCTTAGTGCAGAAAAGGTTCCCTGCGATATCATCCTGGACAACAAGGAGACAATACATTTAAAGCGTTTCATTTTTATTGCAGCCATGGTCCATCACTATGAAGGCGGCGGTTTTAACTTCGCTCCCAAGGCTGATCTTACCGATGGCAAATTCGATCTGGTTTACGCAGGGGATATGCCTGTTGCAAGAATGTTCTTTGCTCTTCCCTTTTCCTTTATCGGTCATTACTACTGGATAAAGGGCATTGGGCACCACGTGGTCTCCAAAGTCACCATCAAGACAGAAAAGCCCATGTGGGTTCATACCGACGGCGAGGTTTCTGTCAAATCAGACCACATTACCTTAGAGTGCCTGAGGGAAAAGCTTCACATGATGAATTAAAAAAACGACCTGCCCTTTGACAATTCAAAAGGCAGGTCTTATTTTACAGATTCATATCAGTTGTAACGAACGGCAACTCTCTCTTCCTGTCTTGTACAGAAGTTCTCCAAAAGAGCTGTGTGATAGAACAGCAGATAGAAAATGACAGCCATAATGCAGGCTGTAATAACATCGTAAAATGAGTGCTGTTTAACAAACATGGTAGATACAATAATAAGTACTCCGATAATATCCATTATAATAACACCAGTTTTGTTAAATCTCTTGCTGCGATGCACAGCGATCATGGTTCCGATGGAATTATATACATGAATGCTTGGCCAGAGATTTGTGGGCGTATCACTGTTGTATATGGTCTGAACCATGTGTGTAAAAATGTTATCCCTTGGCATTACTGCAGGACGCAGCTGATGCATATTAGGGAAAAGAGTAGAGATTACAAGAAATACTGTCATTCCTGTAGCCAGAAAGAAGAAGTTCTTGTAATAGTCCTCAATGTCAAAGGAGAACATAAGGAACAAAAGTGAGAGCGATACATACAAAAACCATGTGTAATACGGAATAATGAAGATTTCCATGAATGGAATATAATCATCGATAACTGTATGGATCACTGCGTAGTGCGCAAATTTGTGCTTTTCGATGTAGATAAACCAGTATAAATAAATTGGAGCATAAATTAAAATCGGCACAGCCAATTTAAAAAGATCCCTTACTGTCTCTTTGTTCCACTCTCTACCGGTCCACTCTTCAAAAAAGTTTTTCATAATTTTCTCTCCTCAGTCGCTGCAATACCTGCCAGCTAAAAAACAAAAAACTTGCTTTTAATTGAAGTGGAATACTTTCTGAAGGAGCTTGTACCCTGCAAGAGTTATCTTACGACCGCCCTTACCGGGAAGATAGATATAGGTTCCTTCAATACTGTATCTAATTTTAATGTATAAAAGATAATTCTTTTCTTTTATATAGTCAAGAAGTTCTTTTCTCTTGGCCAGATTTTCAGGTGTATCCTCAGTTATAAGAAGAACCGAAGAAATAGCTGTGATGATCTCCAGATAGTTGAACAT
>JAILMY010000118.1 GCA_024692165.1 Butyrivibrio sp. | reverse complement strand
TTTAGCATAATAGTTGACAGGCATAACATAGGAATTGCCACTTTTATCAATCTGTTTCTTTTAGGATATATTACACAGTTTACCTACGATCTGCTGCAGAGAGCTTTCCCGGAGCCATCTCTTGTTTTCAGGGCGGTATGTCTTCTTATCGGTATTGTTGTAATATGCTTTGGTTCAGCGCTCTATATGACCGCAGATCTTGGTGTATCAACCTATGATGCGATTGCAATCGTAATATCAGGGAAATGGAAGCTTGGCAAATTCAAATATGTCCGCATCTGTACTGACCTTGTTTGTGTAATTCTTGGGTGTCTCATGTTTGTTATTGCAGGAAATCCAATATCAAAAATACCTACAATTGCAGGCATAGGAACAATTATTACAGCCTTCTTTATGGGACCTCTTATTGAGTTCTTTAATGAAAAGGTTGCAAGACCACTTCTTAAAAAGTGATTCTGTAAAAAGAAATTAACATAATAAAAAAACGGCCTCCAAAAGCTTATATCCGGCAATTGGAGGTCGCATTTTTGCATTTTATCTGAAATCAGAAGGCTGTTGAGCCTCTTTTTATCAGTTCACCTGAGAAGATGGTCTTCTGAGGCATTTCGTTCTGAGAAAGTGTTCCGATAAGAGTCTTAACCAGCTGAATACACATGTCCTCAAGCCTGTTATCAATAGAAGAAATGTCAGGCTCTGAGCAGAGTGTAAGGATGGAATTGTTATAGCCTATGATCTGTAAATCCTTTGGAACACTGATGTTGTTGGCTCTTGCAAAATTCATGGCACCGACTGCAAGGAAATCATCACTGGTAATTATGCCGTCAAATCTGATTCCCTTTTTATAGATGGACTCTACAAAATTCTTTACACCGTCGATGTCTTCATGACTACCCTTAAAGCATTGCTGCATTTCTTTTTTCAGAGGAATATCATGCGTGAGCATTGCATTCTGAAAGCCTGCAAGCTTTTTTAGTCCACTGTAGGAGTTGCTGTTATAGAGGTACAGAATGTTGCTTAGACCTGCGTCTATCATCTTTTCTGTAGCATCCTGGGTAGCTTTATAATCATCGCAAAGTGTGCAGTAAACATTTGAACAGTCAAAATCCGCATTCAGAAGCATGATAGGAACTGAAGCCGCTGCATCATTGACATATTGATTATCCTCAGCGTTGTTCATGATGAAGTTTGAACCAACCATTACTACAGAATCCACATGCTGGGACAGCAGGAGATTAAGGGAATCTTTTCTGGATTCCATCTCATATCCTGTACAGCAAAGGACTGAATGATATCCGTTTTCACGCAGATTCTGCTCAATGAAATATATAGCCTTGGCCAAGTAAAGGTCTGAAGCATCGGCACAGAGAATTCCTATTGTTTTCATGGAATTAAGACCAAGACCTCTTGCGAAGGCATTTGGTTTGTAGCCATATTGCTCAATGATATCCATTACCTTTTTCCGGGTTCTGGGCTTAACATTGGTACTGCCGTTTAAAACCCTGGAAACCGTGGCAATAGACACCCCGGCCTTTTTGGATATATCATAAATGGTCATCTGGTTACTCATAAATTATCTCGTTTCTAAAGGAAAATTAAAGTATCTGACTGCATTGTTATATGAGATATCAGCAGCGATCTCGCCAAGGATATCCATATCTTCTGAAGGATACTCACCGTTCTCAACAAGACTTCCAAGGTAGTTACAAAGAATTCTGCGGAAATAATCATGTCTTGTGTAGGAAGTGAAACTTCTGGAATCGGTAAGCATACCAACAAATCCTGAAAGGTTGCCTGACTCTGCGACTGACTGAAGCTGCTGTTCCATGCCAAGCTTAGTATCATTGAACCACCATGCTGATCCCTGCTGGATCTTTGCAACTGTAGGAGCTTCGTTGAAGGCATTGATGGTTGTATTGATGATCTTGTTATCACTTGGGTTAAGTGAATAAAGAATAGTTTTTGGTAAGCTCTTTTTGCTGTGCAGTGCATCAAGGAAATCAGCCAGTTCAGCCATAGGATAGTAAGCATCGATTGTATCAAAACCTGTATCAGGACCAAGTTTCTCAAACATAGGAGTGTTATTGTCGCGCTTGCATCCGAAATGAAGCTGCATTACCCAGTCACGCTTTGCAATCTCTTCGCCCTCAAAGAGCATAAATGCTGTTTCAAACTTGAGAACTTCTTCCTTAGTAAGAGTCTCGCCCTTGATCCTCTTTGCGAAGATCTCTTCAATCTCAGCATCTGTAGCAGGATGGTACATAACATATTCAAGTGCATGGTCTGTTACGTTACATCCCTTTGAAGCAAAGTAGTCAAGACGAACCTTGAGTGCTTCCTTAAGATCCTTGAATGACTCAATCTTAACTCCGCTGACTTCTGAAAGCTTGCCAAGATATTCTACGAATTCAGGCTTTGCAATATTCTTAGCCTTGTCAGGTCTCCATGCAGGAAGAACCTTAACATCAAAGGAAGAATCCTCTCTGATCTTGTCGTGCCACTCAAGTGTATCTATCGGATCATCAGTAGTACAGATAAGTGTAACGTTTGACATCTTGATCAGTTTACGGGCTCCCATATCAGGAGACTGAAGAACTTTGTTGCAAATATCGTAAACTTCCTCAGCAGTTTTCTCGTTGAGAACTCCGTCATAACCAAAGTACTTTTTGAGCTCTAAGTGTGCCCAGTGATAAAGCGGATTTCCCACAGCCTTACCAAGGCATTTTGCGAACATAAGGAATTTGTCCTTATCTGAAGCATCACCGGTCATGTATTTCTCTTCTACACCAAATGCTCTCATGAGACGCCATTTGTAATGATCGCCCCCGAGCCATACCTGGGTAATATTGTCAAAATGACGATCCTCGGCAATTTCCTTAGGACTGATATGACAGTGATAATCGAGAATCGGCATATTCTCAGCATAGTTGTGGTAAAGAGTCTTAGCAGCTTCTGACTGCAGTAAGAAATCTTCATCCATAAATTTTTTCATCCCTAAATACCTCCATATTCTGATGTAGCATGTGAAAACGACTTGGAATACTTTCATAAATCGATAGAATAAGTGACATTTATGTAAGCATTTTCATAAATTTTTCAACTTGATTATACTAGAGAGGGTCTGTGAATACAATAGAAAAATTTATTGACTAGTTAATAGTTAAACCTTATAGTTAGAATGTAATCGCTTACATTATGTAACAAAATGAAACAAGGGGTAGGTTATATGAGCAGAATTTTACAGATTCATCCTGATGATAACGTAGTTGTATGCCTGGAAGAAATGCAAAGGGGTACTAAGATTACTCTTTCAGACGGCAGGGAGATTTCAGCATTGGAAGATATTCCTGCAGGTCATAAGATTGCGGTCAGAGATCTTAAGGATGGAGATAATGTAATTAAATATGGCTACGCAATCGGCCATGCAACAGAAGATATTTCCACAGGAAGATGGGTTCATACCCACGATATCAAGACAAACCTTGAGGGAATACTTGAGTATAAGTACACTCCTGATATGGATGATATTGAGAAAAAAAAGGCAAAAATGGCCACAAAGAAGGGAACTTTCAAAGGATTTCTTCGTGAAAACGGCAAAGCCGGCATCAGAAATGAAGTGTGGATCATCCCTACGGTTGGCTGCGTAAACAATATTGCAACTGCCTTGGCTAAACAGGCTAATGCTTATGTTAAGGGCAGCGTGGATGAAGTAATTGCCTTTACCCATAATTATGGATGTTCCCAGACAGGAGATGATCAGGAGCATACAAGAACAATCCTTTCGGATCTTATAAACCATCCAAATGCAGGCGGAGTGCTGGTTTTGGGCCTTGGTTGTGAGAACAGCAATATAGATGTGTTAAAACCATATATTGGAAAAGTTGATGAAAGCAGGGTTAAGTTCCTTGTCTGCCAGCAGACAGATGATGAGATGGAAGACGGACTTAATCTGTTAAAAGAGATCATTGATGTGGCTTCTAAGGATGAGAGGCAGGACATTGACTGTTCAAAGCTTATCATTGGTCTTAAGTGTGGCGGAAGTGACGGCTTTTCAGGAATTACAGCCAATCCTCTTGTTGGAAGAATTTCCGACAGGATCATTGAGTACGGCGGCACATCTATTTTAACTGAGGTTCCTGAGATGTTTGGTGCTGAGACTATTCTGATGAATAGATGCAAGGATGAGGCTACATTTAATGATACGGTAAATATGATCAACGGTTTCAAGGAATATTTCACAAAGCAGGGTGAGCCGATTTATGAAAATCCTTCGCCGGGAAATAAGGCCGGCGGCATTACTACATTGGAGGATAAATCTCTTGGATGTACACAGAAATCCGGTAACTATCCAGTCATGAACGTTATGGAATACGGTGAGAGAACGGATGTGACCGGACTTAATCTTTTGTGTGCACCGGGTAATGATCTTTGTGCAGCCACAGCTCTTGCCAGTGCCGGAGCACAGATTGTTCTGTTTACAACAGGAAGAGGTACACCTTTTGCATGTCCTGTTCCTACTATGAAGATCGCAAGTAATAACACAATTGCGGAGAAAAAGAGCAATTGGATTGATTTCAGAGCCGGACAGATACTTGAAGGAAGAACCTTTGATGAGCTTACTGATGAGCTTTTTGACAAGATTCTTCGCACTGCATCCGGAGAGAAGCTTAAGAGTGAGGAAGCCGGTTTCCATGATATGGCAATTTGGAAAAGAGGCGTAACTTTATAAGCGCTTTCATTTTTTGCTTTCAATCGCTACTGGTGATAGTGCACAAGCGAATCCGGATTTTAAAGAATAAAAATTGTGCATAAATACAACATGGCGATTTGATAATGCTTACATTACGAATTTTTTTATGTAAATTTTTAACATGAAAGCACTTTCGGAAATCCCATAAAAACGGCACTTCCCGAAAAATGTGAACAACTTTGTTATTAATCCGACGAAATTCGTGCTTGCAAAGGATTTGATAACATGATAAAGTACACACATAAGCAAGTGAAAACGCTTACATTTTATTTTCAAAACCTAAGATTTAAAAATGGGAGGAAACATTTTTATGAAAAAGAAAGTTTTATCATTAATCCTGTCAACAGCAATGGTAGCTTCTCTTGCAGCTTGCGGATCAACATCTGCTGATCAGGCAGCTACAACAGATACACAGACTGCTGACACAACATCATCTGATGCTACAGCTACAACATCTGATACAGCTGCAGCTGCTGATGAGAATTTCACACTTGAGACCCTCAACATCGTTGTTGATGGTACTCTTACAGCAACAGTAGAGAGCGGCCAGGATGCTTTCAAGGCACAGTGGGAAGAGGCTGTTTCCGAGAAACTCGGACATCCTATCACACTTAACATCAACCAGCTTGATCACTCAGATTACGCCGGAACAGTATCCCGTCTTCTTACAACAGGTGCTCCTGGTGATCCTGATTATCCGGATGCACTTATCATGAGCGCTACAATGCTCAGACAGTATCAGACAACAGGTCTCCTTTGGGATATGGCTGATGCTTATGCTAATGCAGAGTTCCAGTCTCGCGTTACACTTCCTTCAGTAAACGAGAACATGAAGGACAGCGCTGGACACCTTTATGGATTTGCTCCTACATATGGTAACGGATGTGTTACATATGTTAAGCAGTCATGGCTTGATGCAGCAGGCATGAAGATCGATGATATCAAGACATTCGATGATTACTATGCAATGCTTAAGGCATTCTCAGAGAAGGAGTCAGGCACATACGGTGTAATCGCAGCAGGTTACGGTAAGCTTGATGAGGCTCCTTACATCAACTACATGCCAGAGTTCTGGCAGGGTGCTTATCCTTCATTCTATCAGAAGGATGGAGTATGGGTTGATGGTTTCACAGAGCAGGCAACTATAGATGCACTTGCAAGACTCGCTCAGGGTTACGCTGATGGCGTTATCGATCCTGATACAGAGGAAGCTGGTACAAAGCAGGCTCGTGAGATGTTCATCTCAAACGATCAGTCAACAGCAGAAGGTGTATTCACATACTGGGCTGGTACATGGCTTAGAACACTTACAACAAACATGGAGAAGCAGGAAGTTGATAACGAGCTCGGTGATGACAGACTCGTTCAGCTTGCACC
>JAILMY010000108.1 GCA_024692165.1 Butyrivibrio sp. | reverse complement strand
GTATTATCAGCAGAGAAAGAGAACCGTATACATCCGCCCGCCTTTTCTCTGGGAAGTCCCATTGCTGTAAGCACATGACTTGGTTCAACAGAATGGGTATTGCAGGCTGATCCGGTGGAAACAGACAATCCCCGCATGTCTAATAGCAGCATCAACGCTTCACCTGATACATCCTCAAAACCAAGATTAACAATCCCAGGTACTCTATTCTCAGGATCTCCGTTCACCCACATTCCGTCCAGATCTTTAAGTCCATCCAAAAGTCGCCCTCGAAGCTGTTCAAGCTTATCATTTTGCTCTGTGAGTGTTGCAATACTATCATATAAAGCCTGAGCCATAGCCACTGCCCCCGGGACATTCTGTGTTCCCGGGCGCTTATTACGTTCCTGACTTCCGCCGAACAGAAGATTTGTTACCGGTATCCTTTTATCAACATACAAAGCTCCGATTCCTCTTGGTCCATGAAACTTGTGCCCGGATATAGCAAGCATCCCTACGCCCAGCTTTTTTACATCAATAGGAATATGACCGGCGGCTGCCACAGCATCAACATGAAAGAGAATCTCCCGCTCTTTGCATAGCTTCCCAATCTCCGCAATCGGCTCTATTGTTCCCACTTCGTTGTTCACATACATGACTGACACAAGAACAGTATCTGCTCTGCACGCAGCCTCTATCTCCTCCGGAGAAACTCTTCCATGCGAATCAACTCCTACCAGAGAAATCTCAAATCCCGCCTTTTCCAGCGCCGGGATACAGTGCAAAACAGCATGATGCTCTATCCGGGAAAAGATCATGTGCTTTTTCCCAACTGTTTCGCCGAAAGCAGCCGCAGAAAAAATAGCCTGGTTATCTGCTTCTGTCCCTCCGGATGTATAATAGATTTCCTCACTTTCGGCACCAAGACATGAGGCTATTTTATCCCTTGCTTCTTCCAAAATATGAGCTGCCTCTCTGCCATGATGATGCACGCTTGAGGGATTACCGTAAAAGTTTTTCATGCACTCTGTCATCGCGCGAAGTGCCGATTCCGATATAGGTGTAGTTGCTGCGCAATCTGCATATATCTCTTTCATTTTCCGTCCCGCTTTCTATACATACCTTAAATAATACGCTATATTTATAAATATATGTATCGTTATCAAAAACTATCCCTCTTGTAAAAGGACAAGCTATGCTTCTTAAGGCTAAAAAGAAACGCTATCTTACTGTTACACATAATGAAGCCCTTATCTATGATGGATTCTGGTCAGATCTTCCATTCACTGAAGAAATCATTATTAATAAGAGTATTGAATTTTTTGACGACAAGGAGCCCTGCGCCATCCACAGAGGCGCCGTACATATGCGTCTTTTGGCAGAACTGGAGCAATTGCTCTCAACTCCTGATTTCCAGAAGCTCTTTTGCCTCTATACAGGATTTCCGATGGACTGCGCCGTTCATCTATCCGAGAAGTAAAAAGAAATCTCGTGCTGATACGCGTCCTTATATAAAAACAGGTCAGTCCAGTCTTTGATCGCCAGTAAGACCGAACTGACCATTGTGTAGGAACCTTTTTACTTGGCTGCTGCTATATATGCGTCATAGGTACGCTGATAAGCTGCAATGTACTCATCTACGCCCATGCTCTTAAGCTTCTCTATATAAGAATCCCAATCCTTCTCAATATCCATACTTCCGTCGATAAACTGTACCAAAGCCTGGTTCACGTAACCACCGATTGTGAGTGTAGCCTCTGTAACGATCTTTGCTTCCTCTTCATCGAATGACATATTTGGAACCAATGTTTCTACAGGTGGAGCATATTTATCATACAGTTCAGCCCACTGCTGCAACCAATACTCGCCGGAATGTGCCGGATCGGCAACCTTTAAGCCACCTCTATCTGCTGCTGAACTACTCTGGATCATTGCATCCGGTGTATATCTATAGTCTGCATATGTCTTAGACAAACCACCGTCTTTTACATAGTCATAATCTTCAGGAATAGAAAATGTCTCATATGTCGGGGTTCCGCCACTTAAAGATGTTCCTTCATTGGTATAATCCCAGCCAATGCCCTGAGGACCTGCACTTATATGATGAACTGCATCATCGGATGCCATAAAATCAAACAGTGCAATTACTATCTCCGGGTACTTACATGTAGAGGATACAACTCCAAGACAGCCTTCAAAATATGTCTGAATGCAACGTCCTGAATATCTGACACCATCAGGACCTGCAACAGGAGCTAAAATCTCCCAATTCTGCCATTCACCGTCCTGTTCCTGCCAAAACGCTGAATCAGACATTCCACCGCCGGGATAAACTGCAACTCTATTGCCCTCAGTCGCATCCACTGTCGCTGCAAACTGTGTGTTATCCTGTAAGAAAGTCTGATTGTCCAAAAGACCTTCCTTAAAGAGTTTATGCATGTAGCGAAGGCCTTCTCTGTACTCATCCTTCATGACTGCATATTCAATCTTTCCATTATTTACTACCAGTCCACCTGCCACGGTAGGATTGGTATTGCTAAGTGGGTTCACGCACTGGGTAAAAGAATTGATCATCCAAACGGTAGGATCACTTGCCCATCCGCCGATATAACCTGACATTGGGACTTCATCTGCTATGCCGTTTCCATTGGCATCATCCTCTTTTACCTTCTTTAAAAATTCATAGAGTTCTTCTGTTGTCTCAGGATTCTTACCACCAAGGTACTTTTCAACCCATGGCTTATAGATATACATACGATGCTGATACATGCAGTGGAAACACTCATTCTGTCCGCCATAAGAATAAATGTGTCCATCGCTCATGGTAAGGTCTGCTTTTCTCATAGGGCTTTCTTCATTCATTCTAGTCCAATTTGGCATCTGCCCAAGCATATCCTCGATTGGAAGAAGAAGTCCCTGTGATCCATAGGACATGGTCTCCGCCTTGGACCATCCGGTACGTAAAAAGAAATCCGGCATGGAATTTGGATCAGTCATGATAAGGTTCAGCTTTTGTGTTGCCTCATCACCGGTCAGATCATAGATATAGTCAATATGAACATTGGTCTGCTCCTCAATCCAGTCGTTAACCCAGTTATCCTGATAGCTAGTTACACTCTGATCCGGGTTATTAACGAATGCTGTAAGGGTAAGCTTTTCCTTTAATGGAAATACAACGTCCTTCGGCGAAGCAAATGAAAATGGATCTGATGCATCTCCTCCGCTATTTACTGTCGTCTCTTCTACGGAGCTTTCCCTCGTATCGCCTTTTACCTGAGCTCCCTCCTGCGTTGCTGCCTCCGAACCGCAGCCGGTAAATGCGGTTGCCATGAGCGTCAATGCAGTTAATGACGCTACCAGCTTTCGTAACATCCTTCTCTTCATACATATCCCCTTTCTCATTTTTATATTATAACCTTAAGATCAACCCTTCACCGAGCCGATCATTACGCCCTTTACAAAATACTTCTGAACAAACGGATACACGATCATCAGTGGCAGTGTGCTGACAATAATCGTTCCGTATTTTAACATCTCTCCAAGGTACTGATTCTTTCGGATTACTTCCGGATCAATACTGGTCTGGTTTAGATTAATCTGTGAAAGCAGCAGTATTCTTCTAAGCACCAGCTGCAACGGATACTTTTCCTGGGAATCAAGGTAGATCATTGGCGCAAAATAAGAATTCCAGAGCCCTACAATCACCCATAATGACAGTACAGCAATGATCGGAGCCGACAGCGGGATCACTATCTTTAAAAAGAACTTAAAATCCGAGCATCCATCCATTTCAGCCGCTTCCTGCAGCTCCTTAGGAATTGTGTTGTCAAAGAAAGTCCGTGCCACGATGACATTGTAGGCACTAACAGCTCCCGGAAGAACTATAGCCCACATCGTATTCATCAGGTTAAGATTCTTAATAAGCAGATAGGTTGGGATAAGTCCACCGGAAAACATCATGGTAAACAGTATGATCACCGTAAAAATCTTTTTCCCTCTGAAGTCATCTCGTGAAAGCGGATAGGCTGCAAACAATGTGAGGACCATGCTGATGACTGTACCAACTATTGCGTAGATAAAAGAATTCCTGTATCCAACCCAGATACTCTGGTACTTAAACACTGCGCGGTAGCTCTGAAGTGTTACTGCCACCGGAAAAAGTTTTACCTTTCCACTCATAAGCGCATCACCTGAGCTGAAAGAACAGCTGATTATATAGATGATAGGGTATAGCACTATGATCAGGAAAACAGTGAGCAGTACGTAATTTATAAAATAGACTAACTTATCTTGAGTTATCTTCATAAGCTTTACTATGGCTCCTTTCTCGCTTCGCTCTTTTACATAAATCCCTGTCCGGAAAGCTTATCCACGATCTTGTTCGTGACAAGGATCAGAATTAGTCCAACCAAAGACTGGAAAAGACTGATCGCCGTGGAATAAGAGAAATCCGGAAACGTAGAAACAAGCGACACTTTATAAGCATAGGTGCTTATAACCTCAGACATTGCTACATTATTCTGGTTCTGCATAGCCAATATCTTCTCATAGCCGATGTTCAATGTACCTCCCATGTTAAGGATGAGCATGATCACAGCTGTAGGAATGATAGCAGGAATGTCCACATACCATATGCGCTGGAGTAGAGTTGCTCCATCAATTATGGCTGCTTCGTGCTGCTCCTGATCCACCCCGGCAAGAGCTGCAATATAGATAATTGCTCCAAATCCGACTCCCTGCCATACACCGGACCAGACATACAGGGATGAGAACAGGCTTGCATTGCCAAGCACGTTAATACCAAATCGGTTAAAAAGAAAACTTCCTATAGCACCGGATCTGTTGTCAAATATCATATTGATGATTCCCACAAATACAATTGTGGAAATAAAATAGGGACAATAGCTGACCATCTGCACAGTCTTCTTAAACGCTAAATTCTTCGCGTAGTTAAGCGACAGTGCCAAAATGATTGAACAAGGCATACTCACCAGCATGGAATAAACAGAAAGAACAATTGTGTTTCTAAGACATTCCTTAAAATTATAATTACTGAAAAATCTAATGAAGTTTTTCAGTCCATGTTCATCGGCCCAGGGGCTGTTCCATATTCCCAGGCTTACTTTGTAATCCTTAAAAGCAAGTATCACACCGTACATGGGAGCATATGCGAAGATAAGCAGCATAATGATCGGAGGTGCTATCATCGCGTACAGCTGCCAATGTGCCCGAAAATACTGACCAAAACTCTTCCTATGCCCCACTTGAATTTTGGTGTCCTTTGATTTCCCCGCCATTCCAATAACTCCTCCTTGTTGTTTTTGATTTCCTGTAACCCTTTTCCTGTAACTCACTTTACACTCGGCAAAAAAGAGAAGTAAATATACAGTTCCCTTTTTCGGCTATTCATTTTTTACCGCCGTGAAAGTCAGTAAATATGCGCGCAAATTATCGCATATTCATTTCTTGTTTATCGATTACCATTTTTTCACATAACAAAAGGACCCGGCCTTTCGCCGGGTCTCGAACATCTTATATGAATTTATTTTACCTCATTGTATCTTAGCCAATATTTACACTAACCGGCTCGAGTCCCTCTGCAGAGACGGTAATCTTGATAGCATCGGCTTCGTGACTGCTCCTGATGATTGCCTGGGCATGTCCGCGGAAGGATACGGTGGAATCATCCGTATAATCTTCATCCGTAATCGGATTTCCTGTTCCGAAGCCTGCCAAATAGCCGCTTCCTGAAACCTCAGCCTTAAGCTCGATTGCCGCATCGTTTACAACACGGTTCTCTGAATCAACAACATTAATATTAACGTAGAAGATTTCACAGCCTTCGGCCTTCTCCCCATTCTCTTTGGCTTTCACGATTGGTGCAGTTGGTTCTTCAGATGTCACGATCAGCTTTGCCGGTTTTCCGGAAGTCACCAGCTCAGCCCTGCTAACTTCCTTGCCTCCCTTATAGCTTATAGCTTCTATTTTTCCGGGTGTATAAACCGTGTCGAAGCGAACGCTGTTTGGAAGTCTGCCGTCCTTGACGACTGCCTTTCTCTCAATAACCTGTCCGTTGCAGACAATCTCCACCTCGTCAGCACCGGAGAAAACTACGAGCTGAATATCTTTCCCTTCATACCCTTCGTAGTTCCAATTGGCAACCACGCCCGGAAAGCCCCACATACTCATCTTCTCAACTTTACCAAACTGTTCCGGATGCAGACTGTAAAGGAAAGTCTTATCACTTCCCCAAACTACGCTTCTGTAAGCGCCCTGTGGAAGCATGCGCCCTGTGATGTCAAAATCAGCATCGTTTGCAAGCCTCCATGGATAAGGTGAAGTGGAGTCCGGCATGATGAACCATGGGGCCTTATCTGCAAGCGGATCGTCTTTATCCACATAGAGTGCCTTGCCAATACCTGCCTCTCCGATATAATCCCAAGCTGTCCAGGTAAAATCACCGATGACATAAGGCAGCGCCTCTACCATAGGCCAGCGAAAGCCAATTTCCTGCGGAAAGTTCTCAGATCCCAAGATGACACGATTGGGGAACATCTCATGATCTTTTTCATACAGATCCTCCATGTAGTTATATCCCACGATATCAAGTCCATTGGTAAATGGCTCAGAGTATCTTTCCCACAGATTGGAATCAGCCTTGTCTTTGGAATTCTGGCTTTGATTCATATTCTCTGCCATCTTGTCATCAAGCCCGCTCCAGAAGGAACAGATACCATTGCTGACAGGTCTGGACATATCAAGGGAATGAATCTTGTCAGAAAGTTTCTTAGCGAGCGTATATCCATTGTTTAAGCCACCTCGCTCCGGAATCTCGTTTCCTGTAGACCACATGATGACAGCTGGATGAATTCGGTCTCTTCTCACAAAAGCCGTCAGATCTTTTTCCCACTCCGATACAAAATGCTGGCTATAGTCCCCAGCTCTCTTTGGCATCCCCCAAGCATCAAAAGCCTCGTCAAATATATACATTCCAAGTCTGTCACAGGCTTCGACAAGGGCTGCAGAAGGTGGATTGTGAGCGGTTCTGATGGCATTAAAGCCAACTTCCTTGAGCCTCTTTACCTTCCTTGCCTCAACCTCATACATAGTGGCGGCACCGATAAGTCCGTTGTCATGGTGCAGGCATCCGCCCTTAAGTTTCTCTGTTTTGCCATTTATTCGAAGGCCGCGAATAGCGTCGGCAGTGATAGTCCTGACGCCAAACAGCGCCTCCTGTTCGTCCACTGTCACCAATTCATCAGGTATGAAATGTGAACGGAATGTCCCAAGAACCTTCGCTGTAGCATGAACTACATAAAGGTTAGGATTATCGATACTCCACAGTTCAGGATTCTTCAGAGTAATAGCCATTCTTGCCGTCTCCTCTTTTCCCGGATTTACCTGGATCACCTGCTTGGAAACAGCTGCTGCCTCTGAAACTCCCTCTTTTACCAGAGAGCATGTAACCTCTACTAATTTGTTCTGTATTGTTCTGTTCTCTACGTCGATCTCTGCCTGCAAAAAGGCGATGTCATCCACAACCTCTTTGGTATATACATAGATACCATCAGGTACTATATGCACCCGTGGGCCGTGAATGAGCTTTGGCTCTCTGAAAAGTCCTGAGCCGGTGTACCATCTTGAACTTGGCTGTGTGCCGGTATTCAGGTTAACCGTAATGCGGTTTTCCTCGTCAAAAGTCACAACATCTGTGATATCAATTACAAACGGAGCATAACCATAATGGTGTTCACCGACCTTGCACCCATTCACATCGACAAAAGTGTGCATCATCGCCCCGTCAAACTGCAGCATAATGCATTCATCCTTCCACTCCGATGGAATAAAGACGTATTTTGCGTAGTTGCAAACATCTCCCTCGAAATATCCGGAATCATATTTGGCAATAGCGTTTTCACTGACCTTTGTGCTGATCATTCCGTCATGTGGCAGATCAACCGGTACACCCGGTTGAAACTTTAGCATTCCAATAGAATCGAGTAACCCTCTGCGAAACGTCCAATTTTCATTAATCCTTTCCTGTTTCATGTAATACCCTCAACTTTCTTTTTTGCGATATTCCGATGTGCTGACCCCGGTCACTCTCTTAAACGCCCTGCAGAAAGAGTTTGTGGATCCATAGCCAACCATCTCACTTATCTTGCTGATCGTCAGATCTGTAGTATCAAGAAAATCCTTTGCCTTCTCAATTCTGATGTTCTCAATATATGTTGAAAGATTGATGCCCTGTGTCTGTTTAAACAAGCTGGACAAATACGGCTGGCTGATTTCAAACTGATCCGCCAAAAGAGCTAGCGATAAGTTCGGATCTCCGTACCTTGCATCGATATAGGAGATAATGCCATTCGCAATCATGTCTCCATCCCGCATATTCTTTTGCCTGTTCATATATCCGCAGATGTCCTTGAACAAATTCAAGGTGATTGTAATCTGGTTTAAGACAGGCATATTCACATTTTTCTCCAGCTGCGCATAATACGACGCATATTCGATATCTTCCATCTTGACGATTCCAAGAAGCCTGAACAGAACAATCTGAAGTTCCGTGATCAAAATATGCTGCATATAAACAGGCATATCTTTTTCCATAAAATACTCTCTGACTATGCCTTCGAGATAATCATGAAGTCCCTTTTCATCTCCCGAAGTCACAAAATGAGTAAGTTTAACCTGCATATCAGCTGACGGATAGCCAATGGAATGATGGTCGCCTTCGCTGTACCAGATAATTCCATCTTCATCTTCCTTTGCTTCATTAAAGCAAAGGTATGATACATTCCTATATGAATCAACAATCTTATCCGCGCACTTCTCAATACTTCCGCCGTAGACAAACATTTTTTTCGCGATGACCGATGTCATTTCCGATTTTATATAACTAACCAGTTCCTCAGACCTGCGTTTGATTTCTTCCGGATCATCACCGGGGACATTCATGATAAGTGCAATCTGCCCTTCCCCGATATCTGTAAAAAGACTTCCCGGCATCTTGTTCTCTATAAGCTCCGAGAGGGATGCTGCAAATGTATTAAAGAATCTCTGCTCCGGCTCTTCTGACCAATCGGTCATCATGTGAAGACGAAAGACCAATACACAAAACAGTCTGTTCTCCCACGGCCAATTTAGATAATCAGCCATTCCGACTATCTCTTTGTCATTTTGATATCCGGAATAAAGAAGTCTGTTCGTAAATGCCGTCTTTGAATAAGGCTTTTGCATGTTGATGGCATTGGACAAATCTTCATTATTATCAACCAGATCATTTACGGTTTGTACTATACCTGATATCACGGTGTCATGAACATCGAGAGATTCCGCATTGATCGACATTTTATTGAGCATGTCATTGATCGGAACCGCGTTCTTCTTGGATATGTAATAGCTTAGAGCCACATCTGCAATTACACCAAGAACGATAATAAAAACAAGAAAGATCATGCAGTATGTAAGTCTCTTATTGACAATATCATTGGGAACAAAGTAGGAATAACGAAGTCCTGAAGCTTCAGATTTATAGGAGATCAGCATGTACTTGGTTCCACCAAGCTTAACCTTTTTTTGTAACAGTGACTGCTTAGGATCAAGTTCCTCCAAAAGCTCTGCCATTCCCTCTTTAGAACCATTCTCATCTTTACAATACAAAACATTTCCGGAAAGATCCTGTATGACCTGGATACTGTTTTCCTCGGGAATAGGCATAATGGATTCAACCAGATCATCATCTATATAAATGTATACATATCCGGTTTCCGCTATATCATATACAGATATAGGCCTTGTGTATGCGATTAGATTTTTCTTGGGATTAGTTGCGCGGAACTTATGCATGTTGTATTCTTCCATCGGAAGAAAACCATAGTATTTTCCGTCTTCTGACAGTTCTGCCTTCCATGCATCATAATCCTTCAAATCCTCTTTGCTCATATACAATTTATAAAACTGCTCATATGTATACGCGATCTGAGGATTGATAACAACTTCTGACTTATCAAAGAAAAGGAAGTAGTCATATACAGCCTGATTCACCAAATGCAGATCAGGAAGCGATGCCTGCAATTCATTGATCTTATGAGTGTTGGGATAGACCATGACATCCTTCATGTTCTTAAACATGTTTACTTCGACGCTGGTTACAAGGCAATCCCCCAGATAATCAATCTCGGAGGCCACAACATCAAATCTTGAGGCAGCATGTACCAGATCATTTTTGCGGGCGGAAATATCATCTGAATTGATCACAAGAAGCATATAAAAATAATAAGTACAGCAAATGATCATTGGAACCAGAAGCATCCAGAAGTACATGATGAAATAACGCTTAAAAATCTTATCCTCGTTTTTTCCCCACATATCCTGTATGCCTCCCCATCCATTTTCCTGTAACTATCAGTATGACAAATTATATTCTTCTTTTGCAAGTGCTTTAAATGAAAAACCGTTCTCTGTCTTTTTTACGTCGACTGTCTTCCCCTTACAGGTAACGGATAGCTCCTGTCCGATCACCGGGATTTCACCGTCTTTTCCGGGTCTTACCACAGCCCTTACAAGTTTCCCGTTTTCCCAGTCCAGATCCACCTCGTGACCTCCTCTTGCAAGAAGGCCTGTGCAGCTACCCTTTTCCCAAGAAGCCGGAAGGGCAGGAAGAAAATCAAGTCCCAAATGGCTTTGCAAAAGACATTCCGCGATCCCTGCAGCTGCACCAAGATTACCATCTATCTGGAACACGAAGCTTGCATTAAGAAGGCTCCTGGAAGCCGAGTCCCTCAGCATACGCGTGATTTCTTCGTCGGTATTTACTCCATTTCTGAAGCGTGCATCGAGACAGATATACCAGGCAAGAGGCCACGCATTTTCACCGGCTCCGTGCTCTTTGCGGCGATTTAATGAAACCTTAGCGGCCTCCATAAGCTTTGGAGTATCCTTCTGGTTTATGGAGCATCCCGGATAAACAGCATACAGATGGGAAACGTGTCCCATGCCCGGGCACTGCTCAGCGTAGTCTTCATGCCATTCCATGAGCTGACCTTCCGATCCAATCTGATCCTTTGGAAGCTTTTTGATCATCTCTTGCAGAGTTTCTCCGAACTCCTGATCCGTTCTCAGGATTTTCTCTATTTCTATGCAAGCCCCAAAGAATTCACGAAGAATCTGATTGTCCATTGCGGGGCTGAAGCACAGCGGTGTATCGGAACCGTCAGGAAGGTAATAGCGGTTCTCAGGAGATACCGACGGACAGGTCAGTAATTGTCCGTCCTTCTCTATCAGGAAGTCCCGGTAAAAGAGTGCCATATCCCTCATTATCGGATACATACGTTCCAGAACGCTCTTATCTCCTGTATAAAGATAGTGCTCCCACACGTGCATTCCAAGCCATGCTCCGCCTATCACCCACGGAGTGGATGCCATGTAGACATCCTGCGGTGCGCAATCCCCATAATAATCTGTATTGTGATGACAAACCATTCCCCTCATGCCGTACATAACTTCGGCTGTCTTTTTGCCCGGTTCATGCATAGTCTCAAGCAGGTCAAATACCGGTTCATGTAGATCTGTCAGATTTCCGGCCCAGGATAACCAATAGTTCATCTGAAGATTGATGTTGATGGTATACTTGCTGTCCCACATGGGCATAAAATCTGCATTCCAGATCCCCTGCAGATTAAGAGGAGCGCTGCCTCGTCTGCTGCCGGAAACGATCAGGTAACGGCCAAACTGGAAATATAACGCTGCAAGATCAGGGTCTTTACTGCCTTCTCTAAGAGCATCCAGCCTCTGCTCCAGATTTCCTTCGGCAGGTTCTCCGAGATCAAGCTTACATCTTTCCATAAGAGAAGAAAAATCGCTGATATGCTCCTGCCTAATGCTCTCGTATCCTTTTTTCTGAGCTTCGTTCAAGACTCTTACAACTTCTTCCCGAGGATTCTCGAAGCGATTCGATGTGGCCGTTGTCAGGTAAATCGTCACTTCTCTGCAAGCAGAAGCCGTCAGCTGAGAGACCGGATTGATAAGCTCACCGTCGCATTCTACGCGAAACGCCGCAGCGAACTGAACGCCGGCATCATTTCCCGCCATAAGATATGTGTTATCATCAATGGTTCTTGAAAAATCCACTCTGGTTCCCGGCCATCCGCCGCCTCTGGATCTCATTCCCGGCCGGCGGTCATCCTCTATGAACGCGTCGGAAACAGTGACACGGTCAAGCTTTAATTCCAGGCGAATTGCCTTTTTAGTATCTGAACTGAGCCTGATGCACATAACCCCTGCCGGATTGCTTATGAACATTTCCCTATGATAGGAAACCCCATCCATCTTGTGGTCCACCTTAAGGATACCTGTCATCAGGTCCAGATCCATCTCATATTCTTCCGGCCCTTTTGATGCTTCTCTTCCGCCCATGGCAAAGGGCATATGCTGGTTAAGTGCCATATTCAGTTGTCCCAAAAAAGAATAAGGGCGCTGAGAATAGGGAACGCCTGCCATGAACTGCGCTATCATTTCCTCTGCTTCATGCAGCTTTCCCTCAAAGATTAGTTTTCTTATTTCCGGGAGTTTCTCCCTGTATGCCGGGTTGTTCCGGTCCATAGCCGTGCCATACCACAGTGAGTCATCATTTAGCGTGATACGCTCCATATCCGTCTCGCCATAGATCATAGCGCCCAGTCTTCCGTTGCCAAGAGGCAACGCATCTCCCCATTTTAATGCAGGACTGTTATAAAGCATATGATTTCTTTTCCCCATACAAATCCCCTTTTAATCTTAATTCATGAATGATAAAAACAAAGCGATAAACAACATAAAGAAAAATACACTGTATGCCAACTTAACGAAAGGCAATATCTTTACTGAGAGATGAGATGCCGACATGACTGTTTTCCCTCTGGATACCAATATGACAAAAAGTAACATCGGTACACACATTGCAAACAGATAAACTACCAGATTACCTGCAAGTTCAGCCCCCAATCCATTTCCCTGTTCCGCCATAAATATGAGCGATGCCAGATATACCTGTCCGGTACACAGAAATTCCCCCGCAGAAATCACGATTCCCAAAAGGAATAATGTCGGATACCAAAGATGTCCCGGTATCTTTGTGAGCCTGCCGATCATTTCATGATTCCATCTGCGAAAGCGCTCCGGAAGCTGCATTTTAACCTTACCATAGTCTTTTTTTATAACATTGATAAAGTCAATCAGGTAAAAGACTCCAAAAAGAAATGCCAAAACACCAAAAGCCATTTCCAGACCTTTTCGAACCGATAAAAAGGCCGCACTCTCGATTACTCCGAGAAAAGTTCCCAGCATAAATCCCAAAAACAGATATGTCAGAAACTTTCCGGCTAAAAACGTAAAACTTCCTCCCAGAAAGCTGCGTTTTGACATCAGTAGAACCGATAAAACCATAAGAAGCATGGAAATTCCGCAGGGATTCAGTCCGTTTATAAATCCTGTTGCAACAAGCTGCAGCTTTGATACCGAAGCAGTTTCTTTTTCCTTTGGAAGGTCACGTATTACAGCTTCCCAGGATCCGACTGCCTCTTTATCTTCAAGTATATCTGCTGTGCCACTAATGATTGCATCTGCCCCTGACAAGTAGCCAACCTTGGTAAAAAGAAACGGAACCTGCTGCTTACTTTCCGGCACCCGGTAGAGCCTTGCGAGCCCCTGAAACACGTTTAGGTTTTCTCCTTCCATAATACTGTAGACAAACAGTTTTGTGCTGTCCGTAGCTTTTTTCTCCAAATAGTTCTGCGCATCATGACAGCTCTCACAGGCCCCTGTCACAAACAGCACCAGCACCGTATCATTTTCCCCGGCCTCAGTGACATTCCGGTAAAATTCCGAATCTGTCAGTTTTCCATTACCTTTACCAAAAGAGTCCCCTGAACCCACGCCGGAATCTGTATCCGCGCCTGCGCCGGTAGCTGATTTCTTGCCATCCGCCGATGCGCCCTCCTGCAAATTCTTTACCAAGGCCTTGCCGATTTCCTGATAAGTGCCCTGGTAGACGCTTCCGTCAACTACAGCCGCAGGCAGATCCATCATTGTTATATCAAGATGATATTTTTCCACTGTCTCCGAAAAATGTGATGCCCCGCTCTCTTTGTAGACATTATGTACTGCGAGACTTATGTTTTCATAACCTGCTCTGGTAAGCTGACCGTATATTTCCTGCCGAAACTTATCATCTTCATTGCAGTTCTCACAAGGCGCAAGAAGAAATAGCTCTACAGTCGAATTCATCTCCTGATTTTTATCTGAATATTTTGTACGGTCCATTGTTCCGACTGATTGCAAGGATATCACTGTCACTGCAATCACCAGAGCAATCATCGCTATTATGGGAAAAAAACTTCTGTGCACTCTTTTCAAATTCATAAAAAGCCTCGCCATTTATATACTTTCGGTCTTATTCAATTTCCCATATTTGAGAAAAGAAGTAAATCACCACTTCCACTAGGTAATTATTCATTTCTTAATATCCGCGTAGTTGCCCATTTTTACGCATATATAAAGAAAAGGCGCAGCCAATGCCCAATGTCATTAAGTTAAGATGACAAGCCCAAAATAGCAACAGACTGAGGATGAAGAAATTCACGATTCATCCTCAGTTTTTTGCTTTTAGAACATGGCAAATAGGCGGAGTCTCTCCGCCATGGTCAATTATGCAACTCT
>JAILMY010000101.1 GCA_024692165.1 Butyrivibrio sp. | reverse complement strand
CTTTGTAGGATCAACAGTTGTATCGTTCTTGGCATAGATAAACCATGTAGGAATATCCTTGATAGCGTTTATCTGATCATCAGTGATACCTGTATCTGCATAAGCCTCACAGATTGGATATGCTGCTGCGAAGAAATCAGGATAGTTCATGATCATATCCATTGTCATGTATCCGCCGTTTGAGCATCCGCCAATGATGATCCTGTCAGCATCAATGTTCTCGTGATTTGCTACATAGTCATCGATCAGAGCCTTGAGATCTGTAAGGTAGATGGAATCAACTCCTTTGTTGTCCATCCAGCTTCCGGCTTCATCATACTGCATCCAGAATGTAGGGCACTGAGGTGCCAGTACATAAGCGCCGCCCATAACCTTCTGGAACTCATCGCTGTAAAGAGTTGTAACTTCATTTCCAAGGGTGTTAAGTCTTGGGTCGTTTCCGCCCTCTCCTGCTCCGTGAAGCCAGATAACAAGCGGATGCTTGGCTCCGTCGCTTTCAGGCTCATAAGAAGCATAGTTGAGTTCGAATTTCTCGCCCTTAAACACTCCTGTAATATCAGTCTTTGCAAGCTGTGGATAAACAGCTGCGTCAAAATCGATTTCCTTCTCAACTTCAACTGAAACCACTTCACTGCCGTTCTCATCTGTAAGTGTAGCGCCATCAGCAAGATCTACTGTAAGGTTGTAGGGGTTACAGATAGTGTTGTTTCCCTTGAAGAGATCATAGCAGAATGGTGAACCTGCATCAGGATTGAACTCCAGCTCAACAGCTACAAACTCTGAGTCAGCACTCTTTTCTCCGTTCTCATCACAGGTGTAGGCATCTACTACCTTTCTCTCTGAATCAACTTCGATGTGCTTGTTTGGATCCTCTGTTGATCCCTCACCAAGAGCCATCCAGTTAAAACTCTCCTTTGTCTCAACAACAGTGAAATCCTCAGCTGATACAGAATCAGCCTTTACCTTCCCATCAAACTTAATGATTGTCTTTGTAACGGCAGGGCCCCAGTCCTGGCCAAGTACAACTACCTTTTGACTTCCTTTCAAAACTTTGCTCACGTTCTCTTCCTCTTTTCCCTGATCTGCAGAATTCTCTGCGGTGGTTACCTGCTCAGACGCAGTGTCGTTTGATACTATAGTATCACTTGGTCCGTCATTTGTCTTGGCACTTGCTGTTCCGCAGGCAACAATCCCCAAAGCCATTGCTCCGCTCAATAATGTAGCTAAAATCCTTTTTTTCATTCCTTTTTTCCTCCCGTTTCCTTTTTTAGCGTTCGGCAGACCAAAATCTGCCTATTTTTGCGTACAAAAAGGGAACTGTCTCGAAACTGCATGTTTTCGAAGCCAGTTCCCACACATTTTAGTTAATAAGCATTCAGTTTGAAAATCAGCTCAGCTCTGTGATTCCGCGCTTGAAGGCTTCCTCCATATCCTTTGTAACGGTAACCTTCGCTGACCTTATCTTAAGACCGCCCTGGGCAAAGTAGAACTTCAGATAGAAGTTTCCTATAAAGGATGGGAAAAGTTCCATCTTCAGTGTCTGCCACTCCTTGTCCATTCCGGTAAGAGTTACTGTCTTGACCAGCATCTTATCCTGGAAGATGGTCATAGGAAGCTGTGCCACATCAGGCTGGTTGTCAGCTTTAACCACAAGCTCCAGCTCCATAAGGCACTTCTTTGGTGCTGAAAGAAGGAATGTTGTTGTAGCGCCCTTCTCCACCTTGATTGCCTTGGCATCAAGATCAGTTACATCTTCATTCATCTTGACCTTGATCATATCCTGAAGCATTGTATCCTCTGCGGATACTGCGTCCTTAAGCTCTTTATCCAAAGCTGATTCATTGCCAAGCATATGCTGATATGCCGGTGTCTTAAGAAGGAATCTGAGAATGTTTGCCGCGTTTCTGGCAAGCTCTGCTCTTGTGATCGTTCCCTTCTTAAGTGACTCCTCAAGGTTGTCCTTGTTGGAGTTGTTCTCAGAGCTGCTGTTAACCATGTTCAGGTCGTTCTGTGCTCTGACCTGAGCTGCTACGTTGGCGTAGTCACCGGGAGCTCCGGCTTCGTCATTACCCATTGCCCACCAGTCTGTCATAAGGATTCCATCGAATCCCCACTCATTTCTGAGAATAGTGGTGAGAAGATCGTAGCTGCTGGCTGTCCACAGGCCGTTTACAGGGCCGTAGGTGCTCATGATGGCGCGGGCCTCTCCCTCTCTTACAGCAATCTCAAATGCCTTTAAATATATTTCTCTGAGAGCTCTCTCAGACACAACGTTGTTTACGGTATGTCTCTTGAACTCCTGTGTGTTTCCTGCAAAATGCTTGATGACACCTGTAACATCGTACTTGTGAAGACCCTTAAGCTGTGCTGCAACAAGCTTTCCTGTAAGGAAAGGATCCTCTGAGAAGTACTCAAAGTTTCTTCCGTTTAAAGGACTTCTGTGGATGTTCATGCCGGGGCCGAGAAGAGCGTCAATTCTGTGTCTTCTAAGATCCAGGGCCTCCCATCTGAAGAGTTCTTCGTTGATCTCCACGTCAAAAGTACATGCAAGACATGTTCCGTTTGGAAGGGAGAAAGCGTGAGTTCCGCAGTCCATACGAATTCCGCTGGGACCGTCTGCACATCCGCCTACAGGAATTCCGAAGCCTGCAAGGCTTTCTGTTACTCCACCGTAAGCACCGGCAATTCCGGCTGTTACCTTAGGTGAGCACATTCCCTCGCCTCTTGTCATGTGGATCAGGTCAAGGTCTGAAAGCTGGGCAATGAAGTCCTCCATGGAAACCTTCTTAGCTTCAACATCCTTGAGTTTAAAGCCCTTGTCTCCTGTATATTTCTTGGCCTTTGGAAGTCTTTCAAGTCTCTTCTTGTTAGGATCAAGAGTTCTTGTAGGAGCATCCTCATAGACCTTAACAAATTTGCCGTTTTCAAGGCCCGGTATCAGTCTTTCAAACTCCTGAACCGGTGCATATGCCTCTTCGCACTGCTCGATGACTTCCGTCTTCTTCAGCGAAAAGCTTCCAACCTTGGAAGCGCTTCTTACATCGCTTCCTGCGAAGAATACATACTCTCCTGCTTCGCAGACATAAGCTGACTTGTGGCCTGTAACTCCGCCATCGTCATAGGATGAAATCCAGTACTTAGGAATTGTGAACTTGATTATCTGGCTCTGGCCCGGTGCAAGAAGATCTGTCTTGTTGAAGGCGCAGAGGGCTCTTTCAGGCTTTCCTAAAACTCCCTGGGGTGCCTGAACATACACCTGCACAACCTCTTTTCCTGATACAACTCCTGTATTTGTAACCTTTACATCAAGGCTTGCGCCGCTTTTTGCATCGTAGGCAAAAGAACCTGCTTCAAACTTAAAGGTTGTATAGGAAAGACCAAATCCGAAGGGATAAAGAACGCTGTCCTTATCGAAGGTCTCAAAATATCTGTAACCGATGTAAATATCCTCGGCCTGTATGTTTTTCTTATCTGAACCAAAGTTCTCAGTGGATGAGTAATCCTCGATATTAGCTGCGATGGTGTCTGCGAGCTTTCCTGAAGGGTTAACTGCTCCTGTAAGCACATCCAGAACTGCATTTCCGCCTTCCTGGCCGCCCTGCCATACGTAAGCAACTGCAGAAGGATTGATCTCTTTTACCCACTTCATATCGATGATATTGCCCACATTCAAAAGAACTATGGTGCGCTTGAAGGCCTTGCATACCTTCTTCATGGCCTTCTTCTCATCATCTGTAAGAAGATAGCTTCCGGGCTCGTTCTTGTTATCCTGATCCTCTCCGGCTGTTCTTCCGATGATGAAGATCGCTGCATCGGATTCCTTAGCAGCATCTTTTACCAGAGCATCGGTAAGTGGCATTTCTTTCTGGAACCAGGGCTCTGCTGCCCATCCCTGACCTCTGTCAAATGGGTTCTTCTCTACAAACTTTTCGTAGGCCTTTCTTACGGTCTTATTAGCAGAAAGCTCCTTGGACTGTGCTATAGCCTCATAAATTCCAACCACATAGTCTACATTTACCAAACCACCTGAGCCTGTGCCGCTCTTGTAGTAGTTCATCTGGCTTCTTCCAAAGACAGCAACCTTAGTGCCCTTCTCAAGCGGAAGTGTGCCCTTGTCATTTTTCAAAAGAACTATACCTTCAGCAGCTGCTGCTCTTGCAGTCTTTTTGAACTTCTCAATATCCCAGGTCTTTGCCATATTTCTCTCTCCTATTCGGTGTTAGTGCTGAACATTTCCAAAAGCAAACTGTCCATACTTAAAGAAGGCTTCTCTTCCCATCTGAACCAGCTTGTGATCGAAGTTATGTCTGCACTCACATTCTGTGTCGTAAACAAATGTTGCTTCATCATTTTCTTTTGAAGCATCCCATTGAGGTATTTTATCATTATTTGGGTTTCCTGTCTTGGCAAATGCCATAACCGCAGAGAACACCTGCTCTTCAAGCTTTTCTGACACCCCTTCGATGTTTGCTGAAGGAACCCTTTCTACATTGTGGAATACGAAAGGAATGTCGGAGCAGTGCCAAGCGATTTTGCCATTCTGCACCGGAAACTCAAATGCAAACATATATGAATATGTCTCAGCTTCTGTTCTCTTTGAAGCCTCTGTGATAAGCTTCATCGTAGGATTTCTGAAGATGCAGTCCAGCGCAAGGAGGTCTGCAACCTGTTTTCCGGGATATGCCTTCTTGTACTCAGCCACAAGGTCGTCTGTGTACTCCTTGAACATATCTCTTACTTTCTCGATCTGCTCCTCTTCTGATAGCTCCTGCTTGTTGAATGGAAGAGGACTGAATGCGAACTCACCCATAACAGAGCCGATCATCATAGGAATCTTTTTAGCATTCTCTGTAAAGCCTGTGATGTGAGGCTCTCCGAGATAATAATCATTTACGATAGGGCACTGTCCCTTATAAACTGAAGGATCATCAATGTTCTTAACTGCCTTCTCATAGGCGTCAACCAGTTCGGGATAAGGAAGTGTCTCAAGTTTTTCTACGTCCTTTTCTTCTAAGCCGAGTACTGAAAGGATCTCTGAAACTATTCTCTTTCCACCGCCCTGGTTGCTACCCATGAATCCTTCATCAAGAACACCGCTCATAACAATTGCCTTGTGGAAGAGCCCATCTGCTTCCGGTGTCTGCATAAGGCTTGTAACCTTCATTCCACCGCCGGACTGTCCGAATATTGTCACATTTTCAGGATCTCCACCGAAGGCTGCGATATTCTCGTGTACCCACTTAAGAGCTGCCACAAGATCAGCATTTCCGCAGTTTCCTGAATTCTTATATCTTTCACCGAATGGCTCAAGATCGAGGTAACCTAATATGTTAAGTCTGTGGTTTACATTTACCACAACCACGTCACCTTTCTTTGCCATGTTGTCGCCTTCATAGGCTACCTGCTCAATGGCAGAGCCAGCGGAGAATCCGCCGCCGTGGAACCATACCATTACAGGCTTTTTGCTATTTGCATCAAGATCCTTTGTCCAGATGTTCAGATTTTGGCAGTGCTCATCCATTGGCCAGTATGCATGTGGCACATAGAGCTCTCCTTTCGGATCATCCTGGTGCATAAGATTACATACCTTGCCATAGCTGGTTGCGTCCTGGACCCCATCCCAAGGCTCTACCTCTTTTGGCTGCATGAAGCGATCTGCCTCTGCGTAGTGAACTCCCTTGAAAACGTAAACCCCATCATAGAAATAACCCTGCAGTTTTCCTGCCTTTGTACTAACAATAGTACTGTCGTCGCATCTGAATGTGCTCATACCCTTTTACCTCTCTCTAAAAAAGTTTTTTAACCCTTTACAGCGCCCACCATAACGCCGGACTCGAAATACTTCATAACAAATGGATAAACCACAAGCATTGGTGCGCTGGATACGATGATAACTGCGTATTTTACCAGCTGCTTGTATGCATTGGCGTCAGATACCGCATCCAGAGTGGACATACTGGCGGCCGTATTGGCGTCATTTACAATGAGGATCTCTCTAAGTACCAACTGAAGTGGGAAAAGCTCACGATTCTGAAGGTACATAGAAGCCTGGAACCATGAATTCCAGTGTGCAATTATATAATAAAGTGCAATTGTTGCTGCACTTGCTTTTACCAGTGGAAGAAGAACCTGGAAAATAACTGTAAGGTCTCCTGCTCCGTCAAGTCTTGCTGACTCCTCCAGTGCCGGAGGAACTGTCTGGAAAGCTGTTCTCATGATGATCAGGTTATATGTTGAAATACATGCCGGAAGGATAACTGCCCATCTTGTGTTAAGAAGGTGAAGCTTCTGCATGATGATATATGAAGGAACGATACCACCGCCGAAGATCATGGTGAATGAGATCAGCATCATGATCACATCCGCAAAAAGCATGTCTCTTCTTGAAAGAACGTAAGCTCCGATGATGGTTACTACCATTCCGATTACAGTAGCGGCAGTAACGTAGATCATTGTGTTTCCGAAACCTCTTACCAGATCTTTATTGTTAAACACCAGCTGGTATCCTGTAAAGTTGATACCGTGCGGATAAAGTACAAGGCCGCTCTTGGTATTGAGCCAGTAAGGATCACTTATTGAGGAAAAGAAAACGTGAATCACCGGCAGGATGAAGATAATAGCCAGTACAGTTAATAATGTATAGTTTAAGCCAACAAACACCTTTCTGGAAAGGCTGCTCTTTATTTTGTTTTCCTTAGGTGTAGAAACAGTTGTGCTCATTTTGAAACTCTCCTTCGATTTTAAAGCTATAGTACTCATTTTCCCTCCCTGATCAGAACAGTGATGTCTCAGTGTATTTACGACTGAGCTTGTTAGTAGTAACAATAAGTACAAGGTTGATCAGTGAGTTGAAAAGACCTACAGCGGTTGAATAGCTGTAATCGCCATCCATAAGACCTTTTCTATATACATAAGATGCAATGATATCAGCTGTATCATAGATCTGTGAGTTGTACATAAGGATTGTCTTTTCGTAACTGGATGCCATCAGCATACCTACACGAAGGATCAGCATGATGATTATTGTCTGGCTGATTCCCGGAAGTGTTACATGGATCAGCTGTTTCCAATGACCTGCGCCGTCAATCTTGGCTGCTTCATAGAGCTGCTTATCAACTCCTGAAAGAGCTGCTATATAAAGGATAGTTCCAAATCCAAGCCCCTGCCACAGATCTGAGGTGATGTAGATCGGTCTCCAATAGGAAGCTACACCCAGAAGATTCTGTGTCTTACCTGTAATTGCTGTCATCAGTGTTCCAAGAACTCCTGTTGTCTTACAGAAATCAACTACGATACCACAGACAACTACCATAGAAATGAAATATGGCATGTAGCTCAGGGTCTGAACTGTTTTTCTGAAATGCTTATTAGCAATATCATTAATAAGAAGTGCCAGAATAATAGTCAGTGGAAATCCGATTAAAAGGCTCCATCCATTAAGAAGGATGGTGTTCTTCATAAGTCTCCAAAAGTAAAATGAACCAAAGAAATCTGTGAAGTTCTTTAATCCTACAAATCTTTTTACCAAACTCCCAAAGATTCCAAGTTTCGGTTTATAATCCGAAAACGCCATCAGGATACCTGACATTGGTAAGTACGCAAACACCAAATAAAACATGATAAGCGGAAGCACCAGAAGATATCTCTTCCAATTTCGCCTCATATCTTTCGCGATTGCCTCTTTCGTAAATTTCTTCTCTTTGTACATTGTAACCCTCCCAAAATGTTGCCCGCGGACGCCGGCGGCACTCGCCGCCTGTTCTGTGAGTATTACTTTAAGGGATTGATTGCCATGAAAAAAGAGTCAAGATTTGATTTTTGGTGTTCAGTTTTTTGTTTTGAGCAGGGGTCAAAAATTGATATCAACAACTAATATTTGCATGAGTATGTAAAAAACAACCGCCAGATATCGGGTATTGCCCGACAGCTGGCGGCATAATTATTGCTTCTTACCATCGCGGTAGGCGCCGGGGGTGATGCCCTCGTACTTCTTGAAAGCACGGGTAAGAGCTTTGGCGTCCAGATAACCGGATCCAATGGCGGCGTCGTTTACTGATGCACCGGACTCCAGCAGCTCTTTTGCCTTATCTACCCGAAGCTTCTGGATATATTCGAGAAGTCCCGTTCCTATAACACTCTTAAAGGTTCGAGACAGATGCGACACTGTAAAGCCGTATTCATCAGCAATTCCGGAAACAGAAAGCCCCTGATCCGTGTAGTGCTCCTGAATGTAGACCTGTACGTCATCCATCCAGGCAGGCATACCCTCTTTTTCCTGGGATTCCATGTAATCAATAATAGAAGAAAAAATGGATTTGCTGATCTCGCGAAGCTCTTCCATGCTGTTTACGGTCATGAGCCTCTCTTCATAATTAAGAGACTCCAGAAATTTCTCATCGGCCTTCTCCATTCTATAGGAAATGGACATGGTAAGACTGGCCGCCAGACCGTACATACGGTAGATATTCTGCTTCAGGTAGCGCCTGTCATGAGGGAAGGTTCTGTTAAGGTAAGTATCCATCATCTGATAGGCTTCCTTGAAATCTCCGGCCTCGATCAGGTTCATCATTCTGCGGACGGTGTCAGAGTATGTATCGAAGTTGACCATCTCCACCTCATCCTCAACAGGTTCCGCAATCCAAACAGTATTGGTGTCATCGCTCTCTCGCCAGAAAATCCTGTACTCCAGCTCGCTCTTAAGGTCTGAATAAATCCCGGAAACATCAGCAAAACTGGTGTAAATCTCACTCAGAATGATATAGATTGGCTCACCCAGAGATTCTTCATAAAAAGCACGCATCTCATCAAGCATTGCCTTAAAAACAGCTCTGTCTTCAGCGCTGGGCCTGGCATCACTTGATGCCGTAAAGAAGATCAGATAATCTTCCC
>JAILMY010000069.1 GCA_024692165.1 Butyrivibrio sp. | reverse complement strand
TGACTGCGGACCAAACTGCGGACCGGGATGTCATTGCGGCAAATACACAGAGATCGGAAACGATGTATTCATGCAGTATGAGAAGCATCATGACGGATCTCTTACACCACTTGCACAGAAGAATGTTGATACCGGATGGGGACTTGAGAGAATTCTCGCATTCCTCAATGGTGTTGATGATGTTTATAAGATTGATCTTCATGCTCCTGTTATCGCTTATATTGAGAAGGAGAGTGGAATCAAGTACGACACAGATGAGAAAACTACAAGATCCATGAGAATTCTTGCAGACCATACACGTACTGCAGTAATGCTCATCGGGGATGAGGCTAAGCTTCTTCCTTCAAACACAGGAGCAGGATATATCCTCAGAAGACTCATCCGTCGTGCAGTAAGACATGCCAGAACTCTGGGACTTAACAAACAGCAGATTCTTGGCGTGGCACAGATTTATATCGATGAGTACAAGGAAAGCTATGAGCACCTCAACAAGAATATCAAATTCGTGCTTACTGAGCTTGAGAGAGAAATCACTCGTTTTGAGTCTACTCTTGAGAACGGAATGAAGGAGTTTAAGAAGATTCTTGATTCTACTTCAGCTGCCGGTAAAAAAGAGATTGAAGGAAAGGATGCATTCTTCCTTTATGATACATTCGGATTCCCTGTAGAGCTTACTGTGGAGCTTGCACAGGAGGAAGGTTTTGGCGTTGATGAGAAGGGCTTTGCAGCTTCTATGGAAGAGCAGAAGCAGAAGGCAAGAGAGAATCAGAACTTCTCAGCTAATCTTTCAACAGGCGCAGGTGTATTTGATGAGCTCGATGATTCTGCAAAGGTAGAGTTCCTTGGCTATGATGCACTGGACTGTGACGGAACAATCGTTGCAATGGCAGGAACTGAAGCCCTTGTTGATGAACTTTCTGAGGGCGATAAGGGAACTATCATCACTGACAGAACAACCTTCTACGGCACAATGGGTGGCCAGGTTGGCGATATAGGTGAGATCCTTGGAACTGACGGTTCAAAATTTGAGGTTCTTGAGACAGTTAAGGTTTCAGGCGGAAGAACAGCTCATGTAGGTAAAGTTGTATCAGGAAGCTTTAAGACTTCCGACAAGGTATCTCTGAATGTTGATACTGAAAATCGTGCAAAGACTTGTCGTAATCACTCTGCAACACACCTTCTTCAGAAGGCGCTTCAGCAGGTTCTTGGTGATGGCGTAGAGCAGGCAGGTTCTTATCAGGATCCTGATAAGACAAGATTCGATTTCAGCTACCATCAGGCTATGACAGCTGAGGAAATCGAAAAGGTTGAGGCAATAGTTAATGCCAAGATTTTAGAAGCACTTCCTGTAGTTACAAAGGAAATGTCTATAGAGGATGCCAAGAAGACAGGAGCCATGGCTCTGTTTGGCGAGAAATACGGTGATGTTGTAAGAGTAGTAAACATGGGTGATTACTCAATCGAGCTTTGCGGTGGTACTCATGTTGCAAACACAAGCCATATAGGTCTTTTCAAGATCGTATCAGAGAGCGGTGTTGCTGCAGGTGTTCGTCGTATTGAGGCTCTCACCGGAAACAACGCAAGAGAGTATTACAAGAATGTTGAGGCAAATCTCGATGAGGCAGCAAAGTCATTAAAGACTAATCCTTCTGACATTACAGCTCAGATCAAGAAACTTCAGGAAGAGCTTAAGGCCCTCAGAAGTGAGAACGAATCTCTTAAGAGCAAGGAGGCTCAGGCTGCACTTGGAGATGTAACGGATCAGGTTAAAGATGTTAAGGGTGTTAAGCTTCTTGCTACATCAGTCAAGGGCGTTGACATGAACGGTCTTCGTGACCTTGGCGACCAGCTTAAGACTAAGCTGGGAGAGGGCGTTGTTGTACTTATCTCAGAAGCTGACGGCAAGGTTAACCTTGTGGTTATGGCTACTGATGGAGCTCTTTCTAAGGGAGCTCATGCAGGCAACCTTGTTAAAGCCATTGCGCCTAAGGTAGGCGGTGGCGGCGGCGGACGTCCTAACATGGCTCAGGCCGGCGGCAAGAACCCTGCAGGCATTCCTGATGCATTGGCAGAAGCAGAAGCAGTCCTTGCTTCTCAGATTGGTTGATCATAAATAGTTAAAAAATCTTTCATAAAATGCTTGACGAGTTGTTATTTTGTGCTATAATAATTCATGTTATGTGAGCATATAGGCTCAAAGCATAATAAATAACCCAATCAGTCATGTACTTGAAGGGACTGAAGGGAGGGTAAGAGTAGAGATGTCAACTGTAATTGTAAAAGAAAACGAGACTTTGGATAGCGCACTGCGTCGTTTTAAGAGAAGTTGCGCAAAGGCTGGTATCCAGCAGGAGATTCGTAAGAGAGAACATTACGAGAAGCCAAGCGTAAGACGCAAGAAGAAGTCTGAGGCAGCAAGAAAGCGCAAATATAACTAAATCAAATTAGTAAAGAGTCCTTGGTTTTCCCAAGGACTTTTTTATGTTACAATACAGTTTGTTACGTTTTGAAGAAGAAAGAGTTTTCTATGTGGATATATATTTTAATAGCGCTGGCTGTGATCGTATTGCTACTGGCACTTGTGATCTATCACGATACCCACAGCTTTGTGGTAAGAAAATATGAAATTCATACTGATAAGATAAAGGGTGATTTGACCTTCGCTCTTTTATCCGATCTGCATGGGTATGTCTTTGGAGATAACAATGACAAACTGATTCAGGCTGTTTCGGATGCAAATCCTGACATTGTTCTTTGTGCAGGAGACATGTTTACCGGCCATTATCAGAAGGGCGGTATCATTTATCAGCCGGGATTTCATGTCCTTTCTGAGATAGCAAAGAGCTATCCGGTATATATGGCCAATGGCAATCACGAGTACAGAATTAAGATAGAAACGTCGTTTTTTGGCAACTTCTACGACAGATACAGAAGCATGCTTCAAAAAGCCGGAGTCAAGGTCCTTGAAAATGACAGCATGGATATTGAGGGGACTAATATCAGAATTACAGGGTTAGAGCTTGGCCGCGAATATTTTCAAAAGCTCATTATGAAAAAAATGGAAGACAAGCACGTGGATAAAGTGGTGGGTCACAGTGATACATCCAGATTCCAGGTGCTTATAGCTCACAATCCACAGTATTTTCCCCAGTATGCCGCTTGGGGTGCTGATCTTACCGTATCGGGACATGTGCATGGCGGAATCATAAGACTTCCGATTATTGGAGGAGTGGTCTCACCTGCGATAGCTCTTTTCCCAAAGTACGATGGTGGATTGTTTGATATTGATGGTAAAAAGATGGTGCTTAGCAGGGGGCTTGGAACTCACAGTATAAATGTGAGATTGTTTAATCCGTGTGAACTATGCATTATTCATGTAAGAGGAGTTTGAAACTGAGATGTCTTTGGAAGTAAAGCTTCAGGTGTTTGAGGGGCCACTTGACCTTTTGCTGCATCTGATAGACAAGAACCAGATAGATATATATGATATTCCGATTGCCAATATCACTGAGCAGTACATGGCATATATTAATGCCATGCAGAGGGATGACATGGAGGTAACCAGCGAGTTTTTGGTTATGGCAGCTACACTTATTGATATCAAGTGTAAGATGCTCCTTCCCAAGGAAGTCAATGAGGAAGGCGAGGAAGAGGACCCAAGAGCAGAGTTGGTGGAGAAGCTTCTTGAATATAAGATGTACAAGTACATGGCTTATGAGCTGAGGGACAGGCAGATGGATGCCGGACTTTCATGGTACAGGGACAAGAATATTCCCCAGGAAGTCAAGGATTATGAGGTTCCGCTGGATCTGTCACAGCTTATCGGGGATGCAACTCTGACAAAGCTCAACGAGATTTTTCAGGATCTTTTAAAACGTCAGGAAGACAAGGTGGATCCTATTCGTAGTAAATTCGGCAATATCGAGAAGGAAGAAGTTGATATGGATGCCAAGACTCTTTATATCAAGGCATACATCAGAGAACATTCCAGATTCAGCTTCAGGCAGCTTTTAGAGAAGCAGCACAGCAAGACAGAGATTATCGTCACTTTTCTTGTTATGCTTGAGGAGATCAAGCTTGGAGAGATTGAGATTGAGCAGGATGATACTTTTGGCGATATTATGATAACATCCAGAAAGGCAAGTTGAGATGACCAGAGAAGAAGGTGCGGCCATAGTTGAGGCGATTCTTTTTACAATGGGAGATTCTGTTGAGATAAGCTCTCTTGCAAAGGCTATTGAGACAGATGTCAAGGAAGTAAAGGAATTTATAGAGTATCTTAAGGAGAAATATCAGAAACAAGACAGTGGAATCGGGCTGCTGGAGCTTGAGAAATCAGTTCAGCTCTGTACCAGAAAAGAGATGTATGAGTATCTGGTGAAGATCGCCAAGGCTCCAAAGAAAGCGGTTCTCACTGATTCACTTATGGAGACACTGTCGATAATTGCGTACAAGCAGCCTATTACCAGGCTTGAAGTCGAGAAAATCAGAGGAGTTAATTCAGATCACGCCGTTAACAGACTGGTGGAGTTCGGACTGGTTCAGGAGCTGGGAAGACTGGATGCTCCCGGAAGGCCACTGCTTTTCGGAACTACAGAGGAGTTTCTTCGCAGCTTTGGCGTAAGAAGCCTTGAAGAACTTCCGTCTATTGGTGCTGTACAGGTAGAGGAATTTAAGGCTCAGGCTGAGCAGGAAATAAACGTAAAATTAGATATCTAATTATTCTTACTGTTTATCAAAAATTAATGTACAATTCTCAAAACATAGGAAAAATGCAGATTTTTTTATGCATTTTTCCTTTTTTTTGCGGTAATTTATGATATACTATATTCTGACTTATGTTGCGGATATGCGACTGTTCAGCGCTGTATTTTTGGTTATTTGGACAAGGATACGCTGAATATTAATACAACTTTTACGGAGGTAAACAAATGAGTAGTTCTTCACAAGCGAGACAGAGAATAAATTCTTTGCTCGATGAAAACAGTTTCGTTGAAATTGGCGCTCTTGTGACAGCCAGAAACACAGATTTCAATCTGAAACAGGAAGAAACACCATCTGACGGCGTAGTAACCGGATATGGTGTAATCGACGGCAATCTGGTTTATGTCTACAGCCAGGATGCATCAGTGCTTGGTGGATCTATCGGCGAAATGCATGCCAAGAAAATCGTTCGCCTGTACGATTTGGCTATCAAGACAGGCTCACCTGTAATCGGTCTTATTGATTCTACAGGAATTCGTCTGCAGGAGGCGACAGATGCGCTTAATGCTTTTGGCGAAATCTATCTTAAGAAGGTGGAGGCTTCAGGAGTTGTTCCTCAGATCACAGTTGTTTTCGGTGCTTGTGGTGGTGGGCTTTCTCTTATTCCTTCTCTTACAGACTTTACATTCATGGAAGCTGAAAAGGCTAAGATCTTTGTAAATTCACCAAACGCCCTTGAAGGCAATTATAAAGAGAAGTGCGATACTTCATCAGCTAAGTGGCAGTGCTCAGAGGTTGGAAATGTGGACGTTGCAGCTGATGAGGCTACAATTTATGCACAGGTTAGAGAGCTTATATCTCTTATTCCTTCTAACAACGAGGATGGAGATTCTTATCAGGAGTGCTCAGATGATCTTAACAGAGCATGTGAGAACCTTGATGGCGCTACAGCTGATCCTTCAGTTATCGCAAGACAGATCTCTGACAACGGTGTATTCTTCGAGACAAAGAGAGAGTATGCCAAGGATATGGTTACAGGATTTATCAGACTCAACGGTGCAACTGTTGGTTTCGTAGGAAACAGAACAGCTGTATTTGACGAGAATGGCAAAGAGGCAGAGAAGTTTGCGGATAAGCTCACAGCACATGCTTGTGAGAAGGCTGCTGATTTCATCAGCTTCTGCGATGCATTCGATCTTCCGGTTCTTACACTCACAAACGCAACCGGATTTGGCACATCTAAGTGCGACGAGAGACATGTAGCTAAGGCTGCAGGCAAGCTTGTATTTGCTCTTGCAAATGCAACTGTACCGAAGGTTAACCTTATTACAGGTAAGGCTTTCGGAAGTGCATACGTAGTAATGAATTCAAAGGCAATCGGCGCAGATGTTACTATCAGCTGGCCTGATGCTCAGATCGGAACTATGGATGCAAATCTTGCTGCCAAGATCATGTGTGATGGCAAGGATGCAGAGACAGTATCAAAGGCTGCTTCAGAGTATGCCGCTCTTCAGAACAATGTTAAGAGCGCAGCTGCAAGAGGCTATGTAGATGAGATCATCGAGCCTGCAGATACTAGAAAGTATGTAATAGGCGCATTCGAAATGCTTTTTACAAAAAGAGATGAGCGTCCTGCTAAGAAACACGGCACAGTTTAATGAAGGGAGCACTCAAAATGAAACATAAAATGCTTGTTTTGGGCGTAATGCTTAGCTGCCTTCTTGGACTGACAGCCTGCGGTGATAATGCAAAGATTAACACCGTTGAAGGAAGCAGGTATTCGTCTGATATATTTACAGCTGAAGCTTTAAAGACTTATGCATCTACTATAGAAGATAACAATTTTGAGTATTGGTATCTTCAGGGCATAACTCCTGAAAACTTCGAAGATAAGCTTTACCTGGATATCGCGATGAGCACATCAGATGACAGGTACAATGTTCTTGCCAACGGTTATGAGAGTTGGTACAAGGCTGTTAAGGATCTTGGCTATTCAGATCTTTCGACCTTGCAGGATGATCTCTATGTCAAGGATGTAACTTATCAGGTAAACAAGGAAGGCGTACTGGTTGTTGATGCTGAGGTAGCAGGAACCAGCCACACTGCAGATATGGAGATTTATCTTACTAACAGAGGCGAGCCTACAGATATCGGCGTTACTGTTAATAAGACAACAGGAGAGAAGCTTGAAAATGCCGGACTTAATACTCTTTTAGGAATGGGCATGGCTTTCGCGATCCTTATCATTATTTCACTTATCATTTCTCTTTTCCCTGTCTTTATTGGCGGCGGTAACAAGAAAAAGAAAGAAAGCGATAAGGAAATTGCTGAAAAAGCAATGGATAACACTATCAACCAGATTGCTGAGCAGGAAGAACTTGTTGGTGATACAGAGCTCGTTGCAGTTATCGCAGCAGCTATAGCAGCCTATGAGGGAAGCGGCAGTACAGATGGTTTCCGTGTAAGATCCATCAGAAAAGTAAATACTAATTGGAAAAAACACTAATTGATATCGGGTAGATCACCAGATAAGTGATCGTTGAAAGGAGAAACAATGAAGAACTATACAATAACCGTTAACGGAAACGTATATGATGTAACTGTAGAAGAAGGCGCTGGATCAGGAGCAGCTCCTGTAGTATCAGCTCCTGTAGTTAAGGCACCTGCTGCTCCTGCCAAGAAGGCATCTGCAGGCGCAGGTTCAATCAAGGTTGAGGCCGGTGCTGCAGGAAAGGTTCTTAAGATCAATGCCAGCGTAGGCCAGGCTGTTAAGAAGGGTGATACAGTTATCACTATCGAGTCAATGAAGATGGAGATCCCTATGGTTGCTCCTGCTGACGGAACTGTTGCAAGTATCGATGTTGCTGCAGGTGATGCTGTTGAGGCTGGATCATGCCTTGCTACTTTAAACTGATCTGGAGTCGGAGATAATAGTTTTTGATTACTAATACATGATTAGAAAACAGAAATGAGGATAAAAAATGGATTACATCGTTAATACATTATCTAATCTCTGGCATCAGACTGCATTTACTACAATGTCACCGGGTAACTATGTAATGATCGTAGTTGCTTTGGTATTCCTGTATCTTGCAATTGCCAAGGGATTTGAGCCTTTGCTTTTGGTACCGATTTCTTTCGGTATGCTTCTTGTAAATATTTATCCGGATATTATGGCCGAGCCTGTAGGCGAGGCTGCAGGTGGACTTCTCCACTATTTCTATATTCTGGATGAATGGGCTATTCTTCCTTCACTTATTTTCATGGGTGTTGGAGCTATGACAGACTTTGGCCCGCTTATTGCGAATCCTATAAGCTTCCTTATGGGTGCAGCAGCTCAGTTTGGTATTTTCGCTGCTTACTTCATTGCTATTGCACTTGGTTTCAATGACCAGGCTGCTGCAGCTATTTCAATCATCGGAGGAGCTGATGGTCCTACATCAATCTTCCTTGCAAGTAAGCTTCACCAGACTTCAATCCTTGGACCTATCGCTGTGGCAGCATATTCATATATGGCTTTGGTTCCGATGATTCAGCCTCCTATTATGAAGGCTCTTACAACACAGAAGGAGAGAACTATCAGAATGTCTCAGCTTCGTGAAGTCAGCAAGCTTGAGAAGATTCTTTTCCCTGTAATCGTTACTATTGTTGTTAGTATGATTCTTCCTACAACAGCTCCTCTTATCGGAATGCTGATGCTTGGAAATATCTTCAGAGAATCCGGCGTTGTTCGTCAGCTTCAGGAAACAGCTTCAAACGCTCTTATGTATATCGTAGTTATCCTTCTTGGTACTTCAGTTGGAGCTACAACAAGTGCAGAGGCTTTCCTTAACGTAACAACAATTAAGATCGTCGTACTCGGTCTTTGTGCATTCGCTATTGGTACAGCTGCAGGATGTCTTCTTGGTAAGCTCCTTTGCCTGATAACCGGTGGCAAGATCAATCCACTTATTGGTTCTGCCGGTGTATCAGCCGTTCCTATGGCTGCCCGTGTTTCACAGAAGGTTGGTGCTGAATATGACCCATCAAACTTCCTTCTCATGCATGCTATGGGACCTAACGTTGCCGGAGTTATCGGAACTGCAGTAGTTGCCGGTACTTTCATGGCAGTATTCGGTGTATAAAAATATAAAATAAATTCGAAAGGAAGAATAAAGATATGGCAGAGTTACAGAAGAAACCAGTTCGTATCAATGAAACTGTTCTGCGTGATGCACATCAGTCACTTATCGCAACAAGAATGCCTACCGAGATCATGTTGCCTATTATAGATACAATGGACAAGGTTGGATATAATGCAGTAGAGTGCTGGGGCGGTGCTACATTTGACGCTTGCATGAGATTCCTTAAGGAAGATCCTTGGGAGAGACTTAGAAAGCTTAGAGCAGGCTTTAAGAATACCAAGCTTCAGATGCTTCTTCGTGGACAGAATATCCTTGGATACAAGCACTATCCCGATGATGTAGTTGACTACTTCGTTCAGAAGTCCATTGCAAACGGTATTGATATTATCAGAATTTTTGACTGTCTTAACGACCTTAGAAACCTTGAGGCTTCTGTTAAGGCTTGTAAGAGAGAGGGCGGACACGCTCAGATCGCTCTTGCATATACACTTGGAGATGCTTATACAGAAGAGTACTGGATGAACAT
>JAILMY010000046.1 GCA_024692165.1 Butyrivibrio sp. | reverse complement strand
GAATTTTACATGACCATCTGTAGTTATACCTACATAAAGCTTATCTGTTTTCATGCCTTCCGCATAATAATGCTCCACTACAAACTTGGCTGTAAATGGCATTTCCAAAGATGAAAGAACTTCAATGGAGAACCATTTTGATAGCCCTTCATTTGATTTGATATTTTCATCGATCGTATCTTTCAGGGTAGCAAAGAAATAATAGTTTTGCCTGATCTCGCCTTTTGTATATCTTAAAGTAATGTACCTTAAGGATAATCCTTCTACGGCATCTTCCTTTAGTCCTAACTCTTCTTCCATCTCCCGGATAACACAGGCCCTAGCATCATTTAATTCAAACTCTTCAAAATGTCCGCCCGCCGAACCAGTCCATACATTATTAACAACCCGTCCGCCCTGCCTATAAAGTAGTAACACTTTATCTTCTTTTGTCAGGTATACAGACGTCATGTTTCTTAATTGCCCATTCATTGTAGTCACCTTTAATTCACGCCGTCGTAGCTTTCAAATTTAAGTAAAATTCTTTTATCAAAATTCTGAAGCATGACCTTTTTCCAGTTCTGAACAGTTACCACTTTGTCATCATCGATAGGGTAACACTCATCAGATATCGTAGTCACTGGCCTGCCATTACCTTCTGCGCTGCAGGCTTTTTTATAGATACGAATATAGGTCTTTTTATCCTTATCGGTAACGATGCTGACGTTAAGATCTTCGTGTTCAAATGAGAACCCTGAATCTGATTTCTTATGTGTATCTACTAGAGTTTTCTTTTTCAGAAATTCCATGCCAATGTCATTTTCCGGTATCCTTGTTATCTTCCCATTCCCATCATCATTCCCAAAATGTATGGGACAAGCCATACTATCCAGACAAAAAGACTGAATCTGTGGAATGTATGAAGGCTCTTTTCATCTTTCTTTACAAGAACTACAGTCGCCCATACTGCATGAACCATCATAAGAATTATCGCGATTGCTCCTGTTATTCCATGAAGACTAAGTGCTTTACTTTCAGCAGAATCTGTCAGCTTGGACATAAGGAAAGTTCCAAGACTGTCACAGATAAGTCCCGCCCAGAAAAAGATAAGATGAAAAGGTTTTAGTGTCTTGCCAATCTTTTCTGTCCATACTCCAATCGTATACAATATCAGCGCAAGCGTTATAAATATGATCGCTTTTATAAGTGTTGGTGACATGTTCTCTCCCTTCTGGATGAAAATCAGCTTTCTTCTTCATTTATAATTTCTTCGATATCGGCATTTATATCGCCATAAGTCTTAACAAGATTTTCAAGAAGCTGCTGCTCGCATATTCTTCCATGTTCATATATTTCTGCAGAAGTACCCTCTGCGATAAGTTCCTTATAGCATTTAATAATATTCCCAATGCCATTTCCATCCGTGTAGCTGCATGCCAAAACAGGATCACCTTTTTCTATGATCTCTTTGATTTCTGCCATGGACTTTTCCGGAGAAAACTTCCCGATCGCATTTATAACCTTGGCAAGTGATGCATATTCCTTTATTACCAGTACGACCTCATCCATAATTATCCTCCCTCAATCGACAACATAAAACTCCAAAACAAATACTCCGTCATCTGTTTCGAGCACACGGAAAATATCTCCGACATTTCCAGCTGCGATATAGTAATAATCTTCGCAGAACTTATAGACACTTCTGCTTTCTGATACGAGTTTTATGAGTCTCTCCGTCAGCTCCGCTGACAGGTGCCATTCTTCGCAGATGGCTCTCATATCCTTCTTTGGATCTTCGATCCTCTGTAATTCGATTTCTTCATCTTCCTTAACTGCTTCTATCTCTAAAAAGTATTCTTTAAGAGAAGTCTTCATATCACTGAGGATTTCAACCTTGTCCGCAGCAAAGAAATATGACACGCCACCTGGGCAGTATTCATTTCCTTCAAGCTGGTGTTCCAGGTCTCTTAGTTCTTCTAAAATGCCATTCATTTCATGATTCCTCTTACTAGTTCCAAGCCCTTTTCTTTGACCACAAATAGTGCAAAAAGCATGTTCAGCCTCTTAAAGGGGTCCCCTTTGGGGTATTCTGTTAAGAGGCTATGCGGGCCCGGTATCACCCCTTAATCAAAATCAAGATTTTGAGCAACGCCCTATCGGGCTAAAAGCAAAATGCAAAAATACTAATCAAGGAAGATATCTCTATTCTGTAAAAAAACCTGTTCCCCAGAATCCAATTTTGTCTTTTTTCGCTTCATGTTCGTCAAGGAGAAATCGCTCCTCATATTTTGTATTTGGTTCGATTGTCATGATGACCGCATACCCGTTTTTTAACAATACTTCATTTAGCATGGTCTTTTTGTCATGAAGATATACGTAGCATAATGTCCTACCATACACATCCAAAATCTCAGAATCATACTCAAGGTATACTTCGTTATCTTCTAAAATCGACTTGGTGTACTCACTGGCAATCTCCCCTTCTTCTGTGTTTTCCTTATCCGGATCTTGAGAAACGCTTTCCGGAGTATCAATTCCAATAAGCCTTATATGGGTTTCTATTCCATCAATGTCAGCAACAAATGTATCTCCATCTATTACATATTTAACGTCGTAAGGTCCGACTAATTTTGAAGAAATATTTCCGGAAGTGTTCTTAATCAAAAGGAAGGCGATAACAATCAATAACGATGACAAAATAGCTATTGGTAAAGTATATTTTATTTTTTTCCTAGTTCGTCTCTTCTTTTTCATCCGGTAACCTTTAGTAATTATAGTAGACATCATTTTGCCTATTACTAATATTATAAACGAATTACTAACTAATCCTCCCATTTTATGCAAGAGCACAATTGCTGTAGTTCATAATATGTATTTTGTTATTTTGCATTCTTACGATCCCTTCTTTTTTACCAAAACACTAACATAAATAATGTACAATTTTCTGTACATAAAAAAGGAATCCAAACCATACCAGGCCTAGACTCCTCTCTTTTCACAAACTCTATGCAATAAATGATCAGAAACAGTTTATCCCATGTTCTTCCATAAATGAATAGACCATAGAAATCATCCGCTCCTCTCCTCGCATAGGACATGTGACTTGGTAATGGCTGTTGCTTTTATATCACGAAGCAACAGCCACTCAAAGTCTCTATCATCAGGCTTTAATTATAATACTTTTTCATAATATCTATTACCTGATCTTCTGCTCCAGAAAGAATGACTCGAGCAATTCCCCTATCATACATGTACTTGAATTCGATATCACAGGTGCCTTCATTTATGGTGTTTTGATAAAACTGAGATATCTCCATGGCTTCATCAATATCAACTACATAATCAAGTATTGTGCATATCCGGTACAGAGCCTAAAGGGTCTCGTTAACTATTTCATTTAAGCAAGCAGTCTCTCATGCAGTCTTCTTCAGGTTGCAATCTGTCCTTTCAGCTTTTTTTTTGCCTGAAAAATCAGGACTGATCTTTTTAAGTAAAAGCGCTGCTGAAACACCCAGAGCAAATACTACTACAACATAAAGAAGTAAGTTATGAATTCTAATCTTATTGATTACGCCGCCGTCAAAGTTCCATGCAAAGAACTCAACGAAAAGTCCATGAATAAGGTAGAATTCCAATGTGATCTTGCCCATAAATTTAAGGAACTTATTGCCAATCTTAACCTTCATTCCAAGAAGAAGGAACATAAGAACAAAATCGATGCAGACTAAAGTTTCTGCTCCCATACATACTCTTCTTCTGAATACAGTGTCAGGAGCTCCCCAGTTTTCTCCATAATATGAAAATACATCACATATAAATTTTGAGAACTGATATAAAGGATAAATTGCAAGTACTGAAAGTGGCATTAAAACTGCATAGAAACGCTTAAAGAAAGCAAGTATTTTATCCTCGAATTTAGCAAATACAAGACCTACAGGGAAAAGGAATACGCAGTTGTACCACCACTGTCCTCTTATCCAGTAATCATTGTGGTCAATAGTAGTTCCAAAGAGCATATAAGCTACAACAAATGCTGATGTGGCAAGAACTGCCAAACCGTCATTTTTGATAAACCTGAATGCAAGATAAAAAGCCAAATAGAAAAATGGCAATACTATAACATACCAGGTATATGGATTACAGAGCTGAATGCTTGTAAGGTAAAGAAGTGTCTGCTTAAGATCCATCTTCTGACCAACAATAAGTCTTGCAACATAAAAGATTGTATTTGTTAAATAAAGCATGAAAATTATTGGAAGAATTCTCTTTTTAAGAAACCCCTTGAGATAATTATCTTTGATGTGAAAGCTCTTATATACTCCATAACCGTTAAAGAAAATAAATACAGCTACAAACATAAATCCTAATGGTACAAAGAATCCAAGGCCCTTTTGAATCCTTGTGGCCGGCTGTAACCATGAAGCGCATGTCTTCTGTCCAACATGATGTAACATGATACATACTGCTAAAAAGCCTTGAAGTGCTTTACTCTGTTCAAGGGATAAGGAATCATTCCATTTACCCTTTCCGGATACCTTCGCTCCCCAAAGAAGTAACAGTGGCATTATGAAATACACACTGTAGATCAATTTGTCTGCTAACATTACTAATAAAAACCTCCCAATACATATATTTGGACTTATTGTCCGTAACCACCATAAACAATAATAGTCTATTTATAACAAAAAGACTCTGCACATGTTTCTATTCAATTATCAAAAATTGCTAAAATCCAATAAAAATCAAATAATTATATAGTAATTATAGACAAAATAATCCCGGAGAGATTACTCTCCGGGATCAGTCATATTCTTGAGAATTCAAGATAAATATAAAATTGTTTTGGCTTATTGAGTGCTTGCTGTTTTGTCAGACATTATACTCTTCATCAATGAATCCATTGTGCTGTCTGCGAAGGATTTCCCATTTATGTCAGCAAAAAAACTCATTTTACCGTTTTTGTCCAGCTTGATGCCGTAATTGGATACTTCATCCTCTTCGCCGGTATTTTCGCCAATCTTATCGCTCATATCTTTTATCTTGGTCATTGCATCATCTATCTGACCCATGAGCTTTTCCTTGGCTTCTTTATCCTTCGGGTCATCTGAAGCAAGAAGCTTCATCTCATCCTCGGATAAAATAATACTGTACTCCAGATCTCCGCCAATCTGCGAAAGATCATCATTTGGACCTGCCACAAATACATCAGCATTATCGTATTTGTTCTGCAAAAGATCCACAACCTTGCCATACATCTCAGCTTCAGGTGAAAGGCTTACCTTTGCGCTCTCTCCAAACTTATCAAGAGCTCCGGCTTTTATACCTGAAGTATCTGATTTAGATGGTCCTCTAGGTTTGCTTGTGGCTGTTCCACTTCTGGGCTCATTGCTTGCGCCCCGAAACAGCTGATTAATGTTGCCATTAATGTTACTAGCCATATTCTTTCCTCCTTGAAAAATCACCGCAGAATCCTTTCTGCGTACAAAAATGCATACTACTGCATGCTTCTTGTGTTCAGCGTATCAGATAAATTATGATTTAACAATTAAAAATATATTAAATTACCTCATTAAAGAAATAAACTTCCAAATAGTAAAATCTATCTGGAAGTTTATTTCATATGTTAAATTATAATTATTTACTTGCTCTAGCTGCTTCGAAATCTTCAATGTACTGGGTGATGAATTTTACTGTACCCTCAATTCCGAGAATAGCACTGTTAATTGTAAGATCGTAGCTGTCAGCTCTTCCCCATTTCTTTGAAGAATAATAGTTGTAATAGCTCTGACGCTGTTTGTCCTTCTTGTTCATCATATCACGAGCCTTCTCGTCTGTAGTAATATCAGCAAAACGCTCCTTGATACGCTTCATCTTAAAGTCCTCATCAGCATGGATAAAGATGTTAAGAACATTATCAAAATCGCTTAATGCATAGTCAGCACAGCGGCCTACAATAACACAGGGGCCTTCTTCAGCTATCTTCTTGATTGTATCGAACTGAGCCAGAAAAACCTTATGGCTTATAGGCATATCTACAAAGCTTGAAGAATTATAACCAAATGAATAGGTATCCATTACCAGATTGTAGAGAAATGAATTGGTAGGACGCTCATCATGATTCTGTATCATTTCCTCACAGAATCCGCTCTCCTTGGCAGCCCTTGAAAGAAGCTCTTTGTCGTAATACTTGATACCGTATTTCTCTGCTACCATTTCTCCAATTTCTCTTCCGCCGGATCCAAATTGACGACCAATAGTAATAATAGTATTCATAAGCTCTCACCCCTTCGATGCAAAAAATTAAATACCTCTATATCTAGTATACTACATTATTTCAGTACATTCAGCAAATGTGTAAAATATTTGGGCAGTGGTGCGTCGGTTTCTATATACTCCTTAGTCACAGGATGCACAAAACCTAGGGTTTTGGCATGCAGGCATTGGCCGTTTGTATTAAATTTGGATTTTCTTGAAGTAGCGTAAACTTCGTCTCCAAGAAGCGGATGTCCTATATAGGCCATATGGACACGAATCTGATGGGTTCTTCCGGTCTTTAACTTGCACTCGATATAAGTAAAGCCATCCTCTTCAAAGCGCTTCAAAACCCTATAATGAGTGAAGGCTTCTTTACCCCCGGGAACAACAGCCATCTTTTTTCTGTCAGAAGAGCTTCGTCCGATGGGAGCATCTATATCTCCTTCATCATCCTTAAGAATTCCATAGCATATCGCATGATATACTCTGTTGATTGAGTGTTCTTTTAACTGAGCTGCTATCTCCCTGTGAGCATTGTCATTCTTGCAGATAATTACAGAACCTGTGGTATCCTTATCGATTCTGTGGACAATTCCGGGTCTCATAACCCCATTGATTCCGGACAGGTTATCCTTACAATGGTACATTATTGCATTAACAAGAGTATCCTTATAATGCCCGGCTGCCGGATGAACCACCATGTCCTTGGGTTTGTTCACAACGATTACATCATCATCCTCATAGATAATATCCAGAGGAATGTCCTGAGGCAGAATTTCCGGCACTTCGACAGGGGGAATTTCCATACGGATCTCATCACCCTCAGATACATTAAAGCTGGCCTTTACATTCTTATTGTTGCAAAAGACCTTTTTATCATCTATAAGTTTTTTGATATAAGTTCTGGACAAAGAATCAATGAGCTCACTTATGAGCTTGTCTATTCTTATGCCTTCGTATTCATCTGTAACATAAAACTCAAAGATGTCACTCTTCTGATCCATTATTTGAATTCCCTGAATTTCTTCTGCTGTCTAAAGCTCAGGAAACTAAAATCATTCTCCTGATAATAGAACAGGAAAAGAATCACAAACACAAAAGTTGCTACAGTTACATAGATATCCGCCACGTTAAAGATTGGGAAGTTTATGATAACAAAGTAAATGAAATCAACAACATAATCCTGTTTAACTCGGTCGATCATGTTACCGGCAGCTCCACTGGCAATAAGAACAAGAAGAATATGCATGATATTGTACTTCTTGCCATCCGGGAGTCTGAAAAGCACATAGGCAATGATGATGAGTATCATAGTGGCTACCAGTATAAAGAACGCCTTCTGATTCTGCAGCATTCCAAAGGCTGCTCCGCTATTCTTAAGGAAATTAAGCTCTAGTACACCGTCAATAAGATTAAATGCCGGCTTATCCTGCAAATGTACTACTGCCAGATATTTGGTGTACTGATCAAGAAAAACAAAAAACAAAATCAGTACCGAATCAACCACAAGAAAGATTTTCTTTTTCTTGGACATCTTATTCATAAACATTACCTCTAAAACAAGTATAATTCATAGATATAAATCATTCACCATCTTCAACATAGATGATCTCTTCAAGAGCCTTCATCATTTCATCATCAGAAACCTCTGTGTTAACTACTGCCTTTCCGATACTCTTTAAGAGGATAAATCTGATGGTATCCTTATCCGCTTTCTTATCAGATTTTGCCAGTTTTATAACCTCAGCCGGATCAAGGTCTTCGATGGAAATCGGAAGGTTAAAGGGAACAAACATATCCCTTATTTCGTAGTACTCTTCCATGGAGATCATTTCTTTTTTCCAGGAAATAAAAGCTGCTGCAATACAGCCCAGTGCTACGCATTCGCCGTGCATAAGTTCAAAATTCTTGGCTTTTTCAATGGCGTGTCCTAATGTATGGCCAAAGTTAAGCAGTACTCTATCTCCCTTTTCAGTAGGATCCTTCTCAACAACTGCCTTCTTAATCTCGCAGCTTCTCTGGATCATCTCCATTAAAACGTCCGGATCCTTGTCGCTTATCTCATACATATTATCAAGGAGCCATGTATAGAAATTACTGTCCTTTATAAGACCGTGCTTCATAACTTCAGCAAATCCGGATGCATATTGGCGACCATCAAGAGTGTTTAAGGTTGAGGTGTTAATATATACAAGCTTTGGCATATGGAACGCTCCAACCATGTTCTTGTATCCCTTAAAGTCAACTCCTGTCTTGCCACCTATTGAACTGTCTGTCTGCGCTAAAAGAGTTGTGGGAATCTGAATAAAGGATACACCGCGAAGGTAAGTAGCAGCAGTAAATCCAGCCATATCACCTACAACACCACCGCCAAGAGCAACGATAAGATCATGTCTGTCGAAATGGTTCTCAATAAGTACCTGATAAATCTTCTCAATCTCAGAAAGATTTTTATTGGCTTCTCCTGCAGTTATTGTATGTATGATCACAGTACCTGATATCTGTGTCATGATCTTTGAAATTTCATCAGCATACAAAGATTTGACATTTGTGTCAGTAATTATTGCTATCTTTCTTCCCTCAAATCCCAGTTCCTTAACTTTATCAGCCAGTTCTGAGAAAGAATTATCGATGATGATGTCATAACATGGCTTTTTATCGTAATTTACAGTAAGAACAGTACTCATAAGTATATTTGAATCCTTTCAAAATATTACATTTGTGAATATAAACATAAATAAAGGCTGTTGACCATCAGCCTAAGTCAACAGCCTTAAAATCAATAATATCAGTCTATCTGCTGTGGGCCATCAGCAATGCTACTGCCGAAAGCACCATTTAACATGCTCTGGAAATCTCCGGAAACATCAACAGAAGCCGGAGTAATAATAAAGATATATCTCGAAATTTTCTGAAGATTACCGGAAATCGCATATGTGGAGCCTGATGTGAAATCAATTATTCTCTGAGCTATATCAACATCAAGTCCCTCAAGATTCAGTACGACTGTGCGGTTTGCAAGAAGGGTATCCGTAATCTCTCTTGCATCCTCTACGGAAGTAGGCTTAATAACACAAACCTCCATTCCTGATGGACTAATAGCTTTTTTACTTCTAACAGGAGTAACCTTTGGAGCAGCCTTCTTACTGATCTTCTCATCAGCTGCATCTAAACCTGAATCATCCTTGGAAACAGAATTGGAATTATTAATAGATTCGACCTTGGATGGGCTGCTGTAGCCATCATCATAGTCGTCATAGTAAGTACTATCGTCATCCCCATTAAGCTGAATTGCTTTTAAAAACTTATCCATTACACTCATTTTTTTGGCTCCTCGAAATCCAAATTTCCCAACAAAACTATCTATTATATTAACGTAATATTACGTAATCTGTCAAATATTATACATAGTTATTCAGCGCTGTTTTCAGCAGAAGATTCTGACTCATTCGGCTCATCGGCAGGTATTTCTTCCTGTTGTTCTTCTGTTACTTCTTCCTGCTTATCTTCCGTCACTTCTTCCGTTACTTCTTCCGCCTGCCCTTCTGATGTATCTTCCGGGGCATCATTACCCAGGTACTCTTTAGTGCCGGTCATATCAGATGTCTCTTCAGCGCTCTTGCCATCCCCGTCAATAAGGCTTGAATCAAGAACTATGTAGTCATAAACCGCAAGGCCGTAAGTAGTGTTGGACTTAACAATTGAATACTCATCATTCTGGTACAGAATTTTGATCTGTCTGAAATCCGCATAGCCCTTATTGATGTTATACACGCCTACAAG
>JAILMY010000015.1 GCA_024692165.1 Butyrivibrio sp. | reverse complement strand
CCTGTCCCCGCTACTATATGCCTAGATAGCTCAGTTGGTAGAGCAGAGGACTGAAAATCCTCGTGTCGTTGGTTCGATTCCGACTCTAGGCATCTTTTTTTATTTTCTGATATATTTCTTTCAAAATTCCCGTTAGTCATTTACAATTTGATCATTTTAGTTTATAAAGAATAAATATTGGTAAAGAAAATAATTATCGAGTTTTTTCGGGATTTTAATTTACTTGGAAAGCCTTTGTGATAATATAAGAATGCTATTTATTGGTTTTTGAGGTTATTATGCACAGATTAGATGAAGAAGATAAAAAGGCACTTAAGAAGGTGCTTGATATAAAGAACTATGAAGAGGGTACTTTTGATCCTAAGATATTGGACCAGATGGAGGCCGATGAAGAATACAAGAAGGCTCTTTGTGAGCATGCTGGCGACATTCTGAGTTCAGAGTATTTTCTTAGATTAAAAGAGTTTATTCAGCATGGCAATGTTACTGTTTACGAGCATTGTATCCATGTTGCACTTTGTGCCATCAAGCTTAACCGTGCTCTTTATGCAAACAGTAAGGAGAGAGAGCTTGTAAGGGGAGCGCTTCTACATGACTATTTCCTTTACGACTGGCACAATGCTGATGCTCCCGGAAATATTCATCCTAAGCTTCACGGATTCTATCATCCGGGAATAGCCCTTAAGAACGCCACAAGAGATTTTGTATTGTCAGAGCGTGAAAAGGATATTATCCACAAACACATGTGGCCTTTAACAATTGTTAACGTACCAAGATGTAGAGAAGCCTGGCTTGTATGCCTTGCTGACAAATATGCATCTACTCTGGAGACTCTTAAGCTTAGAAAGGGAAAGATAAGAATCAACTATGCCTGATCTATACCAGGAGCTTACAAACCTGGCGGAATCCGATATGTATCCGTTTCATATGCCAGGTCATAAAAGGAATCTTGAGAGCACCCCGATGAAGGGTGCTTTTCGTTGTGATATAACGGAAATAGATGACTATGATAATCTGCACGATGCAAGCGGAATAATTATGGAAGCTCAGAAAAGGGCAGCAAGGATATATGGTGCAGAGGAAACATTTTCCTGGTAAACGGAAGCACAAGCGGAGTTCTTAGCGCCGTTTCAGCTGCAGTACCTGAAGGCGGCAATATCCTGGCTGCAAGGGGCTGCCACAGATCTTTTTACAATGCTGCATATATTAGGAATATAAAGATAAAATATTTACCCTATAAGGTTAATACTAAGTATGGAATTCCCGAGACATATAGTGCAGATGATATTGAATCCATGATAGAAGATGGCATGGATGCAGTATTCATCACATCACCTACCTATGAAGGAAAGTGTTCTGATATCAGAGAAATTGCAAAGGTTTGCCACGGCCGTGGGATTCCGCTTATTGTTGATGCGGCTCACGGTGCGCATTTTGGAATTGTATCTGAAAGTGGTATTCCGGAAAATGCTGTATCCCAGGGGGCAGATCTTGTAATACACAGTGTACACAAGACTTTACCTGCCATGACTCAGACAGCTCTTTTACATGTTCAGGGGAATCTGGTGGACAGGAAAAAGCTAAGGAGGTTTCTTGCTATCTATCAGTCCAGTTCGCCTTCATATGTGCTAATGTCTTCAATAGATTTATGTATGAAGTACGTGGAGGAACAGGGAGCTCAGTTTGCAGAAAAACTGCTTGAATACAGGGAGATTCTGGAATCTGCAACAAGAGATTGCAGATATCTAGAGGTTCCCGGGAAAAAGGTTATTCCGGATGCTGCAAAAGTCCTTATTTATGTCAAAAATGCTGCAATGACAGGACAGGAGTTATATGATATACTTCGTGAGGAATATAAACTGCAGCTGGAAATGGCAGGGGAAAGATATGCTTTGGCTATAATATCCGGATGTGATACAAGGCAAGGTATTGACAGACTGGCCAAGGCTATAAAGGAGATAGATGCCGGAATTTCAGCCTGCAAAGACGATAGTTCCGAAGATGAGATGGTGAAGGTAATTTCTCTTCCGGAAGCTGAGCTTTCTATACAGGAGGCGTGGGATGCCGACAAGGAAAGCGTTGATCTATGTGCTGCCGTAGGCCGCATTTCAGGGGAATTTATAAATCTTTATCCTCCGGGAATACCACTTATAGTTCCAGGGGAAAGATTTTCAGAAGAGTTGGTAAGTGATATAACTAAATACTTTAAGGAGGGGCTTAGAGTTCAGGGATTAGCAAATGGAAAGGAAGTAATATGCGTAAGACAAAAATAATCTGCACTATAGGACCGGCAAGCGAAAGTGAGGAGAAGCTTCGTGAGATCATGCTTGCAGGTATGAACGTTGCTCGCTTTAACTTTTCACATGGCTCACACGAGGAGCATAAGAGAAAGTATGACAGAATCAGAAAGCTTAGAGATGAGCTTAATATTCCTGTCGCAGTAATGCTTGATACTAAGGGTCCTGAGATCAGACTTAAGGATTTTGGTGAAGGAAAGACTGAACTTGTAACAGGCCAGAAGTTTACACTTACTTCAAGAGATATTGAGGGAACCAATGAAGAGGTTTCCATTACATATAAGGAACTTACAAACGACTGCAAGAAAGGAATGACAATTCTTCTTGATGACGGTCTTATTGAGCTTCGTGTTGAGGATGTTAATGAGACAGACATTGTCTGCACAGTAGTAAATGGCGGACCAATCTCTAATAAGAAAGGTGTCAATGTTCCGGGCGCTGAGCTTACTATGCCATATCTTTCAGAACAGGATAAGAGCGACATTGAATTTGGATGTGAGCAGGGCTTTGACTTTGTGGCAGCTTCTTTTGTAAGAACCAAGGATGACGTTGAGGCAATAAGAGAGATTCTTGATGCTAAGAACAGTCATATGAAGATCATTGCTAAGATCGAGAGCACTCAGGGTATTAATAACCTTGAAGAGATCCTTGATACAGCAGACGGTATCATGGTTGCAAGAGGAGATATGGGTGTTGAGGTTCCTTTTGAGGATGTGCCTGTAGTTCAGAAGGAAATGATCAAGATGGCTGAGGCTAAGGGGAAGTATGTTATTACAGCCACACAAATGCTTGATTCAATGATCCATCATCCACGTCCAACAAGAGCAGAGGTTACTGACGTTGCCAATGCTATTTATGACGGTACTACAGCAATCATGCTCTCAGGCGAGACTGCTTCAGGTGATTATCCGGTTGAAGCTGTAAAGACCATGGCAAGAATCGCAGAGAGAACAGAAGCAGATATCGACTATGTTGGAAGGCTTCGTAAGCGTGATTATGCGCCAAGCGATTCAACAACAGCTATTTCTCATGCAACATGTAATATTGCAGCAGAGGTAAATGCTGATGCTATCCTTACAGTCACAATGTCAGGATTTACCGCAAGCATGGTTTCAAGATACAAGCCAAATTGCCAGATCATTGCCTGCACAATTAATCCAACAGTATGCAGACAGGCAAATCTTATGTGGGGCGTAACACCTCTTCATATCAGGCAGGAAGATACAGCAGATGAGCTCTTTAAGGAAGCAATCAATTCTGCCAAGAATGCCGGATACTTAAAGGCAGGTGACAAGGTTGTCCTCACAGCTGGAGTTCCGCTGGGAATTCCCGGAAGAACAAATATGATCAGAGTTGAGGAACTTTAATCTTTTTTGATATAAAGATTTGAAATTAGCGGGATATACGAAATGGGGAAGATATTTCTTTTAATGGGAAAAAGTACATCCGGTAAGGATACTATCTACAAGGATCTTATTCGGAACGAGGCTTTTTCACTGCTCAAGGTGGTTCCGTATACGACTCGCCCCATGAGAGACGGGGAGACGGACGGTGTTCAGTATTTTTTTAAATCGGAAGAGGAATACCTTAAGCTGAAGAATGATAAGAGGATAATTGAAGAGAGAACCTATTATACCAATTATGGTCCATGGAGGTACTTTACTGCGGATGATGGTCAGATTGACCTGGAGTCCGGTAATTATCTTATGATCGGTACGCTGGAGTCCTACTGTTATATCAGAGATTATTTTGGAAAAGAGTATGTGGAGCCGATCCTTATTGATGTAGATGCCAGGATAAGACTTGAGAGAGCTATGAAGCGTGAAGAGGAGCAGGAACATCCCAAGTACGATGAGCTTTGCAGAAGGTTCCTTGCGGATGAAGAGGACTTCTCTGAGGAAAAGATAGAAGAGGCCGGCATCGACAAAAGATTTTACAACAATGCGGATATAAATGACTGTATTAAAGAAATCTCTGACTTTATTGCAAGGCATATCAACTGAGCAGGAAACAGGATTACAATATAGTGTATAATATCAGTGTGACATAAGCTTTTTTGTGATAAGTATTTAGGCGTGAGGGTTATTATATGGATATTAAGATCAACAATATTCAGCAAATGGCTCAGACCCAGGCTCCGGAGCAGGTACAGGAAGCGAACGGAGACTTTAAATTTGTGCTCACCAGCAAGCTTGAGGATGAGTCTTTAGCAGAGCGCCTTAATCTCATGCTTCAGGATATTACCCAGCAGGGAGAGAGAATATCCAAGAAGAACGATATCAAAGATATGCAGAGATATCGTCTTTTGATAAAAGACTTTTTGAATGAAGTAGTTACAAGATCCCATGTGTTTTCCAGAGAAAACTTTCTGGACAGAAAGGGAAGGCACAGAGTCTACGGAATCATTAGGCAGGTGGACAATGAGCTGGATGAACTGGCGCAGGAACTTGTAAAGGATGAAAAAGATAACATAGAGATCCTTGCAAAGATAGGACAGATTCAAGGATTGCTTCTTGATATATTTACGTAATACAGCTGCTTGGGGGAGATTAAATGGCGGATTTTTCCGATATCATCGATCAGAATCAGATGAAAGAGCATATGCAGAACGCTCTTAAGACGGGGAAGGTCTCTCATGCCTACATCATCTCCGGTGAGAATGGGTCAGGCAAGGAGTATATTGCCAGAATTTTTGCCAAGGCACTTCAGTGTGAGAAAAAAGTAAATAGAAATGAAAATATAGAAGCCTGTAACGAATGCCATTCATGCGTTCAGGCTTTAAGTGATAATCACCCTGATATTATTACGATCAATCATGAGAAGCCCGGATCAATAGGCGTAGATGACATTAGAGAGAAGCTAAGGGATGATGTTTCAATCCGCCCCTATGAGAGCGACTACAAAATATACATAATTCCTGAAGGGGAAAAGATGACAATAGCGGCCCAAAATGCCCTTCTTAAAACCCTGGAGGAGCCGCCTTCATATATTGTCATCATTATTCTTACCAGCAATATTAATGCCTTTTTACCTACAATCACCAGCAGATGTATTGTTCTGCCAATGAAGCCCGTTAAGGACGATTCCATCAGGAAATATCTGATGGAAGAGTGTCATGTGGTAGATTACAAGGCAATGCTCTGTGCTTCTTTTGCCAGAGGAAATGTGGGTAAGGCGCTGGAGCTGGCATCAAACGAGAGGTTTGAAGAACTAAAGAACGGCACAGTAGAACTGGTTTCAAAGCTTTCAGGCCTTGAGATATACGACATTATGGACAGGGTTCATGCTCTATTGGCACCCTCTGAAGAAAACGAGAAGAATAGCAAAAAAGGTATCGACACAGCGCTTCTTGATGAATTCATGGATATTCTTCTGTTTCTTTTCAGGGACCTGCTGGTTTATAAGGCGACCGAAGAGGGCGAACACTTGATTTTCTCTGATAAGATATCGTATATTAAAAGTGCTACACAAAAATGTACATATGATGGTATCAATCGCATCATTAAAAATATGGAGACGGCTAAAAACCGCATAAACTCCAATGTTAATATAGATTTAGCCCTTGAGCTTATGCTTTTGGGAATTAAGGAGAATTTATGACAAAGGTTATCGGCGTAAGATTTAGATCTGCCGGAAAGATATATTTCTTTTCACCAGGAAAATACGAGATTAAAAAAGGTGATCATGTAATCGTTGAGACTGCAAGAGGTGTGGAGTATGGCACTGTTGTTGCAGCCCCTAAGGAAGTGGAAGACAGCGAGGTTATTAAGCCTTTAAAGACTGTTCTTCGTACCGCCAGCACCAAGGACGATGAGCAGGAGAAGGACAACAGGGAAAAAGAGAGAGAGGCATTCAAGATCTGCCTTGAGAAGATCAGGAAGCACAATCTGGATATGAAACTTATTGATGCGGAGTACACCTTTGACAACAATAAGATTCTTTTTTACTTTACAGCTGACGGACGAATTGACTTCAGAGAGCTGGTAAAGGATCTGGCGGCTATCTTTAAGACAAGAATCGAGCTCAGACAGATCGGTGTCAGGGATGAGACAAAGATAATCGGTGGCTATGGCATTTGCGGCAGACCGCTTTGCTGTCATTCATATCTTTCAGACTTCGTGCCGGTTTCTATCAAGATGGCTAAAGAGCAGAGCCTTTCTTTGAACCCCACCAAGATTTCAGGTGTGTGCGGAAGGCTTATGTGCTGTCTCAAGAATGAAGAGGATGTATATGAAGAGCTTAACAGAAAGATGCCAGGAGTTGGTGACTTCTGTAAGGCCAAAGATGGTCTTGAGGGCGAAGTTTCAAGTGTTAATATCCTCAGACAGACTGTTAAGATCCTTGTTGATGTTGATGATGAGAAAGAGGTTCATGAGTACAAGCTCGAGGAACTTGAAACAATAAGAAAGAAACAGAAGAAAAAGAATAATAACAACAATGGAAAGAAGAATTCTCAGGAGGATCAGGAGATGAAAGAGCTTGAGGCTCTTGAGAAGAAAGAGAAGCAGGAAGGAAAGTCAAAGCTTGGAGACAATTGATTTAAAGCCCGGCGAGAGGCTTGATGATCTTCAAAGAAATGGCTATAGGATTATACAGGATCCGGAGAAATTCTGTTTTGGAATGGATGCAGTTCTTTTGTCAGGTTTTGCAAGTGCCCCGGAGGGTGGAAGAGTATTGGATTTAGGAACGGGAACCGGGATAATACCAATACTTATGGCAGCCAAGACAAAGGCTAAGGAACTGGTTGGTCTTGAGATCCAGCAAGATAGCGCGGATATGGCAAATAGAAGTGTTTTGCTCAATGACCTTCAAACCAGAGTGAAAATAGTAAAAGGTGATATTAAGGAGGCGGGCAACATTTTTGATGCCGCCTCTTTTGATGTAGTGACAAGCAATCCCCCATATATGATCGGAGGCCACGGACTGAAAAATCCGGATGCGCCAAAGGCTATAGCCAGGCATGAAGTTATGTGCGACCTGGAGGATGTAATAAAGACAGCAGCGAAGTGTCTTAAGTCCGGGGGAAAGTTCTATATGGTGCACAGGCCCTTCAGGCTCACGGAAATCATGACTTTAATGCATGAATACAAGGTGGAACCCAAGAGAATGCAGTTGGTTTATCCCTTTGTGGACAAGGAGCCAAGCATGGTGCTGATCGAGGGGGCCAGAGGCGGAAAGTCCAGGATCACCGTGGAGAAGCCTCTAATAATCTATGAAGAGCCGGGAAAGTACACGCCGGAGATTTACGATATTTACGGATACTGATATGGATTATGTCAGTATCCTTTGTGATAGTTAACAGGAGGAACTGGAAGAATGGCCGGAACGCTCTATTTATGCGCAACGCCCATAGGCAATCTTGATGACATGACCTTCAGGGTTCTTGAAACTTTACGGGGGGTTGATCTGATTGCTGCGGAGGACACCAGGAACAGCATAAAGCTGCTGAATCATTTTGATATTCATACTGAAATGACCAGTTATCATGAGTACAACAAGTATGATAAGGCAGTTTATCTTATAGAGAAGATGCAGCAGGGGCTCAATGTGGCCCTTATTACCGACGCAGGAACACCGGCGATTTCAGATCCGGGCGAGGTTTTGGTGGCTGAGTGCCAGAAGGCAGGGATTACCGTAACTTCTCTGCCGGGGCCGGCGGCATGTATTACAGCGCTTACTCTTTCAGGACTGTCCACGAGAAGATTCTGCTTTGAAGGATTTTTACCATCTTCCGATGACAAAAAGGCCAGAAAAAGAATTCTTGAGGACCTAAAGGATGAGAGCAGGACTATCATTGTCTATGAAGCACCTCATCATCTAAAGGCTGTGCTTGATGACCTTAATGAGGCGCTGGGAGACAGGCGGATAACAATATGCAGGGAGCTTACAAAAAAGTTCGAAGAAGCAAGACCTACTACCATTGCTGAAGCAATTTCTTTTTATAAGGATAATGAGCCCAGGGGTGAATATGTTCTGGTAATAGAGGGAAAGAGCCTTGAGGAGCAGGAAGAGGAAAAGCGCCAGTCATGGCAGGAAATGAGCATAGCTGAGCATATGAAGTACTATGAAGAGCAGGGCATTTCGCATAAGGATGCCATGAAAAAGGTGGCAGCTGACAGAGGTGTCGGAAAGCGCGAGATATATCAGGCGTTGCTGGATACTGAAGTATGAAAAGCACAGTATAAACCGTTAATTATTTTGAATTTCCACGAATATTAGGAAAAGTATTATAGGAGGAGTTATGAGCGAAGAAAAGAGCTATGTAGCAAAGAGGCCACCTATGGGGTGGAACAG
>JAILMY010000244.1 GCA_024692165.1 Butyrivibrio sp. | reverse complement strand
GTTCTGAAAGCAAAGCCCTTAACACCGATGATATCGCCGATGTCCATCTTCTTGAAATCAGCATAAGCTTCGTCTCCGATATCATTTCTGGAAACGTACAGCTGCATGCGTCCGTCTCTGTCTGAAAGACCTGCAAAAGAAGCCTTACCCATAACACGCTTGCTCATCATACGGCCTGCAAGGGATACAACCTTATCTGCAGGAACCTCTGAAAGAGGAACTATAACTGCCTTGCCCTCTGCATCAACCGGAACTGTAAACTCAAGGGCTTCAAAGTTGTCCCTGATATCCTTGGTGTGATGTGTCTGATCATACTTAACGATCCGGAAAGGATCTCTCCCCTGTGCCTGAAGCTCTGAAAGCTTGTCTCTTCTTACCTGGCGAAGACGTCCAACGTCCTCTGCAGGTGCATTCTGCTGATTATTCTGCTGATTGTTATCTGCCACTTTTTCTTCCTCCGGTATTCTTAGTTAAAGAGCCAGCGAATCCTATGTAAAAAACGCTGGCCCCTCATCGTATCTATCCTATACTGTCAAACAAAAATCTTTGACACCCACATTTATGTCATCACTCAGATCTCTGGATCTCAAGTACCTTGTACTTAAGAACACCAGCCTGTGTCTCAACAGAAACTGTCTGTCCCTTCTTGGCACCGATAAGAGCCTTTCCTACAGGTGACTCATTTGAGATCTTGCCCTTAAGGCTGTTAGCCTCTGAAGAACCTACAATCTTATACTCAAGCTCCTCGTCAAACTCGAGATCCTTGATCTTAACCTTACATCCGATACTGATCTTGTTAAGGTCAACATCCTCTTCTACTACTACTTCCGCATTCTTAAGGATATTCTCGAGAGCCTCGATTCTGGCCTCAATATCACGCTGCTCATCTTTAGCTGCATCGTACTCAGCATTCTCTGAAAGGTCGCCCTGCTCTCTGGCTTCCTTAATCTTCTCTGCAACTTCCTTACGTTTAACAACCTTAAGCTCATGAAGTTCGTCTTCGTATTTCTTAAGACCTTCGTAAGTTAAAATGTTTTTCTTCTTCTCTTCCATTTCAAATCCCTACCCTTCAAAAAGATTAACCGCTCAGTTGCGGGCTTTTTTGCTATATTTACGGATATTCCATCCATGTAAACATCTATTTTAACTTTGCTATTATATAGTCTATATTTTTTTGTGTCAAGCGTACATTCTATGCTAGGTACAGCATTAATAATTATTTAATAATTTTACCCAAGCATCACCCTTGCGCAAGCCTCTTTCAAAGACTCCATATCCGTCATCTGGTTGATCTCATTGCGGAATTTGGCGCTTCCCGGCATACCAAAAGTGTACCAGGACACATGCTTTCTCATCTCGCGGATTCCGATGTACTCACCCTTGTACTTAAGCTGCATGTCTGCATGTCTTATAACAGTGTCATAGATTTCCTGCGCTGTAGGCCTCTCACAGCTCTTGCCGGTCTCGAAATAGCTCTTGATCTCTCGGAAAAGAAATGGATTCCCCTGAGCAGCCCTTGCTACCATGACTCCATCGCAGCCGGTCTCTTCAAACATGCGCTGAGCAGAAGGTCCGTCCACCACGTCCCCGTTTCCGATAACGGGGATCTTCAAAGCCTCTTTTACCTGACGAATAATGCTCCAGTCGGCTTTTCCTGAGTAGTACTGCTCTCTGGTTCTTCCGTGGACAGCAACTGCTGCAGCGCCGGCTTCCTGAGCCGCAAGAGCACATTCCACCGCATTTACACTTGCCTCGGTAAATCCTTTCCTGATCTTAACTGTTACAGGTCTGTCGGAAACCTCCACCAGAGCCTTGACGATCTTACCGATCAGCTCCGGGTTCTTCATAAGGGCTGAGCCCTCGCCGTTACCGACAACCTTTGGCACAGGGCATCCCATGTTTACGTCCAGGATATCGTAGGGCCTATCCTTGATCATTTCAACTGCCTGCTGCATTATCTCAGGCTCGGAACCAAAAAGCTGCAAAGAAACAGGATGCTCATCCTCATGAATCTCCATAAGCATCCCCGTGTTTTTGTTCTTATAGGTTATAGCCTTGGCGCTGACCATCTCCATACAGACCAGTCCGGCGCCCATTTCTCTGCATAACAGACGAAAAGGCAGGTCTGAAACACCTGCCATAGGTCCTAGGATTATATTGTTGTCGAGAACTACATTCCCTATCTGTAACTTGCCGTACATAACTCTCCGTCAAAAAAATGATGTTCTGCTCTCGTCTGTATACAGACTCGCCGGAACAAGCTTCGTTCACGAAAATCAAAGATTTTCTAACTCAGCTTTCATCTGTATCCAAAATATCAGCCGGATTCTCATGAAGCACATAGATCCTGTAGTAGAGTCCAAGTGCCTCGAAAAGATCCTGTCTTCTGCGGCGAACCTTGCGCACAAGAAGTCCTGCTGTGATCTCATCGTAGGTGATATCTTCTTCGTCGGCGTTGGTCTCAATACTTACGCTTCCGTCCTCTTCAAAGACTATGGTGAAGATTCCGCCTGCTTCCTGGGTAAAGAGAACGCTGATGATATTCAGCTCCTTCTTGATACTCTCAGGAATCTGCTTAAATACAGGGTTAAAGTAATACTTCTGTTCATAGGCATTGGCTCCGCACAGAACTACTCTGCCACCTGCTGCCTCATCAAAGACACGGGATTTATTGGTCTTCTGCATCTCGTCGATGTGAAGAGTATCCTCTTCGTCTACCTGGTCTTCAGTATACTCTCCCTCTGAGAATCCTCTGTCTCCGAACTCTTTATTAAACTCTTTCTCAAAATCCTTAGCGCTCATAACTTACTTCCTAATTAAATATCTTTCATAATTTCCCCGCAAAGCCGCCCGGATCATCACTCCGGTACGTCTTCAGCCTCGAATTCCTTGATCTGAGGCTTGCTCCTGCGGTTCTTATTATATAGTATCTGAAGGCCTCTAAGGGTCAGGGTCGGATCGTAAACGTCGATCTCCTTGGTCTCATCTGCAATGAGCCTTCCAAGTCCTCCGGTGGCGATAACCTTTGCCTTAGGGAACCCTGATGCCTTCTTCATTTCATTGATGATATATTTGGTCTGACCGATCTGTCCATAGAAAAGACCTGCCTGCATGCTGGAGATTGTCTCTTTTGCCAGAATGCTTGTAGGCTTGGCGATCTCAATCTCAGGAAGCCTTGCAGCGTCCTCCCAAAGAGCCTTGGCTGAAATTCTGATACCCGGGGAAAAGATTCCGGTAAACAGCTCTCCCTTGTCGTTGACCATAATATAAGTAGTTGCTGTTCCAAAATCGATGATCATTACCGGTCCGCCGTAGATCTCATAACCTGCAACGGCATCCACAATAAGGTCCGGTCCCACCTCTCTTGGATTGTCTGTGGCGATCTTGATGCCGGTCTTGATGCCCGGGCCCACAATATAAGGCTTCTTGCCGATGTATTTAACAATGGCATTTACCAGAGCATGCATAACCTTAGGCACTACGCTGGCAATCATGACGCCCTCAATGGAAGCCTTGGAAACGCCGTTTATCTCAAGCATGTTGAGAATCTCAATGCCGTACTCATCAGAAGTCCTGGTGAATCCTGTAGTCATTCTAAAAGAGCTGACCAGCTTCTCACCATCAAAGACTCCGCATGTAAAATTTGTATTTCCTACATCAATTACAAGGATCATGGTCCCTCCTACACATAGCTGTACAGTCCGCGAACTGTAACTTCGCCTGCGTTTATTTCAAACTCCTCGCCCTCCTCATTGGATACGATGAGAGCTCCTGTGTGGGTGATTCCATGGGCTATAGCTTCGTATTCGCCCTTGGGATCCAATACCTTTACCAGCTTATGCTTGTTGATAAGTCTGTTCTCGTAATTATCAAGAAGAAGTGACAGGTCAAAAGACCTGTTGTATTTCTCATAGTTTTCTTCAAAGCGCTTCATACAGCAGGCCACCACTTCTGCTCTGTCCACCTTGATTCCGGTGGTGGATAAAATAGATCCTGCGATGTCCTTAATGTCTTCCGGAAAATCCGTCATGTTAACATTGATTCCCACTCCGATGACCACATTGTTTATGGTATTATCCGGGTTCATATGAAGCTCTGTCAGTATACCACATATTTTTTTCTGTGCAATAACTATGTCATTTGGCCATTTTATCTGCGGATAAAGCTTGCTCTCCGAGAGGATTTCCCTGGAAAAGTCCATAAGTGTGGACTTGCTTAAGGTCCTGTCCCTCTTTGAAATAATGGCATCCTCAATGCCCTCAGCCACTGATAGTCCCATGACCAGAGTAAGCATTGAGATCTTATCCGGAGGGGCAATGGGCCTTAGCAAAAGACTCATCGCAATATTGGTCTGACTTGGTGTTTCCCAGTTTCTTCCTCTGGAGCCACGGCCTGTTTTTTGCATATCAGCTACGACAAGCGTACCATGCTCAGCGCCCTCCTCTCCGAGAGCCTTAGCATCGTCATTTGTCGATCCGGTTTCCTTTTTGTAGATCAGATTCCTTGCCGCCCACTCCGTCTTCAGCAGCTCACTGATGTGCTCCTTGCTTAGCATAAACTCCCCTCAAGCCTAAATCTAAGTGTCTTTATTATTTTTTCAGAGTTGCATACATAACTGCTTTTATAGTATGCATGCGGTTCTCAGCCTCTTCAAATACGATAGATCTCTCTGACTCAAATACCTCGTCAGTTACCTCCATCTCGTCAAGGCCGTATTTATCTTTAATCTGCTTGCCTATACCTGTTCCAAGATCATGGAAGGAAGGCAGGCAATGCATGAATACACATTTATCTCCTGCGTTCTTCATTATCTCCATTGTAACACGATATGGCTCAAGATCCTTAATACGCTCTTCCCAAACTTCATCGGGCTCTCCCATGGATACCCAGATATCTGTATAAATAACGTCTGCGCCCTTGGTTCCCTCGATCGCATCCTCACTAAAATCGATCACTGCACCGGTGCTCTTTGCAATCTCCTGACAGGTAGCCACCAGCTCTTTTCCCGGGAAATACTTCTTGTTGGAAACAGCTGTAAAGTGCATGCCCAGCTTAGCGCAAAGAACCATGAGAGAATTGCCTGTATTGTACCTTGCATCTCCCATATAAACAAGGTGGATTCCTTTTAGTTTTCCAAAGTGCTCCCTGATAGTAAGGGCATCCGCCAGCATCTGGGTCGGATGGAACTCATTGGTAAGTCCGTTCCACACAGGAACCTTGCTGTATTTTGCGATAGTCTCAACTATCTCCTGATCAAATCCCCTATACTCGATTCCGTCATACATGCCGGCAAGAACCCTTGCAGTATCGGCAATACTCTCCTTTTTGCCAATCTGGGAATCTGTTGGGTTAAGATAGGTTGAACCCATACCAAGGTCAGAAGCTGCTACTTCAAAAGAACATCTTGTCCTGGTACTGGTCTTTTCAAAAATAAGGGCAATGTTTCTGCCTCTGAGTTCATCGTGAAGAATGCCTTTTTTCTTCTTGTCCTTCAAATCCGCCGCAAGGTCGATAAGATACTCGATCTCCTCGGTTGTATAATCAAGCAGTTTCAAAAAATCTCGTCCGTACAGGTTCATAATCTCCTCCATTCTAATATATGACTTTTCAAGAAAAGGGATTGCACTACTGCAATCCCTTATATCATATCACATCAGAATGAATATTTCTGCATAATTATACATTTTTTAATCATTTTTTTTATAAATCCAACAGAAATGCCGATTTCTGACCTTCGCCAGCTTACCAGAATACGTGAGCTCCGATGATGATACCCTCTCTGCCGTTGATTCTTCTGAAGTGAAGTGCCGAGCCGACAGTAGTTTCTCCGTTAAGGGCTGCCTGAGCTGCCTGATAATTCATGTCGTAAATCTTGCCACTGTTGTAAACCTTGGCAACTGTACCGTTAAGAGCAGGAGTAAACTGACCTGATGCATAAATAACACTGTAAATGGTGTTAGGATAAGCTCCGCTTCGTACACGGTTAAGAACAACCGCACCAACGGCAACTCGTCCTTCATAGGGCTGGTTACCTGCTTCGCACTGGATAAGTGCTGCGAGAAGCTTGAGCTCATCAGCATCTGCTGCAACAGCTCCCTGATTCTTCTTCAGAGCTGCCTTCTTGGCTGCCTCTTCTCTTATCTTTATCGCTGCTATTGTTTCACCCTGGTCAATCTTGAACTCAGTAGTAACGTACTCTGACTGAACATAGCCTGTCTCGTCGTTGTAGTCCACGCTGATCCATCCATTGCCAAGATCTTCGATCATATCTACAAAGACTTTCTCAGTTAAAACACCGAGAACCTCTGCATCCTCCGAGGGCTCTTTTCTAACATTAAGAGCACTGCTCTGGCTGGTTACAATCTGCTTACCAACTTCGGAAGCTGCATTCTGAGCATCCTCATCAAAAAGGAGATACTCATCCTTGGCCCATCCTACAAGGTCTCCGGACTGAAGCTTGGTCCAGCCGTCTTCTCTTGTCAGGATCTTGCCGCCGCAATCCTTGTAAAGAACTCCCACCTTAATACTGTCCTCGTCGGGAGTCTCTCTGATATTAAGTGCCTTTGAAACATTTGCCATCACGAGCTTATTGTCTGCGCTCTCTGAAGAATCAGTGCTTGCAACCTCGGATGACTTGTCCATGCTATTCGCCACTATAACTTCTGTCGCTTCATAGTCGATGCCAAGTGGTGAAACAGGACTGATAATACTTGAAATGCCCACGGAAATATCGCTGATACCGCTATTATTTCGGGCATCTACAGTTAATCCATTGGAAGTAAAGAGAATCAGGACGAGACCCCAAATCATTAAAGGTCTCAGCTTTCCAACAGATAACCTTCCTGTCTTGTTCATACCTTTGCTATCCTCGAATTGATTTTTCAGCAGTAGTGCCTGCTGGACGGTAATTGTTACGAAATTATTTCAATTTATTACCATCATCAACACACGATATTAGCAAAAATCTTTTTACTTGTCAAATTTGTAGCATTTTTTCGTACAGATTTAGGAAAAAAAATTACAGGCTCCGACTCTTGTCAATGCAGGCAGTTACTGCATCTATGACTGTTCCTCTAAATCCGTTTTCCTCCAAAACCCTTACAGCTTCTATGGTTGTGCCACCAGGGGAACAAACCATGTCCTTAAGTTCGCCCGGGTGCTTGCCTGTCTCAAGAACCATCTTGGCACTTCCAAGCACAGACTGGGCTGCAAACTCATAGGCCTGCTTTCTTGGCATGCCTCCTGCCACAGCGGCATCTGCCATTGCCTCGATAAATAAAAATACATAAGCCGGTGAAGAACCACTTACACCAACTACCACGTCCATCATGGATTCCGGTACTGTATAGGCCTTTCCAAAGCTCTCCAAAAGCTCGATCACAAAGTGGAAATCCTCATCAGTAACAAGATCGTTTCTGCATACAGCAGAGCATCCCTCCAGCACAAGAGCAGGAGTATTTGGCATTACGCGAATGAGCTTGACCGGCTTCTCGAACTCATTTGCATACCAATTAATGGTCTTGCCTGCTGCGATGGAAACAATAACCTTGCTCTCATCCACACTATCCATGATATCTGCAATAACAACCTTCAGGTACTGAGGTTTAACCGCCAAAATGATAATGTCCGCTTCCTTGGCTACAGCTTCGTTGGAATTTCTGGTCTGAATGCCGTATTTGTCAGCAACCTTCTGCCTGGTTGCCTCAGTAGCAGCAGTTCCGATGATCTCGTTGGGGCCCATAAGTCCCTTTCCAAGAATTCCGCCGATCATAGCCTTTGCCATGTTACCAAGTCCGATAAATCCAATAGTCATTTTCATCCCCTCCTCTGTCTTGATGCCTCAAAAGTAAGAATTGCGGAAGATGTGGCCGCGTTCATGGACTCCACTTCTCCCTTCATGGGAATAAGCACGTAGGTCTCTGCCGCATCCGCAGTCTCTTTGGTAAGCCCATTTCCTTCATTGCCAATCAAAAAAGCTGTTGGCTGACGATAGTCAAATTCATCATAGTTCTTCTGTCCCTTTAGATGAGCGGCATAAGTATGCACTCCGTTTGTATGCAGCTCTTTTAACATCTCGGAAACGTTTTCTACATATATAAATGGCATTCTGAAAATAGAACCCATTGTAGACCTGATAACCTTAGGGTTGTGAATATCTGCGCAACCCTTGCTGAGGATTACTCCCGTAACCCCGGCGCCCTCTCCGGAACGAAGCATGGTTCCAAGGTTGCCCGGATCCTGAATATTCTCAAGAACGAGAATAAGCGGAGCTGCTCCTTCATCATCATGGTTGTAGCCTTCGATCACTTCCTCTTTAGTGTAGTGATACTGGGAAATAACCGCAAGAACTCCCTGAGGTGTCTGGGTATCTGACATCTTGTTCATAACTTCCTCAGAAACCTCTTCAGCACCGTATCTCCAGAGAATTTCCTTGTCATCCTCACTGGCATTTTTAACAAAGCGCTCTGTGACATAAACCTCGCGAACCTGCAGAACCGGCGCTTCTCTGAGCATCTTCATGCCCTCTATTACAAAAACATCGTCCTCGCGGCGAGCCTTGCTCTTTTCATTGTAACTAACGACCCTGCGAACACGGTCATTACTGGTACTTGTTATCATAAATAATCCTCAGATTTCCATCGTTTTCAGTCTCTAAAAATTTGGACAGTAAGTATTATAACATAAAAAACCCGCCCTTTTTTCATTCAAAAAGAGCGGGCCAAGAGAAATATTTAAGAAATTGGTTTTCTTTTAAACATTATCAGTTCTTTACAACAAGCTTTCCGCCACGCTTTGAAACAACGTCGAAGATAACAGCTGCAAGAAGAACGACACCTTTTACAACCTTCTGCATGTTGGCATCAACGCCCATAAGTGACATACCAAGGTTGATAACACCCATAAGAACCGCACCTACGATAACTCCCGGAACAGTACCGATTCCGCCGTAAGCAGAAGCACCACCGATGAAGCAGGAT
>JAILMY010000230.1 GCA_024692165.1 Butyrivibrio sp. | reverse complement strand
CTCTGTGAGGGCAGCCTGCGCACATTACAGGAGGTCTGTTTGGAATAGCATCAGAGAGGGCAAAAGAGCTGTCGTCGCCCTTACCGAATGCTTTTGCGATGAGCTTTTGTGAGAACTCATCAACTATTGGAAGAAGCTCTTTTCCTGTAACAGTAAGACCAAGAGCTTTTACGTGATTTTCAATGATAGGATCAAGCTCCTCAACAACAAAGAGCTTATCAACCTTTGAAGCAAAATCTTTGATCAGATTTTCAGGAAGGGGATTGGTCATACCAATCTTAAGAACGCTTACTGAATCTCCGAATACCTCTTTTACATACTGATAGGAGGTTGAACATGTGATGATACCAATCTCTGATCCGCCCATTTCTACGCGGTTTACAGGAGCAGTTTCTGCATAAGCGATAAGATCCTTAGTCCTCTGTTCAACGATTGGGTGACGCTTTTTAGCGTTGCCCGGCATCATAACGTATTTAGCAATATCCTTTACATATGGCTTGTCAGGAACAGTGCGCTCGCCGGTTTCTACGATTGACTGAGAGTGAGCAACTCTTGTACACATTTTCAGAAGAACAGGAGTGTCAAACTTCTCGGAAATATCGAAAGCAAGCTTTGTAAACTCAAGGGCTTCAGCTGAATCTGAAGGCTCGAGCATAGGCACCTTGGCAGCGATGGCGTGGTGTCTTGAATCCTGCTCATTCTGAGAAGAGTGCATTCCGGCATCATCCGAAACGTCGATAACAAGACCTGCATTTACTCCTGTGTAAGACATGGTGTAAAGAGGATCTGCGGCTACGTTAAGACCTACGTGTTTCTGAGCACAAAAGCTTCTGCGGCCGGCGAGGCAAGCGCCGAAAGCGGATTCCATAGCCACCTTCTCATTTGGAGCCCACTCGCAGTATATCTCATCATATTTTGCAGCTTCCTCAGTAACCTCGGTACTTGGGGTACCTGGGTAACTGGAGATAAAGCAGACTCCGGCCTCATACAGACCACGGGCAACAGCCTTATTGCCCAGCATGAGCTGCTTTGCATTAGTGTCATTCATTGTGTAACCTCCTACCTTTGTTTTGCATCATTATTGCTTTAAAGTGGTAAAGCAAACCTAAATACTAGAATATAGTATTTGTCTTATAAAATCAAGGATTAGAAGGTGACAATTTCAGGTGCGCCTGCAAAAGAGCTGAAGGTAGCAGTAGAGTCTTTCATATAGAAAACTTCTGTGTTGTCATCATCTGCTTTATACATGCCCTGAAGTGATGGATATGCATCAAGCATAGACTTCTTTGCCTCAAAACGATCATCTGCAACAAGTGTGCATGCAACGCGGAGCCACTTGCCGTCCTTAAATGCACAGATCTCAGCCTTTGGATTTTTGTGAAGCTGCTTTGATACATCCTTTACTTTACCGGTCTGAATGTAGAGCTTGCCCTCAAAGTTATTGATTGTTCCGAAGGGGCGCACTCTTGGCTGATCCCCATCAACAGTTGCAAGATAATATGTATTTGCGTCTTTTAAAAATTTTTCTACTCGTTCCATTTTGGTAATCCTCCTTTTTTGTATAAATATACTTATTACTGATTATAGTATTAAAACCAGGAAATTGTATATGTAGTTTGACCTTTTTGGAAAAAGAATGTATACTTTACTTTAGCGCTTTAAAGCGAAGTAGAAGGGAGAGGGTTACAATGCCTATTACAGATTTACTTGAACGCAATTCCAAGCTATATGGGGAAGAAGTTGCTCTTGTTGAAATCAATCCTGAGATCAGAGAGGAGCAGAGGGTTACCTGGAAAGAGTATGAACTGATCCAGCCAACGTCCACTTCTTATTACAGACGTCAGATCACATGGTCAGTCTTTGATGAAAAGGCAAACCGTGTTGCAAATATGTTAATGGACAGGGGAATCAAGAAAGGACAGAAGTGTGCGATACTTCTCATGAACTGCCTTGAGTGGCTTCCTATTTATTTTGGAATACTAAAAGCCGGTGCGGTGGCAGTTCCGCTGAACTTCAGATTCACCTCAGAGGAAATCGATTACTGTTTAAAGGCTTCAGATTCTGATGTCCTTTTCTATGGACCTGAGTTTATCGGCCGAATCGAGGATATTGCCGAGAAGCTTAAGAAGGAGATGCTTCTTTTCTATGTAGGAGATCAGACACCGTCCTACGCAGAAGATTATTACAAACAGGTTTCAAACGCCTCATCCGTGGCACCGAGAGTACTCATTGAAGACAAAGATGATGCAGCAATTTATTTCTCATCAGGTACAACAGGCTTTCCTAAGGCAATTTTGCATATTCACACTGCACTTATGCAGTCTGCAAAAATGGAAGCCATGCACCACGAGACCACACACAGCGATAACTTCCTTTGCATTCCGCCTCTTTACCACACAGGAGCAAAGATGCACTGGTTTGGCTCTCTTTATACAGGAAGCAGAGCAGTTCTTTTGAAAGGAAATTCTCCTGAGGCAGTATTCAGAGCTGTATCAGAGGAACATTGCACAATAGTATGGCTCCTGGTTCCGTGGGCACAGGATATCCTTGCTGCACTGGATTCAGGAAAACTGAGGATTGAGGATTACCAGCTTAGCCAGTGGAGGCTTATGCATATTGGTGCTCAGCCTATTCCGCCGTCACTGGTAAGACACTGGCTTGAGTACTTCCCACATCACAAGTATGACACCAACTACGGACTTTCAGAGTCCACAGGCCCCGGCTGCGTACATCTTGGAATGGAGAATGTTCATAAGGTTGGCGCCATTGGAGTTCCGGGCTACGGCTGGAAAACAAAGATTGTTGACGAAAACGGAAATCCTACACCTCAGGGTGAAATCGGCGAGCTCTGCGTAAAGGGCCCGGGTGTAATGGTTGAATACTACAAGAATCCTGAGGCAACAGCTGAAATTCTTAAGGATGGATGGCTCTTTACCGGTGATATGGCCCGCCTGGATGAGGATGGCTTTATCTTCCTTGTGGATCGTAAAAAAGACGTTATCATTTCAGGAGGTGAGAACCTGTATCCTGTACAGATTGAGAACTTCCTGATGAAGAATGACAAGATTCACGATGCGGCAGTTATCGGCCTTCCGGATCCGCGTCTTGGTGAGATTGCAGCTGCGATAATTCAGGTAAAAGAGGGAATGACCCTGACAGAAGAGGATGTAAATAGCTTCTGCGTGGATCTTCCTCGTTATAAGAGACCTAGAAAGATCATCTTTGACACAGTTCTTCGCAACCCTACAGGAAAGATCGACAAGCCAAAGCTACGGCAGAAGTACTGCGGTGATCACCTTGTAGAAAAACAGAATCAGGGCTGATTTTCGGATTTAAAGTCTCGCTGCCTACTTGGCAGCGGGACTTTCTGTTCTTAATTGAATTGAATTCATACTTCGAAATATGGTTTAATAATATTATTAGAGTATAAAAAGAATAAATATAAATTTGGAGCATAAAATGATAGTTGATAAGAACCTGCTTGAAATGGCAAAGGTTTACAGAATGCCCACAGATAGGGTGATTAAGTACATTTATATTCCTGAGATCATTTCATTTATAAAAAATAAGTTTTCAAAGAAATAAGACAGAAAAACAGAGAGCAGAAGGTAGAGTTATGATAATCGAAGTTAAGGAGGTGTCCAAGTCCTACGGAGGGAAAAAGGTACTGGACAACTTCAGTTTAAATATAGAATCTGAGCATGCCTATGTAGTAACAGGTAAGCCCGGATGCGGAATGACTACACTGGTAAGGATAATTCTCGGTCTTGAAAATCCGGACAGTGGAAATGTGGGACTTTTGGGAGATTATAAATATCCATATATTGTTTCGGGAACTGTGTTCCAGGATGATAGAATGGTACAAAGTCTCAATGCCATTGATAATTGCTTTATGGTAAGCAGCAAACTCTTTAGAGAGACAGTAACGGAGGAACTGTTAAAGCTTCTTCCTGAGGATGCTCTTCTTAAGCCGGTTAAGGATCTGACAAAGGGACAGCGAAGAATGGTAGCCATAGCAAGGGCATGCTGCATTCCCAATGACGTTCTTATCATGGATGAGCCCTTTGATGGACTTACGGAAGATGAGAGAAATACCGCTATAAAGTTTATCAGAGACAAACAGGGATCAGGTCCGCTTTTTATTACAGCAAGAGATATACATGGTCTGGAATTTGCGAGAATAATCGAATTGTAAGGTTTTCTAAATAAAGGAAGGTGCAAATGGGAGATAATGCAGCTGTACTGAAGAAAACAAAAAAGATAATCTGTATTTATACACTTGTTTTGATGGCCGCAACACTTTTGACATTTGGTGCATGGAAGGTGGCGGTAAATGATACATCTTTTGCGCTAACGAGAGCACTGTCGGTTCTTCTTGTGGCATGTCCCATAGCTTTTGCCTTATCGGCGCCAATAGCCATAAGATTTGGCAAAAAAGCAGCTTTAAAAAATGGACTTGAGTTTGACTGCGTTGAGAATATGATAGATGTCGGTAAGACTCAGATTGTTGCCATGAATAAAATAGGAACGATTACTAAGGGGAAATATGTGACCACTGATGTTTTCAGTGCAGATCATATTACCAAAAGCGGCTATAATGCAGGAGTTTTTGCCGGAGATGACGAATTGCTTGAGACTGCACAGATTCTGGCTGTAAATATTGACCATCCCATGGCAAAGGCTATATATAAGCATACAAGCGAGCTTTACGTGGAGGCAGAAGAACAACTGGATGACTGTGAGGTTCACGCAGGAGGCGGCCTTGAAGGGACTATTGGCGGGACAACAGTAAGAGGCGGTAGTTTGCGATTCATTGAAGAAAATGCTATTGTTCCTCCGGAAATAAGAGAAAGAGCTCTGGTGTTCTCAGGGCAGGGCAAGACCCCAATTTATTTTTCAAAAGGGAAAAGGCTCCTTGGCATCATTGCTGTAGCAGACAGTCTTATTGATAACACAGCCAGGTATATAGCTGATCTTAAGAGTATGGGCATTAAAGTGATAATGCTTACCGGAGATAATGAATATACCGGAAAAGCTATCGCTGAAAAGATAGGAATCGAGGACGTAATTGCTGAGGTTCTGCCTGAGGATAGGGATGAGATTCTAAGAAAGCTTTCCGGAAGAGGAAAAGTTACCCTTATAGGCGAAAAATGCGGCTGCAAGGAAGTGCTGGTGATGAAAAAGTCTTTGCAGGATGTGGAAGCTTCAATAAGGCTCTCAAGATCGATAAACAGTATTATCAAATGGAATCTGATCATCTCGTTAATTTATGCAGTTTCAGGGGCCATTATTGCTTTGGGAGCTTTATTTAAGGCTGCAGGTCTTTTGGTCGATCCTGTAGCAGGTCTCTTGACCTCGCTCATCGTGGGTGGTCTTGTGATTTTAAACTCCATGCGGTTGCAATTCATGGAATTAAAAGACTCAAATCAATAATAGCTTGCTATAATAAAGTGATCATAAGAAAATCCAAAGGGGAAGTCAGGATATGAATAAAGAAATAAAGATCAAATATTTTAGTGATAAGCTTGAGAAACTTCAGTATATTGATGGTAAATCTGATTGGATAGACCTTCGAAGTGCTGATGACATTGATCTTAAGCAGGGGGAGTTTAAGCTTATTCCTCTGGGAATTGCAATGGAGATTCCGGAGGGGTACGAGGCTCACGTGGTTCCAAGAAGCTCAACCTTTAAGAATTTTGGGATAATTCAGGCTAATAGCATGGGAATCATAGACCATTCCTATTGTGGTGACAACGATCAGTGGTTTATGCCTGTAATAGCCATGAGAGATACGCATATTTCCTTTAACGATCGTATCTGTCAGTTCAGGATCATGGAAAATCAGCCACAGATAACCTTTAACGAGTGTGATCACTTAGAGGGTGCAGATCGCGGCGGCTTTGGATCCACCGGAACAAAGTAAGACATGATAAAGGGATGAATCCATAAAAGATTCATCCCATTTTTTGTAAATCAATTAATTACTAAATTACTAAATCAATAAATCAATCTGAAAAATCGTAATCGATTGTGATTTTTACTTCGTAATCCGGATAGAGCTTCTGAACTTTGTCAGCCAGCTCATCCCTCGTTTTCTGCTTACCTTCCACATCAAAATCAATTACAATATCAAAATTTATAACCTTGGTCAGGCGGTTGAAATAAAAGCCATGCATCTGAAGGATTCCGGGGAAATCAGGTAAAAGAGCTTTGATCCTGCTTTTGGCTTCCAGTGCATCGGTATCGTTTATATTTGCGGAATATATTGAGATTCCTGAAAGAGCTACACCTGTGTCCTCATATACTTTTTCGGCAATACTACGTTCAAGACCGTCAAGATAAGCAGCTGTAAGGCTTTCATCAACTTCTATGTGAGCGGAGCCAACCATTCTGTCTTTTCCGTAATCATGAATAACAAGATCATAAACACCATATACTTCAGGGAAATTTTTGATGGAGTTTTTAACTGCCCTTGAAAGCGTTGCCGGAACTCTTTCTCCCAATAGCTCACTTATGGTTGTTTCAATGGTTTCGTAGGCAGTTTTAATGATCATTATTGCAATAATAAGACCAATAAATGCCTCGATATTGATGTGGGTTGTGATGAAAATGATGGCAGCTATCAGCGTAGATGTGGAGATTATGGCATCATTCAAAGCGTCTTTTCCTGAAGCCACAAGGGATTCAGAGTCATACTTTACGCCGGAGCTTTTGGTAAACAGTCCAAGCCATATTTTTACTAAAATGGCAGCTCCGATGATTATAAGAGAAGCGGTTGTATGTTCAGGAGCAGATGGATGGATGATTTTCTGAATTGATTCAATCAGGGACGTGATACCGGCGTAGGCAATGATACCACCAATAGCCATAGTAGATAAGTACTCGATTCGTCCGTACCCGTAAGGATGCTTTCTGTCCGGTTCTTTGGCTGAGAGCTTGGCACCGATAATGGTAATGAGTGAAGACATGGCATCGCTCAAGTTGTTAACGGCATCCAAAGTAATTGATACGGAGCCGGAGATTAATCCGATAACTGCTTTAAAGGCAGATAAAAAAAGATTTGCGACAATTCCTATTACACTGGTTATTACAATTTTGCCTGTTCTATCCATAAATCTCCTTAAGTCCTCTCATGAAGTCATATTGCTATATTCCAAAATAATTGTATACTAGGAGAAGGTTGCAAGTCAAAAATTGAACACATATAATTTTTTATATGGAATAATTTTTTACTCTTTTTTATATAAAAGAAGGCTTAAAATGCAGGATAAAATCAGACGTTTTAGACATAATATATATATTAGCGGATTTGGAGTCGTTATTCTGGGATTCTGGAACGTGGTAAAGACTATACTTATCATGACCGCAGGAACAGACCTCAATTATAACCCTGAAGATTACACAGCAACAGAGAGATTTTTTATCAATATCTTTATAGTTCTTATCATATTAGTTGTTTCAGGACTGTTTTTCTCAATACATTTGTATATAGGCACAAATGCAATGAAAGTGGGAAAAGGTGAGAGAAGGAAAAGACGTTTCCTTGTAGCGTGTGTGATACTGATCATTATTTCACTGTCAAATATTCCTTCTTATTTTGCTACAATGGCAGAGCCGGCCACATGGGATACAATATTTGCAGCAATTTTTGTTGATCTGACCCTGGTTGTCTGTCTTGGAGATATTTTGTATTCCAACAGAAAGATCAAAAAACTCTCGGAACGTAAGAGGTAAAGTCATGCAAAAAGATTTTCATTATTATGCCACATATTGTGCTGCATATATCGCCGGATTCAGTCATGATGAATGCCTTGAAATCGCATACAGCGCCCAGTTTGTTGATGTGTGTTCCAGGACACTTTTAAAGAAGATAAATGCTCCGCTACAGGCTGCAACCACGCAGCTTCAAATGGAGCTTATGGATTCAAGAGTCGATATTTTTGCACTTCATGACATCACAAGAATCTGGACATCATTCCATTTTTTACCTGCGGATCTTTATGCAAAAAAGAAGTGGCGAACCAAAGTGTATTTAAACAGATACAGGCTTATTTGCGGTCCTAACGGTGACCTTTTGGTGGATACAGTTGATCTTGCAAAAGGCAAAACAACCCAGGCCATAGGTATTGCCATGCATGTTCTTGCGGACACCTGGGCCCATATGTATTTTGCAGGAACGCCTTCCCTGGTCATAAACAATACGAATTTTGATTTCTTTGAGATCATCAAAGATGAAGAGGGATTTAAAGAAAGAAAGATCAATTTCAAGCACAATGTCAGCATGAAGGATAACATAGACAGCGCAGTCTATGTAAATTGTATTTATAGCAACAAAGAGATTTCCGTCATGAATCTGGGACATGGAAGGGCAGGACACATTCCTGATTACAGTTTTATTAAATACAGATATATGCCGGCATGGAATGATTTTAAGCTTATGATCAAGGATAACCCCACTGACTATTTCAAGGCCTTTGCGCAAATGGTCTATGCTCTTAAATATATCAGGGGTGAATACGAGACCTTTGAAAAGAATACCTATGACTTTAAAGCTATTGAGAAATACAGCGAAAGAATCAAGGAAATTCTTGAAAAGAGACAGCCTGATGCATCCGAAGACTGGAAAAAGCTTGGAGAAGAGCTTTCAGGGCAGGAAATAGAAGACTTTGACATTGAAAAATATCAGAGCTCCTATAGAACTGTTCCTGCGGACATGAAGGAAAAGAGCTTTATCGGGAAATTTGTTACTGCAGCACTGGCACATAAGAAAATGGTGACCTCAAGAATTATTGAATCCAATAATACAATTGCAGGTTTTAGATTATGACGTTTTTTCAGAGATTTAGGATAATTTTATATGGCCTTGTTCAGCTGGCTATGGGAATAATCATGTTTGCCATTCCTGAAGACGGCACCAGACTGGCGCTTTTGATGGTGGGACTTTATCTTATTCTTACCGGATATAAAAATATCTGGTATTACCTGGTTATGGCAAGATTTATGGTAGATGGAAGAATGGCGCTGATACAGGGCGTTATCATGATTGATTTTGGCTACCTGGCCAGTTCTATTACAGATGTACCAAGGATTTACATTTTACTTTATTTAATGATAATGCATGCCTTTGCCGGGCTGGTGGAAATCCTTAGGGCATTAGAAGAGAAACGGTTCGGAGAAAAGCATTGGAAGCTCAAATTTTCTCACGGAATCGCAAATCTTGTAATTGTTATTTTATGCGTAGTATTTATCCAGAATAATACATTCGTTGTGATGATATTTGCAGCAGGACTTGTATATTCTGCAATCCTCAGGGTTATCAGCGGACTGAGAAAGAGCAGCTTCGGTTATATACATTAAGCTTTGACCAGTGCTTTACAATGTGCTACAATCAACATTTGTCTAATTATTAAATGGTTTTAGGAGATGAGACTATGAAAATTCGTACAAGATATGCGCCAAGCCCTACAGGACGCATGCATGTTGGAAATTTGCGTACAGCTCTTTATGAGTTTCTGATCGCAAAACATGAGGGCGGAGATTTTCTTCTTAGAATTGAGGATACAGATCAGGAGCGCTATGTAGAAGGCGCTACTGAGATCATCTATAGAACCCTTGAGAAAACAGGACTTATTCATGACGAGGGACCTGATAAGGACAAGGGATGCGGACCTTACGTTCAGAGTGAGAGACAGAAGGCCGGCATATACATGAAGTATGCAAAAGAGCTGATTGACAAAGGAGAGGCTTACTACTGTTTCTGTGACCAGGAGAGACTTGCTACTCTTGTACAGGAAGTTGATGATGGAAACGGCGGCAAGAAGGAGATCAGCTTCTATGATAAGCACTGCCTCCATCTTTCCAAGGAGGAAGTTGAGAAGAATCTGGCTGAGGGCAAGCCTTTTGTTATCAGACAGAATAACCCTACAGAGGGAACAACAACCTTCCACGACGAGCTTTACGGAGATGTAACTGTTGAGAACAAAGAGCTGGATGATATGATCCTTATTAAGTCAGACGGCTTCCCAACATATAATTTTGCCAACGTTGTTGATGATCATCTCATGGGTATCACTCATGTTGTAAGAGGTAACGAGTACATTTCTTCTTCACCGAAGTACAACAGACTTTATGATGCCTTCGGATGGGAGATTCCTAAGTATATCCACTGCCCACTTATCACTGATGAGGATCACCACAAGCTTTCTAAGAGAAGCGGACACTCATCCTTTGAGGACCTTATCGAGCAGGGATTCCTTACTGAGGCGGTAGTTAACTTTGTTGCTCTTCTTGGCTGGTCACCTGATGACAATAACGAGATCATGAGCCTTGAGGACCTTATCAGAAAGTTTGATTACCATCGTATCAATAAGTCACCTGCTGTGTTTGACTACACAAAGCTTAAGTGGATGAACGGTGAGTACCTTAAGGCTATGGATGAGGACAAGTTCTTCGAGATGGCAAAGCCTTATCTTGAGGAGGCTATCACAAATCCTGCACTTAAGTCAGATGACAAGCTTAAGAAGATTTCTAACATGGTTAAGACTCGTATCGAGATTTTCCCTGACATCAAGGGAATGGTAGATTTCTTCAACGAGCTTCCTGAGTATGATACAGCAATCTATTCTCACAAGAAGATGAAGACCAATGAGGAGACATCACTGACAGTACTTAAAGAGGTGCTTCCACTTCTTGAAGCCCACGAGGATTACACTAACGATGCTCTTTATGCTATGCTTTCTGACTATATCAAGGAGCATGAGTACAAGAACGGATATGTTCTCTGGCCTGTAAGAATTGCTGTTTCCGGCAAAGAGATGACTCCATGCGGAGCTACTGAGCTTATGGAGGTTATCGGCAAGGAAGAGACAATTAAGAGAATTAAAAAAGGAATTGAGTTACTTGAGAAATAATATCACTACAGGTAAGAGTAGTGACGTAAAAGGAAATGCCGCTCAGATGGAGGCAATACTCCATAAAGATGGCCCTGCAATGGTTTTGGCAGGGCCCGGGAGCGGCAAAACCTTTGTTATAGTGGAAAGACTAAGGCATCTTATTACCCGGGAGAATGTCGATCCATCATCCATATTAGTCATTACCTTTACGAAGGCTGCAGCCATCGAGATGCAGCAAAGATTTATGAAGATCACGGATAGTTCTTATCCGGAAGTTAGTTTTGGCACATTTCATTCTGTCTTTTATCAGATAATTCGAAGATCAAATCCACACACTAAATTACAGATCATTAGCGAGAACACTAAGTATAAGCTGCTTAGGGATATTATTCTGCGCCTGAAAGCAAGTGGCGTAATTAAAAACTCTGAAACAGAGGATGTTCTGGAAATTCTGGGAGATGTTATTTCTGAAATTTCCAGAATTAAGAATACAATGGAAAGTCCTTCAAATAACAGCTTAAACGGACCGGGAAAATTACATTTTAAAAGAATCTATGAAGAATATAATAAGAGCCTTTCTGAGTTTAATCTCATTGATTTTGATGATATGCTGTTAAACTGCTTTGAACTGTTTAAAAAGGATACTGATACCCTTGGATTATGGCAGAAAAAGTTCAGATATATCCTCATCGATGAATATCAGGACATAAATCTTTTGCAGTACAGGATAATAGATCAGATCTGTGAAAGCAAAAATTTGTTTGTAGTGGGGGATGATGATCAGTCGATCTATGGCTTTAGAGGATCAGATCCCGGAATCATGCAGCAGTTTCCTGAGGAATATAGGGATTTTTTCCCAAAGATAATCAGTCTTGATACCAATTACAGATGCGGGAAGGTTATTTTGGATACAGCCATGAGGCTTATTGAGGAAAACACTGTAAGATACAAAAAGGTTCTAAGAGCAGATAACTCAAACGGCAAAGGCTTCCTTATCCCCAGGAGGTATACGTCAAAGAAGCATCAAAGCAGTGCTATTGTAAGCTTCCTTAAGTCCCATAAGGATTCCTATGACAGGATAGCTTTCATCTTCAGGACAAATCAGGAGGCATATTCCCTGGCCAGTGTTCTTAAAGCAGAAGGAATACCCACAAATCTTGAGGGTAATGCAAAAGAGTTTTATGAAAGCCCTGCAGTAAAGCTGTGCATAGACTATCTATCCTTTGCATGTGTTGAGAAAAGCCGGGAGCTCTTTTTCCGGATCATGAATAAGCCACTTAGGTATATCTCCAGAGAATGCGCACAGCAGGAGGTTGTCAGCGAATGTAAGGTAAAAAGCTACTACAGGGGTAACAGCAAGATGCAGAAGGTTATTGATAAATTTTTTCGTCAGGTTGGAATCATAGCAAAGATGCGACCGACCCTTTCTGTGAGGTTTCTTAGAAATGAGCTCGGAATCGATACGCTATATCCTGGAGAAATAGATGCCCTTAATGAACTTTCGGAAAAAACTGTCATGTTTGAATCAAACAAGGAACTCATTGGTTTTATAAAAAAAGCTATAGATGAAAGCGGACAGGAAGTGAAAAATAAGGGCGTGCGCAATAAAAAGGACTGTGTCAAGCTCATGACAATGCATGGATCAAAGGGGCTTGAGTTTGACATAGTGTGGCTCCCTAATCTCAATGAAGGAATTATACCAAGCAGAAGTTCAATAACAAAGGAGCAGATAGAAGAAGAGCGCCGTATGCTCTACGTCGGAATGACCAGGGCAAAAACAGCGCTCGTGATGAGTTATTTAACAGGAAGCAGTGAAAACCCAATGCTTCCGTCAAGATTCTTAAGACCACTAAGGGATTTGTGGGAAGAAAAAGATTATTCTTCTTCTCCGTCAAGGCCCTCCTCGGGAAGCTCAACAAGTTCATCAAATTCAACATCGTCAAGGTAGAGGTTGAAGGCCTCAGAAACAGCCTCGTATTCAGCATCATCGCTGATATAGCCAAGTTCAGGTTCTCCATCCTCGCCGTGATAGATGAATTCATAGAACCATACGTTTCCATCATTGTTCTGACCGTTCTTATCCAGCGGAAGAAGAACAATGTAGTCCTTTGAATTAACAGTTAAAACGATGATGATGGCACAGGTAATGGTTTCGCCGCTTTCCAGCTCCACGTCAACGGTCATCTGCTCGTCGTTCTCAATTCTTGTGTTCATATCAGTTGCAATCTTGGAAAATTCCATATTTAAGTCTCCTAATTATTATGCTTTCATTGTGCTTGTGTACATCAATTATAACATAATTACTGTGAATAAAAGCGAATTTGTGGTAAAATATTACGGCGTATGTAGATTTACATCTGTTAGTAAAGGCTAATTGGGGAATCAGATTACCAATCGGGAGAGACAATGCTGGGGAAATATAAGATTTGTAACGAAAAGCCCTATCCACTTGGGTGCTATATTGACTATGATAAGAGCCTTGTAGTAAGGGCTGTGTTTGAAGACGGTAAGAAATGCGGAGTTACGCTTTATCCCGCAGCATCGGATGAGAATCTTGAGCCGCTGACGATTACATTTACCAAATCCCTTAAAAGAGGTGCGATCTATTCTGCAAGAGTTCGTGATATTGAGGATATCGACAAATATGTATCCTACAACTATTTTAAGGACGACGAGTATTTCTGCGACCCTTATGCCAAGCATGTTCTGGGACTGGAGGAATTTGGCAAGGATGTTCCTGACTGCGATATAAGAGCCAAGCTGGATAACAAGTCTGTAAGAGGAAACCTGGATAACTGTTTTGACTGGGGAAAAGATGTCTCCCCCTGCATAGGATATGAGAACAGCTTTATCTACCTGCTTCACGTAAGGGGCTTTACAAAAAGTTCTTCCAGCGGTGTCAGTACATCAAGAAGAGGAACCTTTAACGGTATTATTGAGAAGATTCCCTATCTTAAGGAGCTTGGAGTTACTACCTTAGAGCTGATGCCATGCTACGAGATGAATGAGGTGGAAAATCCTATTTCATCCGCTGCTAAGGGCAAAGAGGAGGCTGTAATTTATTCAAGGGACGGAAGTCTGCTTGGCAAAAATGATATCATAAAAAGACTCAATTTCTGGGGCTATAAAAAGGGTTATTATTTTGCCCCAAGGACAGCGTATTGTGAAGATGCTGCAAATGCTGAGGATGAGTTTAAGAACTTAGTTAAGACCCTCCATGAAAATGGACTTGAAGTAGTTATGCAGTTCTTTTTCGAGGAAAACGAGAATGAGAGCATTATCATAGATGCCCTTCGCTACTGGAGATGCACCTATCATGTGGATGGATTCCACTTAAAGGGTGCCAGAATTCCGGTGAGGCAGATTGTTAAGGAGCCTCTTTTTACTGATGTAAAGATCTGGTATGACTGGTTTGATACCTATGATCTCTATGGCGGCAGAGAAGTACAAAACAGAAACCTTGCGATTTATAACAATAACTTCCTGTACGCTTCCAGGAGATTTTTAAAGAGCGATGACAATACAGTCAGCGACTTCTTTAAGGCTATGATCGCCAATTCAAAAGAAAATGCCTTCATTAACTATGTATGTGACTATGAGGGCTTTAGACTTTCTGACCTTGTAGCTTATGAACACAAGCACAACGAGGAAAATGGCGAGAACAATAAGGATGGCTCAGATAACAATCTTAGCTGGAACTGCGGAATTGAAGGCAGGACCAGAAAGCATAATATATTACAGCTGCGACAGAAGCAGATGAAGAATATTCTCACCATGCTGTTTTTGTCCCAGGGAGTTCCCATGATATTTAGCGGAGATGAGTTCGGCTCATCACAGGGAGGCAATAACAACCCTTACTGTCAGGACAACGAGACCGGATGGGTTGACTGGAAGGCTCTTGAGAAGAACAGAGAACTGTTTGACTATGTATTGTTCCTGTCAAAACTTCGCTTTAGCCACAATATGCTACATGGCAAGGCTCCCTTCAGGCTTATGGATTATATTTCCTGCGGCTATCCGGATATTTCCTGCCACGGCAAGGAAGCCTGGAGGCCTGATCTTTCGGGATACAGTCATGTACTGGGAATGCTTTACTGCGGCCTTTATGAAAAGAGTGAGGATAAGCCTTTCATCTATGTGTGCTACAACATGCACTGGCAGAAATCTGAGTTTGCTCTTCCAAAGCTCCCTGAGGGACTTAAGTGGACTATACTCTCTGATACAGAAGAAGGTGACCAGGGCGCGCAGGCAGGTAAGAATACCGAAAAGGACGTTACAGCATCGGAAAACAGTGAAGCAAATCTTCAGATCCAGAAGGAACGCTCGGTTCGCATATATATAAGCAAGGTAGATGAGAACTATAAAAAGAGGCGCATAAATCGCAAAGCCGTAAAGAGCACAAAGAAAAGCTGAACATATTTAAATCAATTTAGAATTGGAGTAGTTAGAAAATGGCAAAGGTAGATTGCATTGAAAAGTTTTTAAGATATGTGAAGGTGGATACCCAGTCAGATGACACCACAGGAACCTCGCCTTCAACCATGAAGCAGCACAATCTTGCCAAAATGCTCTATGAGGAGCTTTTGGCTATCGGAGCATCTGATGTGACTTATGACAAGGAGCACTGCTATGTATATGCAGCAATTCCTTCAAACATTGATGATGGCAAGGACAGGCCTGCCATAGGATTTGTATCTCACATGGACACATCTGATGAAGTGAGCGGCAAGGATGTAAAGGCCAGAATCGTGGAGAACTACGACGGAGATGACATTACTCTTTCCGCAGATGGAAGTGTTGTTTTATCACCTAAGGATTTCCCGGAGCTTTTAAATCATAAGGGAGAGGACCTTATCGTAACAGACGGAACCACTTTACTTGGAGCTGATGACAAGGCCGGGGTTTCAGAGATCATGGCTATGGCTGAGACTCTTTTAACAAATCCTGACATTAAACACGGTGACATCAAGATTGCATTTACTCCAGACGAAGAAATTGGCGCAGGAACAGCCTTTTTTGACATTGAAAAGTTTGGAGCCAAATATGCCTATACAGTAGACGGCGGCAAGCTTGGAGAACTTGAATACGAGAACTTCAATGCAGCAGAGGGCATCGTTAAGGTCAACGGCAGAAGCGTTCATCCGGGAGATGCCAAGAACAAGATGATCAATGCAGCTCTTCTTTGCTATGAGTTCCATGCTCTTTTACCGGTGTTCATGAATCCTATGTACACTGAGAAAAGAGAGGGCTTCTTCCACCTTACTGAGGTTAAGGGTGGAACTGAAAAGGCTTTTGCATCATACATAATCAGAGATCACGATGAGAAGCTCTTTGAGCAGAAGAAGCAGTTATTCCTTGATGCCGGTGAGTTCCTTAACAAAAAATACGGGGAAGGCACTGTGGAAGTCAGCGTTCGCGATCAGTACTACAACATGATCGAGAAGATTCGTCCTCATATGCATCTTGTGGACAATGCCAAGAAGGTTATGGAGGAGATGGGCATTACACCTATTGATTCTCCAATCCGCGGTGGTACAGACGGCGCAGCACTTTCATATAAGGGACTTCCTTGTCCTAACCTTTGTACAGGTGGCTACAATTACCACGGTAAGTATGAATATGCCTCTGTTCAGGAAATGAGAAAGGTTGTAGAGATCCTTCTTGGAATTGTGGATAAGTACGGCGAGGATTATCAGTAATATTAGTTTTGTATTTTGGATTTTGTTTTAGAAAGTAGATAGTTATATTTTATGTCAAAAGAAATCAATATTTTAAACAGTAACAAAAATGAAGTTATAGATGCCGAGAGCCTTAGACAGCTTGAGTTCATAGATAAGGCAAAGGAGCATGTGGAAAATCTTTCAAAGGAACTTGGAAGAAAGCTCACTGCATGCGTTGTTACGTTTGGCTGCCAGATGAATGCCAGGGATTCAGAGAAGCTCCTTGCTATACTGAAGCTTGCAGGCTATGAAGAGACAGAGTCGGAAAATGCTGACTTTGTAATATATAACACCTGTACAGTAAGAGACAATGCGGATCAGAGAGTTTTAGGCCGCCTTGGACAGTGCGGAAGCTTTAAGAAAAAGAATCCTCATATGAAGATTGCTATCTGCGGCTGTATGATGCAGGAACAGTCAGCGGTTGAGAAGATTCAGAAGAGCTACAGGTTTGTGGACCTTATTTTCGGAACCCACAACATCTATAAGTTTGCTGAACTTCTTTACACGAGCCTTTTATCCGACAGAATGATCATTGATATCTGGAAGGATACAGACAAGATCGTTGAGGATCTTCCTGTATTCAGAAAGTATCCTTTCAAGTCCGGCGTAAACATTATGTTTGGCTGCAATAACTTCTGTACCTATTGTATCGTGCCTTATGTAAGAGGGCGCGAAAGAAGCAGATCTCCCAAGGATATTATCAGAGAGTGTGAGAAGCTCGCAGCAGACGGTGTTAAAGAGGTTATGCTTCTTGGACAGAACGTCAATTCATATGGAAATGATTTTGAGGAGGGTGATCCAAATAAGATCAGCTTCCCTGAGCTTATTGAGGAAGTATGTAAGGTTGAAGGTCTTGAGAGAGTCCGCTTCATGACTCCTCATCCCAAGGATTTTTCAGATGAGCTTCTTGAAACCATAAAGAGAAATCCTAAGATTGCAAGGCATATTCATCTGCCTCTGCAGTCCGGAAACACTGAGATTTTAAGAAGAATGAACAGAAAATACACCAAGGAGCAGTATCTTGAGCTGGTAGCCAAGATAAGAGAAATGCTTCCTGAGGTTGCTATTACAACAGATATCATTGTTGGATTCCCAGGTGAGACTGCTGCTGACGTAGATGACACAATAGATGTGGTCAAGAAGGCTCAGTTTGACAATGCCTTTACATTTATCTATTCCAAGAGAACAGGTACGCCTGCTGCAGGCTTTACGGATCAGGTTCCTGAAAGCGAAGTAAAGGAGAACTTTGACAGACTTCTTAAGGTTGTACAGGAGACTGCAAGGACCGCTTCAGAAAAGCTTACAGGCAGGATTGAAGATGTGCTGGTTGAAGGAGTTAATGAACACGATGAGAGTCTTCTTACAGGAAGACTTTCAAACAATACTCTGGTTCACTTCAAAGGGGATGAGGAACTTATCGGAAGTATTGTAAAGGTCAGCCTTGATGAGTGCCATGGATTCTATTTCATGGGTAAATTGGTTTGACATTGATCTGAAATAATTTCATGATCTGCTAAGATCATTAATATATAAATTCAGGGGTTTTGTTGTGGAGAGTAGCATTAGTTTTGCAAATGTAGATAGAGAAAAAGTATCACCGATGATGCAGCACTATCTGCAGACCAAGGATGAGAATAAGGACTGCATTCTTTTTTACAGGTTAGGAGATTTTTACGAGCTTTTCTTTGATGACGCTCAGGTGGCTTCAAGGGAGCTTGAGCTCACCCTGACCGGAAAAGCCTGCGGATTGGAAGAGAGAGCTCCCATGTGTGGAGTTCCTTTTCATGCAGTGGATGCTTACCTGACCAAGCTGGTTTCAAGAGGCTTTAAGGTGGCTATCTGCGAGCAGGTTGAAGATCCCAAGCTTGCAAAGGGAATTGTAAAAAGAGAAGTTACCAGGATAGTTACTCCGGGAACAAATCTAAATATGCAGTCTCTTGAGGAAACAAAGAACAACTATATCATGAGCGTTCTTTATACCTCTGATAAGATCGGAATTTCAGTTGCTGATGTTACTACCGGTGATTATTATCTTACAGAAGTGGATACTCTTCGTGAGGCCATGGATGAGATAGGAAAATATACCCCTTCCGAGATCATCTGTAATGATGCCTTCAGCTTCAGCGGTGTTGATATAGACGAGCTAAGGAGCAGGCTTCAGACCTTTGTAAATCCGTTAGATGCCAGATACTTTGACGAGGATTCTGCAAAAAAGCTTCTTATGAAGCACTTTAAGGTTTCTTCACTTATCGGACTTGGAATCGATGATTTCCCTAACGGTGTTGTGGCTGCCGGAGCTCTTCTTCAGTATCTCATAGATATGCAGAAGTCCGACATTTCAAATATCACCCACGTTTATCCATATCTTGCCAGCAAGTATATGCTTCTTGATTCATCAACCAGAAGAAATCTTGAGCTGGTGGAGACCATGAGGGATAAACAAAAGAGAGGAACTCTTTTATGGGTTTTGGATAAAACCAAAACTGCCATGGGAGCCAGAACTCTTCGAGGCTTCATCGAACAGCCTCTTATTGATAAGCAGGAGCTCCTTCTTCGTCAGGGAGCGGTAGAGACTCTTGTAAAAAATGTGGTGACAAGGGAAGAAATAAGGGAGTACCTGGGACCAATCTACGATCTTGAAAGACTTATGTCCAAGATTGTATTTAAGACTGCAAATCCAAGAGATCTTCTGGCTTTCAGAAACTCCATTAAGATGATTCCGGGAATTAAGGCATCTTTAGAGGATGTTCAGGATGACCCTGAGCTTAAGAGGCTCTTTGAGCAGCTCGATACCCTTACGGATATCCATGATCTTATAGATCAGGCAATTGTTGAGGAGCCACCACTTGCAATAAAGGAAAGCGGAATCATTAAGGATGGCTTTGATGCTGACATTGATCACTTCAGAGAAGCAGGAACTAATGGTAAATCCTGGCTTGCCAAGATGGAAGAGGAAGAGAAGGAAAAGACAGGTATCAAGAACCTCAGGATAAAATACAGCAATGTGTTTGGCTATTCCTTCGAAGTAACAAATTCCTTCAAGGACAAGGTACCTGATTACTTTATCAGAAAACAGACCCTTACCAACTGCGAGAGATATACAACTCCGGAACTTAAAGAGTTGGAGGATACAATCCTTAACTCACAGGATAAGTTAAACAACCTTGAGTACGAGATGTTTTGCAAGATAAGGGATTCCATAGCCCTTGAGATTGACAGAATACAGACTACAGCCAAGGCGATAGCTCTTTTGGATGTATATGCATCCCTTGCCTATGTGGCTGAGAAGAACCATTATGTAAAACCAACCATGAATGACAAGGGCGTTATTAATATCAAGGATGGACGTCACCCGGTTGTAGAGCAGATGCTGGATACCTCGGATATGTTTATCTCAAATGACACATTCCTTGATAATAAAAAGCACTGCATTTCCATCATTACAGGACCTAACATGGCGGGAAAATCCACCTATATGAGGCAGACAGCTCTCATTGTGCTGATGGCTCAGATTGGAAGCTTTGTTCCTGCAGCCAAGGCTGATATGTGTATTGTGGACAGGATCTTTACAAGAGTTGGGGCTTCTGATGACCTTGGCAGCGGACAGTCAACATTTATGGTAGAGATGAACGAGGTGGCTAACATCCTGCGTAACGCTACACCGGATTCTCTTTTGATACTGGACGAGATTGGAAGAGGAACCTCAACCTATGACGGACTTGCCATAGCCTGGGCAGTTACGGAGCATATCAGTAACCGAAAGATCCTTGGAGCGAAGACCTTATTTGCAACTCACTATCATGAGCTCACAGAGCTTGAGGGCAAGATGGACAACGTAAACAACTACTGTATTGCCGTAAAGGAAAACGGTGATGACATTGTCTTTTTACGTAAGATCATTAAGGGCGGTGCCGATAAGAGCTACGGAATTCAGGTTGCTAAGCTGGCCGGAGTGCCGGATATGGTAATTGACAGGGCAAAAGAAATTGTGACTGAGCTTACGGACAATGATATTACCGATAAGGTTCAGAGCCTTGTTAAAGAGAACAAAAATGATAAGAAGGTTAAAGTCGTACACTATGACGACGTGGATATAGATCAGATGTCACTTTTTGACACAGTGACAGATGAGGATGTACTAAAGAGGCTTCAGGAGATTGATATCACAACACTGACGCCAATGGATGCATTAAATACACTCTACAAGCTGCAGAGTGACCTTAAGAACAGGTGGAAAAACTAATGGCCTTCATAAATGAGCTTGATAAGAATACTATAGATCAGATTGCTGCCGGAGAAGTTGTAGAAAGACCTGCCAGCATAGTTAAGGAACTGGTGGAAAATGCCATAGATTCCGGTGCCACAGCAGTTACTGTTGAGATAAAGGGCGGCGGAATCGATATGATAAGGGTAACCGATAACGGCTCTGGAATTGAAAAGAGCCAGATCAGGAAAGCCTTTAAGAGACATGCCACCAGTAAGCTTAAGACAATTGACGATCTCTACAGTATTCACTCCCTGGGATTCAGGGGAGAAGCTTTATCAAGTATTTCTGCGGTGGCTCAGGTGGAGATGATCACAAAAACCGCTGATGATCTTACAGGTATAAAATACACTATTGAAGGCGGGGAAGAGAAAGGCTTTGAGGAAGTAGGTGCTCCTGACGGAACAACTTTTATCATCAGAAATATTTTCTATAACACCCCGGCTAGAAAGAAGTTTTTGAAGACGCCACAGACGGAAGGAAGCTATATCGGTGATGTTATGGAGCATATGGCTCTTGATAATCCAACCATATCCTTCCATTACATAAACAATAAGGATGATAAGTTCTCAACCTCAGGAAACGGCGACCTTAAGGAGCTTATCTACAGGATTTACGGAAGAGATGTTTCCGTAAGCGTTAGACCTATTAACGTCACTAAGGATGGAATCACTATAGAAGGATATCTTGGTGAGCCCTCCATCAACAGATCCAACAGAAACTTCGAGATTTTCTTTGTTAACGGCAGGTACGTAAAGGACAAGATAATCTCCAAGGCTCTGGAAGAAGGCTACAAACAGTACCTTATGATGCATAAGTTTCCCTTTGCAATCCTGCACATCAGGATGGATCCTGCCATGGTAGATGTTAACGTGCACCCTGCCAAACTGGAGGTCAGATTCGGCAATCAGCCTATTCTCTATGAGGCTATAAGGACAAGCGTGGAGGATGTGCTTAGTCATAACGAAATGATTCCGGATGCCCTGCTGGACTCCAAGGAGGATGCTAAGGCTTCTAAGTCTGTAAAAGCTATAACAGAAGGCATTAAGGAATTTTCCCAGCTAAGTAGTGAAGTAAACACAAAGAACAAGAGCAGATTCGAAATCAATTTTGATGACGAAGATAAAGATAAAGAGAAGCCTCATGCTCCGGAACCATTTGAAAAGCTGAGGTTTGAGGAGCACAAGATTGTTGAGAATCAGCCGGTTTATGCAAAGGGCGTAACAGCGCAGCCAATAAAGATTGAAGACAGCAACAAGTCAGCTGTGTGGACAAGGATCTTTGGCGATGCCGACGGCTCTAAGGCCAAGGAAGCCGAGAAACCATCATCCATCATCAAGCAGCAAAATGCAATTGTGGTAGAAAAACCTATGCAGCTCAACCTTTTTGATGAAAAGGTTCTCACCAAAGACAATGTAAAAGAGTATGAGATCCTGGGCCAGATATTTGGTACCTACTGGATCATCAGCTTTAAGGACAAGATTTTCATGGTAGATCAGCATGCAGCCCATGAGAAAGTCAATTATGAGCGCATGATGAAGAGATATAAATCCGGCGAGATGCTGTCACAGATGGTAAATCCTCCGGTGATTCTTACACTGTCCGCCCAGGAAGAAGAAATGTTTTTGGCCTACAGACAGTACTTTGAGAAGCTGGGCTTTAATATTGAAAACTTTGGCGGACATGAGTATGCCATGAGAGCTATACCGATAGATCTCTTTGGTTGTGATAATGAAAAGGAGATGTTCCTTGATATTCTTGATGAGCTGACCCACGAGACTTCACTTTCAAGAACTCCGGACGTCATAAATTACAAGATTGCCAGCATGGCCTGCAAGGCATCTGTAAAGGGAAACAGTTCCATGACCAAAGAAGAGATGGAAGCTCTTTTGGATGAGCTTCTTACCCTGGAGAACCCATATAACTGTCCTCATGGAAGACCAACTATCATATCCATGAGCAAATACGAGATTGATAAGAAGTTTAAGAGAGTTGTGGAGTAATTATGAGTGCAAAGCAAAAGCTTGTGATTCTCACAGGCCCCACTGCAGTAGGTAAATCAAAACTTTCTATAGAGCTTGCAAAGAGAATTGGCGGAGAGATAATCTCCGCTGATTCTATGCAGGTGTACAAATGCATGAATATTGGTACTGACAAGATAAGCAAAGAGAAAATGTGCGGTGTTCCCCATCATCTCATTGACTTTCTTGAACCCACCGAAGATTTTAATGTCTTCATGTTCCAGAAGCTGGTAAAAGAGAAGATCGCTGAAATATCAGGCAGAGGGAATGTGCCAATACTTGTTGGAGGAACGGGCTTTTATATTCAGGCAGTTCTTTATGATATTGATTTTACCGAGACTGATGAGGACGATGAATACAGAACAGAATTGGAAAAAAGAGTTGAGATAGAAGGATGTCATGTTCTTCACGAAGAACTGCGTAAAGTAGATCCTGTTTCTGCTGATATTATTCATGAGAATAATGTAAAAAGAGTTATCCGGGCTCTGGAATATTATAAAAAGACCGGAAAGCCAATATCTGAGCACAACAAGGAGCAACATCAGAATGTTTCTCCATACGATTTTAGATACTTTGTATTGACAGATGAGAGAAAAACGCTATACTCTCGCATAGACAAAAGAGTAGATCAAATGATCGAAGAAGGTCTCGAACAAGAAGTAAGGGACCTGGAAAAGCTGAATATCCCTAAGACTGCTACCAGTATGCAGAGCCTTGGCTACAGAGAAATGATAGGTTATCTTGAAGGGCAGTACGACCTGGAGAGAGCAATTTACCTTATTAAGCTCAATACAAGGCATTTTGCAAAGCGTCAGCTTACCTGGTTTCGAAGGGAAAAAGATGTGATCTGGATCGATAAAAACGAATTTGATCACGATGATGAACGTATTTTGAAAGAGATGATAAGGATTTATGAACAGTAAGATTTACGAAGAATTAGGAATTTCACAGAGGGTTTTTGAATTTGGCAAAGAGATTTTAAAGAGTCTTGAAGAAAGATTTAAAAAGATTGATGAAAATGCTGAGTACAATCAGCTTAAGGTCCTTAAGGCAATGCAGGAGAATAAGGTAAGCGAAGCATGCCTTCTTGGAACCACCGGATATGGTTATAACGACATCGGAAGAGAGAAGCTGGAGGCAGTTTATGCATCAGTTTTCCATACCGAGGATGCACTTGTAAGACCTCAGATTACCTGCGGAACCCATGCGCTGGCACTGGCTCTTATGAGTAATCTTCGCCCCGGGGACATGCTCTTTTCCCCTGTTGGAAAGCCCTATGACACACTGGAAGAGGTTATCGGTATCAGACCATCCAAGGGGTCTTTAGCTGAATACGGCGTAACCTATTCTCAGGTTGACCTTCTTTCTGACGGAAGCTTTGATTTTGACAATATCAGAAAGACTTTGGAAGAGAATTCTAATATCAAGCTTGTTACTATCCAGAGATCCAAGGGATATCAGACAAGACCTACACTTTCTGTTACAAGAATCGGAGAACTTATTTCCTTTATCAAGGGCATAAAGAGTGATGTTATCTGCATGGTAGATAACTGCTACGGAGAATTTGTAGAAACAATTGAGCCATCAGACGTTGGTGCAGATATGGTCGTAGGATCTCTCATCAAGAATCCCGGCGGCGGACTGGCTCCAATTGGCGGATATATTGCCGGAACAAAAGAATGTGTTGAGAACGCGGCATTCAGACTCACATCTCCGGGTCTTGGAAAAGAGGTAGGTGCTTCTCTTGGAATTCTCCCTCAGTTTTATCAGGGATTTTTCCTTTCACCTACTGTTACAGCATCAGCCCTTAAGGGCGCGATTTTTGCTGCCAATATTTATGAGAAGCTTGGCTTTGAGGTATGCCCTAATGCCACTGAGGACAGACACGATATTATCCAGGCTGTTACCTTTGGCAAACCCGAAGGCGTTATTGCCTTCTGTGAAGGTATTCAGGCTGCAGCTCCTGTAGATTCCTTCGTTAATCCGGAGCCTTGGGATATGCCGGGTTATGATGCTCAGGTTATCATGGCGGCAGGAGCCTTTGTTTCAGGCTCTTCAATTGAACTTTCAGCAGATGGCCCAATTAAGCCACCTTATTCAGTATTTTTCCAGGGGGGTCTTACATGGCCCCATGCAAAGCTTGGAATCCTTAAGACACTGCAAAAGCTCGTGGATGCAGGGTTAGTTAATATCCAATAAATATGAAATAGATCAGGAAATGAGACAAAAACATCCTGATCTATTTTTTTATAATAATTTATCAGTTTACCCTTGTGCAGTTTTAAATTGGTAATTATAATATAAAAGATTTAGGCAAAATTAGAAAAAAGAATATTGAAATTGGAGGATCACATGGCACAACGTACAGATATTAAGAAGGTTTTGATTATTGGTTCCGGTCCTATCGTCATCGGACAGGCCTGCGAATTTGACTATTCAGGAACACAGGCATGCAAGGCTCTTAGAAGTCTTGGCTATGAAATTGTTCTTGTTAATTCTAATCCGGCAACAATTATGACTGACCCTGAAATGGCAGACAGAACCTACATTGAGCCTCTTAACGTCGAGAGGGTTACTGCCGTTATCGAAAAAGAAAGACCCGATGCCCTTTTGCCAAACCTTGGCGGACAGTCAGGTCTTAATCTTTGTTCAGAGCTGTACAAAGCAGGTGTCCTTGATAAATATGGAGTAAAGGTAATCGGTGTTCAGGTTGATGCCATCGAGCGTGGTGAAGACCGTACCGAATTCAAGAAGACAATGGATATGCTTGGCATCGAGATGGCTCGTTCCAAGGCATGCTATAGCATTGAAGAGGCTCTTGCTGAGGCAGATGAACTTGGCTATCCTGTTGTTCTTCGCCCTGCCTACACCATGGGCGGAGCCGGCGGCGGCCTTGTTTACAACAAAGAAGAGCTTCAGACAGTTTGCGCCCGTGGGCTTCAGGCTTCCATTATCCATCAGGTTCTTGTTGAGGAATCCATACTTGGATGGGAAGAACTGGAACTTGAAGTTGTCCGCGACAAAGACAACAACATGATCACAGTCTGCTTCATTGAAAATGTAGACCCTGTAGGTGTTCACACCGGTGATTCCTTCTGTACCGCACCTATGCTGACAATTTCTGAAGACCTTCAGAAAGAGCTTCAGCGTCAGGCTTACAAAATCGTAGAACACATCGGTGTTATCGGCGGCACTAATGTTCAGTTTGCTCATGATCCTAAGAGCGGACGTATCATCGTAATCGAGATCAATCCACGTACATCACGTTCATCTGCTCTTGCCAGTAAGGCAACGGGCTTCCCTATTGCGCTTGTTTCAGCAAAGCTGGCTACAGGTCTTACTCTTGCTGAGCTTACAGATTCAAAATTCGGTACCCTTGATAAATATGTTCCAAACGGAGACTACGTTGTAGTTAAGTTTGCCCGCTGGGCCTTTGAGAAATTCAGAGGTGTAGAGGATAAACTCGGAACTCAGATGAGAGCTGTAGGCGAAGTTATGAGTATCGGTAAGAACTTCAAGGAGGCATTCCAGAAGGCAATACGCTCTCTTGAAAAAGACAGATATGGTCTTGGTCTTATAAAGAAATATGAAGATATGTCCAAAGAGGAGCTCCTTCGACTTCTTAAAAACGCATCTTCTGAGAGATATTTCCTCATGTACGAGGCCCTTAAAAAGGGAATAACTGTAGAGGAACTCTTCGATATCACTAAGGTTAAGCACTATTTCCTTGACGAGATGAAGGAACTTGTGGAAGAGGAAACAGCTCTTTTGACAAAGTTCAAGAATTCTGTTCCGTATAAGGAAAGTCTCCTCAAGGCAAAAGAGGACGGCTTCTCAGACAGATATCTTGCAAAGCTTCTTGGAGTAAGTGAGGATGATATCAGAAATAGCCGTGATAAGGAAGAAATCGTTGAGAAATGGGATCCGGTTCACGTTTACGGAACAGAGGGTAGTGCATACTATTACTCAACCTATAAGAATATTGCTGAGGAACCAGAGAAGGCATCTTCAGATAATAAGAAGATCATGATCCTTGGAGGCGGGCCTAACAGAATCGGACAGGGTATTGAGTTTGACTATTGCTGTGTACACGCTTCTATGGCTCTTAAAAAGCTTGGCTTTGAGACTATTATCGTTAACTGCAACCCAGAGACTGTATCAACTGACTACGATACATCAGATAAGCTCTACTTCGAGCCCCTTACTCTTGAAGATGTACTTCAGATCTACAGAAAAGAGAAGCCTCTTGGAGTTATAGCTCAGTTCGGAGGACAGACTCCTCTTAACCTTGCAGCTAAGCTTAAGGAGGAAGGTGTTAATATCCTTGGAACTACCCCTGAAGTTATCGACCTGGCAGAGGATAGAGACCAGTTCCGCATGATGATGGAAAAGCTTGGAATTCCTATGGCTGAATCAGGAATGGCCTCCGATGTAGAGGGAGCTAAGAAAATCGCTGCTAAGATCGGTTACCCTGTAATGGTTCGTCCTTCCTTTGTACTTGGCGGAAGAGGAATGGAAATTGTAAGAGACGAGGAGAGTATGGAGGGATATATGAACGCCGCTGTTGGTGTTACTCCCGACAGACCTATCCTTATAGACAGATTCCTGCACAATGCTCTTGAATGTGAAGCAGATGCCATAAGCGATGGCAAAGAGGCATTTGTTCCTGCCGTTATGGAGCATATAGAGCTTGCCGGAATTCATTCGGGAGATTCTGCCTGCATAGTTCCTTCAAAGCATATCTCAGAGAAGCACCTTAAGACTATTGAGGAATATACTAAGAAGATTGCTGTTGAGATGAATGTTGTGGGCCTTATGAACATGCAGTATGCAATTGAGGATGACACGGTTTATGTACTGGAGGCCAATCCTCGTGCCTCAAGAACAGTACCGCTTGTTTCAAAGGTTTGCGGAATTAAAATGGTAACACTTGCTACAGACATTATTACCTCACAGCTTACAGGAAGAAAGTCTCCTGTGCCTGAGCTTATTGCAAATAAGAGCAAGGATGAGCCTTCTTACTACGGCGTAAAAGAGGCTGTATTCCCATTCAATATGTTCCCTGAGGTTGACCCTGTACTTGGACCTGAAATGCGTTCTACAGGAGAAGTTCTTGGTCTTGCCAAGAACCCCGGCGAAGCTTTTTATAAGGCTCAGGAAGCTGCAGGATCAGCACTTCCGCTTGAAGGCGCTGTACTTATCTCCCTTAATGAGGAGGATAAGCCTGCCGCAGCAGAGCTGGCAAAGAAGTTTGCTGATAATGGTTTTGAAATCTATGCTACAGGAAAGACCTTTGAACTCATTTCAGAAGCAGGTATTTCAGTCAAGAGAGTCATGAAAAACTATGAGGGCGGAAGACCTGATGTTGAGGATGTAATCAAAAACGGTGACGTTCAGCTTATTATAAATACACCTATCGGAAAAGGTGCTGAGCATGATGACGGATACTTAAGAAAAGCCGCAATTAAAGCAAGAATCCCTTATATAACAACAGTAGCTGCAGGAAAAGCTGCTATAGAGGGAATCTCTGAGGTTAAGAAAAACGGAAGCGGTAATGTTCGTTCACTTCAGGAATATCATAAATAACAGGTCCCGATTGATTATTGCCTTAAAGATGCTATAATAAAATGTGGGTTTTTTCAGAAATTACTACATTCTTGGACTTTATGTCCATGAATTTATGGCATTAAGGAGGAAGTTTTGGCTAATATATTTGGAATTGATCTTGGAACAAGCAATATCAAGATTTATAACAAGGATGAGGATTCTCTTACAGTTGAGAAGAATATGATCGCCATTGAGAACAAGACTAATGTTTTCGCCTATGGCAACTCAGCATATGAGATGTATGAGAAGGCACCCGATAAGATTAAGATTACTTATCCGCTTAACAGCGGCGTTATTGCTGATATCGAGCACATGGAGACTCTGGTTAAGCTCTTTGTGACTGACCAGATGAAGGGTTCAGTTAAGCCTTGTGAGGTTTATATAGCTGTTCCTAAGGATGTAACAGAGGTTGAGAGAAGAGCGTTCCACGATCTTATCAATGACGCAGGCATCAAGGCCAAGAAGATCATGATGGTTAAAAAGCCTTTGGCAGATGGCCTTGGAATGAACGTCGACGTTATGAACTCCCAGGGTGTTCTCGTAGTTGACGTTGGATATGATACAACAGAAATTTCAATCCTTTCCCTTCGCGGAATTGTTGTAAGTAAGCTTATTAAGGTTGGCGGCAAGAAGTTTGATGAATCCATCAGAAACGTAATTCGTAAGGAATTCGGACTTCTTATCGGCGAGAAGACCTCAGAGAATGTAAAGATCTCTCTCAAGGAGCTTGAGAAGGAAGGCAAGGATGCTGTAGTTTACGGAAGAGATATCGTAACCGGACTTCCTGTTGAGAGAAAGATTCCTACAGAGATCCTCAATCAGGCGCTGGTTGAGAACTTCGATGCAATCCTTGATAACATCAAGGCTGCTCTTGAGAAGACTCCTCCGGAACTTGCTGCTGATATCTTTAAGCATGGACTTTATCTTACAGGTGGTGCATCACAGGTTGTACACCTTGCTCAGAGATTGTCAAACGGAGTAGGACTGAATGTAAATATCGCTGAGAATCCTATTGGAAGCGGAGCTTTAGGCCTTGCCAAGATCATCAAGGAAGATCAGTACAAAGCTCTTGCATATGGAATTGAAGAGGATAAATAATGAGTCCCATCATAAAAAGAAGAGGAGAGGAATTTGCTTTACCAAGTAAATATCTCCTCTTTATTTTAACAGTGCTATGCACAGCACTCATAATCATAACCTTTAATACGAACCTGTTCACCGGACCTTTGAATTCCTTTGCAGGTATTTTTGTTGTGCCATTTCAAAAGGGTATGACTACTGTTGGCACATATATGAAGGATACCGCCGAAAGACTGTCATCAATCACCAAGCTTTTAGAGGAAAATGAAGAGCTGAAATCCAAGATTGACGAGCTTACTGTTGCCAATACCACGCTGGAACAGGAAAAATATGAGCTTACAGAGCTTCGCAATCTCTATCAGTTAGATGATGCCTATCAGAACTATGAGAAGATTGGAGCCAGGATTATAGGTAAGGATGCCGGTAACTGGTATCATGCTTTCATCATTGATAAGGGTTCTGATGACGGCCTTGCTGTCGATATGAATGTCATAGCAGGTGGGGCTTTAGTTGGTCGAATAATTGATGTTGGTCCTGACTGGGCTAAGGTTCAGGCAATTATCGCAGACAATGCTTCTGTCAGCGGAATGGTTTTATCATCATCTGATAACCTGATCGTATCCGGCAATCTGGAACTTTACAATCAGGGCTTTATCAGCTTTTCCAAACTGGTGGATGATGTAGACAGAGTAAGGATCGGAGATAAGATCGTTACATCCAACATCAGTGACAAGTACCTTCCGGGAATACTTATAGGCTATATTTCAACCATCGATGACGATTCCAATAATCTTACAAAGTCAGGAACTCTTACTCCTGCTGTTGATTTTGAACACATGAATGTGGTTCTGGTTATTTTGGAACTGAAGAAAAACATTAAATAATAATTATTTTGAATTGAGAAAGTATGAATATTAGAAGGATTTTTGCTAATTTCATATTTGTTATCGTGTCCTTTATTTTGCAGACCACTGTGTTTCGTGTACTGGATTTTGGAGGCATTGCTCCGAATCTGATGATGATAGTTGTTGCCTCTTTGGGATTTATCAAGGGCGACAAAACCGGACTTATTACCGGATTTTTCAGTGGGCTTTTAGTGGACATCTTTTTTGGTACCTATTTGGGATTCTTTGCGCTGATCTATATGTATCTGGGATTCATAGTCGGGAAATTCCATGAGGTTTTCTTTTCCCAGAACATTGCAATACCTATAACGTTCATTACAATTGCGGATTTCCTCTTTGGATTTGTGTGCTATGTACTGATGTTTTTGTTCAGAACAAGGTTTGACATAGGATACTACATGGTAAGTGTGATCATCCCTGAAATGGTTTACACCGCACTGGTTGCGATTTTTTATTATCCCATTATTCTGGCTGTGAATAACAGGATTGACGAGCAGGAACAAAGGAGCGCCAAAAAGTTTGTTTGATGATTTAAAAGAAGGATTTATTAAGTTCATAACGTCCAGAGCTGTTGTGGTATGCGCTGTTCTTTGTGCCCTTGCAGGAATTATGGTCTACAGACTGTTTTACCTGCAGGTTATTAATGGTGAGTATTATCTTGACACATTTAAGCTTCGTATCAAGAAGGAAAAGAGCATTGCAGCTACCAGAGGAAATATTTATGACAGAAACGGAAATCTTCTTGCCTACAATGAACTGGCTAACTCTGTAACTATCGAAGACGTTTACAAGTCAGGCCGTGGCAAGAATAAATCCATAAATGAAACCCTTGGTAAGCTTATTGATATTATTGAGGACAATGGAGACAGCGTAGATCAGGATTTCAAGATCGTTCTTAATGAGAACAATGCCTTTGAATTTACGGTGGAGGGTACTTCACTGCTTCGTTTTCTGGCGGATGTTTACGGAAGATCCAGTGTAAACGATCTGAAATATGAGGAGAAGATCAAGACTGCCCAGGAAGTTGTAGATGATCTGTGCAAAAAATACGGTGTTGGAGATTACGAGGATGGAGACTCATCTTCAACCTTTGTGCCAAGACTTGGATATTCAAATGACAGAGCTTTAAAGGTTTTGAATATCAGATATAACATGAACTCAAACTCATACCAGAAGTATATTGATACCACTGTAGCTTCTGATGTAAGTGAGCAGACTGTGGCTGATGTAATGGAAAATGCGGATACTCTTGAAGGTGTATCTATCGAGGAGAGCACAGCCCGTAAATATGTTGATTCTGTATATTTCTCACAGATACTGGGATATACAGGTAAGGTGTCTGAGGAAGAACTTTCGCAGCTTCAGCTGGAGAACAGCAGCTATGGCATCAATGATACTGTAGGTAAGTCAGGAATTGAGCAGGCTATGGAGAGCGTTCTTCAGGGCACAAAGGGCTCAGAAACCGTATATGTTGATAATACCGGACAGGTTATTGAGACCAGTAACTATGTGGATTCAGTTGCCGGAAACGATGTGTACCTTACTATAGACAAGGATCTTACTGAAGCCTGCTACAATATCATCGAGCAGTCGCTTGCCGGAATCCTTGCTTCTAAGATTCAGAACATTAAAACCTATACATACACAGAGACATCAAGCTCCAGTAACATTGTAATTCCTATTTATGATGTTTATTACGCTATCTTTGATAATTCGGTAGTTGACGTAAACCACTTCTCAAAGCCTGACGCCAAAGAAAACGAAAGAGAAGTTTATCAGGCTTTTTTGACCAAGTACGATGCAGTAATTGATGAACTGACTGCAGAGCTTAATGAGAAGAAGACAAGCTATGACAAATTATCCAAGGAATATCAGTGGTATATGAGTCATATTGCCGCCTCCTTATACAGCAGCGGAATCCTTGATTCTTCAAAGGTTGTAAGAGAAGACCCCATGTATATTGCATGGACCACAGATGAAACAATTTCTCTTACTGAGTATCTTAAATATGCTATTTCCATGAACTGGGTTGATGTTTCAAAGCTTAACCTGGATAATCAGTACGCTGATTCCGAGGAAATATTCAATCATGTTATCAAGCAGACTATAGCAAAGCTTGCGGATGATGCTGATTTTAAAACAAGACTTTATAAGTATCTTTTGCTTGACGGCTATATAACAGGTACACAGGTATGTGAAATCCTTCTTGAACAGGAAGCTATACATATTGATGACGAAGAGTTGTCTTTGTGGCAAAGAGGCGGAGAGAGCGCCTATACTTTCATGGTCAACAGAGTTTCCAATCTGGACATTACTCCGGCCCAGCTGGCTTTGGATCCATGTACGGGTTCTATGGTCATAACTGACGTTAATACCGGTGATGTACTGGCCCTTGTATCATATCCCGGATATGACAATAATATGATGGCTAACGGAGTTGATGCTGCATATTATGCAAAGTTAAGAAGCGATAATTCTAATCCGCTTTATAATTACGCAACTCAGCAGAAGACCGCTCCGGGATCTACGTTTAAGATGGTCTCATCCACCGCAGGTCTTATGGAGGGAGTTATCACTACTGATTCTGTTATTTACTGCGGCGGTATTTTTGACAAGCTTGATATTTCTCCAAGATGCTGGATTTATCCAAGAGGTCACGGAGGACTTAATGTAACAGGTGGAATCAGAAATTCCTGTAACTGTTTCTTTTACGAGGTTGGTTACAGGCTTGGTCTTGATGGAGACAGCTACTCTTCAGACATAGGTCTTCAAAAGCTTGCGAATTATGCTGATCTCTACGGCCTTACAGAGAAATCAGGTATTGAGATCGTTGAGTCTGAACCTCAGGTATCTGACATGGACTCTGTCCGTTCAGCTATCGGTCAGGGTACAAACTCTTTTACCACAGTGGGACTTGCAAGATATGTCACAACCGTTGCCAACAGCGGAACCTGCTATAATCTGACACTGCTGGATAAGACTACAGATTCAAACGGTAATCTTCTTGAGGAGTACAATGCTTCTGTAAGAAATGTCATTGATATGCCTCAGAACTATTGGAATGCAATTCACCTTGGGATGAGACAGGTTGTTCAGGATAAGAGCTATTATGCAAATCTTGGGGTTTCTGTTGCCGGTAAAACAGGTACAGCACAGGAATCCAAGTCAAAGCCTAACCACTCACTGTTTGTGTGCTATGCGCCTTATGAAAGACCTGAAATAGCCATAGCCACGAGAATTGCTAATGGTTATACATCAAGCTATGCAGCTCAGATAACCAAAGATGCCCTTGCATATTACTTTAACCTCAAGGACGAAGACGAGATTATTCACGGAACTGCACAGACTCTGCAGGATGGAGCTACAAATGCCGATTAAGAAATACAAACTTATCGACTATGATTTCATGCTCGTATTCATGGTCATAGGACTTACCATATTTGGAATAATGGCTATCAATTCCGCTGAGCCCGGATCTTCCAGGAAACAGATAGCAGGCCTTGTTGTGGGCACTGTTTTGATGGTATTTATTTCTCTTTTGGATTATGTCCTGATAATTAAATTATATATATTGTTTTATTTAGGAAATGCCGTACTTTTGGCCCTTGTACTTTCTCCTCTGGGCAGTAGCACCAATGGTGCGCAGAGATGGATAAACCTCTTTGGTATTACTTTTCAGCCTTCTGAAGCGGCCAAAATATTATTGATTTTATTTTATGCTCAGTTTATTATGAAATATAAAGACAGAGTGAAAAACTTTGGCTTTGTTCTTATATGCCTTGCTTTTTTGGTGCTTCCGCTGGGACTTATCGCGGGGCAGCCTGATCTGTCCACATGTATCATGGTAATGACGATCTTTTGTGTGATCATGTTTGTGGCAGGAATTAATATCAAAATTGTCATTGCAGTTCTATCCATTGCAATTCCCGGGGCTTTGTTTATTATCTATAACGCAGTTCAGGGAGAGAGCAGTCTTCTTCATGAGTATCAGCAGAGACGTATCCTGGCTTGGCTTCATCCTGAGGACTATGCCAATTCAGATGCGTATCAGACACTTAACTCTATGATGGCAATTGGATCCGGACAGCTTTACGGCAAGGGATATAATACAAATGAGATCAGTTCTGTTCTAAACGGTGGATTCATCTCAGAATCTCCGACAGACTTTATCTTCACCGTTATCGGAGAGGAATTTGGCTTTGTAGGAGCCTGCATCGTTGTAGCTTTAGTTCTTGCGATCTCTTTGGAGTGCTTCAAAATTTCCATGAGAGCAAGAGACAAGGCAGGGGAGATAATTGCAGCCGGAGTAGGCGCCTGGATAGGATTTCAGGGCTTTATCAATATCGGCGTTGCAACCGGAGTAATTCCCAATACGGGTATTCCGCTTCCGTTTGTGAGTTATGGACTGACTTCACTTCTTAGCTCTTTTATGGGTATCGGCTTCGTATTAAATGTACGACTTCAGAGTAATAAGTATAATTTTGGGAGGGTATAAGTTAAATGAATATCGCACTTATAGCACATGACGCAAAGAAAAAACTTATGCAGAATTTCTGTATTGCATACAGAGGTATCCTTAGTAAAAACGAGCTTTATGCTACAGGTACAACAGGAAGACTTATTGAAGAGGTAACAAATCTCTCTGTTCATAAATATCTCGCCGGTCATCTTGGCGGTGCACAGCAGCTTGGTGCAGCTATAGAACACAACGAAATCGACCTTGTGATCTTTCTTAGAGATCCACTTACTGTTAAGTCTCATGAGCCCAGTGTTAATGATGTAATGACCCTTTGCGATATGCATAATATTCCGGTGGCAACTAACCTTGCATCAGCTGAACTGCTTATCAAATCACTTGACAGAGGGGACCTTGAGTGGCGTGAGATGTACAAATAAGTATTTTGGAGTTTTTTTATCATTTATTCTTATAGTATCTTTTCTGACGGGATGTGCAGGCTTTCCTTATGCTGCAAAGTATTCCGTCAGTTCCTTCGGGCAGGAGACAGGGACAGCGTACAATTATCCCACTTATGCCTCTGATATCTGTGTCGTCAATTCAGACATAAACGATTCCGATATTTCTCTTTCAGAAATTACAAGTGCAGGTCTTTTTGATCTCAATAAAAGAGAAACTCTTTTTGCCAAAAATGTAAATGAACAGGTTATGCCTGCCAGCCTAACAAAGGTTATGACGGCACTTGTGGCTCTTAAGTATGGAAGTCTTGAGCAGGTGCTTGTGGCAGGAGACGATGTTTCTGTAACAGAGAGCGGAGCACAGAAGATAGGACTTAAGCCGGGGGATCGAATGACTCTTGATCAGGCACTTCATATTCTTCTCATCTATTCGGCAAATGATGTGGCGAACCTAATTGCATCGAACATTTCCGGATCAATCGATGAGTTTGTGGAGGTAATGAACAAGGAAGCAAAAGCCATCGGCGCTACAAAGTCACACTTTAAGAATCCTCATGGACTTACAGCAGATGATCACTATGTCACTGCTTACGATATGTACCTGATTTTTAACGCTGCGATGCAGTATGATACTTTCAGCGAGATCATAAACATGACCTCCTACACTACTTCTTATCTTGATTCCAAGGGCACATCAAAAGATGTAAATATTACCACTACAAATGGCTTTTTAAACGGTAATAAATCACAGCCCTCCGGAGTCACTGTTATAGGCGGTAAAACAGGTACCACATCAGCGGCAGGTCATTGCCTGATTTTGCTTGCAAGAGATACGGCAGCAAATCCTTACATTGCAGTAGTGATGCGGGATACAGACAGCGGAACACTTTACAATGATATGTCCGAATTGTTAAAGGAAATTGTTAATTAAGGTTGTCTTTTAATGTTTAGACGACTATAATTAATAATATCAATTTAAGTCTTACTTGCAGGAGGGTATGCCAATGGTTCAATTAATTGTTGGGAAAAAGGGAAAAGGAAAGACAAAATGCTTATTGGATAAGGTAAACACTGAGGTTAAGAATGTACTCGGTAGTATAGCCTTTCTCGATAAGAACACTAAGCACATGTATGAGCTTAACAACAAGATTCGTTTGATCGTCGTTTCAGACTTTATGATTTCTAATCCGGATGAATTTATCGGATTTGTCAGCGGAATTATTTCCCAAGACCATGATCTCCAGCAAATGTATTTTGATAGTTTCCTTAAGATTTCATGCCTTGAAGGCAAGGATATCACAGAGACTATCGACAAACTTGAGAAATTAGGTGAGAAGTTCGGTATCGACTTCGTTCTCAGTATTTCAATGGATGAGGCAGAGTTACCTGAATCAGTTAAATCCAAGATTGTTATTTCACTTTGATAATTAGAATAATTGGATATTTAGAATAATTAAGATAAGCCGCGGAGCTCCGCGGCTTATCTTATGAAGAGGAAAATTAAGCCATATGGCTTCACGAGATAGAGATAATAGAAAAGTTACCAAATATCCCAAGACCGTGAACAACCTGAACATAGGCATGATCTTTTTTGGCGTAATTGCCATTTATATTATTTTCAGTGTTATCACGTATTTTAGAAGGGATCATATTGTTGGTTATGAAGTTAAGGAGGGATCACTTTCAACCAATAATATTTACAATGCCATCTGTATCAGAAACGAGAAGATAATCAAAAGTGATACGGCCGGCTATGTAAACTATTTTGCCGCAGAGGGAACAAGAGTCGCTGTTGGAAACCTTGTTTATACCGTTGATGAATCAGGCGAACTTCTTGAATACCTCAAATCTCAAGGCTCCGATGAGGTGGCACTTTCCGATGAGGATATGTCAGAGCTTCGTTCACAGATTGTTGATTTCAGTTCTACCTTTGATGAGCACAATTTTTACACTGTGTACGATTTTAAGGTGAGTCTTGACGGAACAGTTCAGAAGCTTTCAAATAACAGCATTCTGGACAATATTCAATCTCTTAATGCAAACAGTGCGGCTCTTGCAGCTATCGGATATAAATATGCTCCTGATACAGGTATTGTTGTTTACTCAATTGACGGCTTTGAGGACAGGATTGTTCATGATATGACAGCCGAAATGTATGAGGAAGGCTACTACAACAAGACGCAGCTGATAAATAACTCTCTTGTGAAATCAGGAGATCCGGTATATAAGCTCTGTACCAGTGAGGACTGGTCAGTGGTCATTCTTGAAAATGATCAGGAAAAGGTTCAGGAGCTGATGGATCGCGGTTATGTTAAGGTCAGGTTTATCAAGAACCAGGATGAATCCTGGGCGAAGGTCACAAGCTTTACAAATGGAGAGGGCGATACTTTTGTAGTTTTATCTTTTACCAATTCCATGTTGACCTTTTGCCGGGACAGATACCTTAACATCGAGCTAATAACAGAAGATGAGAAGGGACTTAAGATTCCTAACTCAGCTATCGTAAATAAGAGCTTTTATCTTATTCCGAAGGTTTATATTATAAAGAACAACGACAATTCTACCGGTGTTTTGCGTAACAAATATGATGAACAGGGTAATGAAACATCAGAGTTTGTTAATATTCAGGTCTATAACGAGACTGAAACGGAGTATTACGTTGATACATCTTCGCTACGAAACGGAGATATCCTTATAAAGCCTGATTCCACAGAGCGTTTCGCCGTTGGCAAGCAGGACACTCTTGTAGGCGTGTATAACATCAATAAGGGCTATGCGGATTTCAGACAGATCAAAATTCTGTACCAGAATGATGAGTATTCAATTGTTAAGTCCAACACTACTTACGGCCTTGCGGTTTATGACTACATAGTTCTTGATTCA
>JAILMY010000228.1 GCA_024692165.1 Butyrivibrio sp. | reverse complement strand
CTGCCATAATAAAGAAGTGGCTTGTCGTAGTGATATCCTATCCCCGGGAAAATCACCTGAAGTTTCGCTTTTTCCATATCATTCCTCCACGTTTATTATCTATCAACTCTACTTGAACAGCATTTTACAAATATATGGCCCTTACTCACTTTTACCCATACAAAAAAATTGTCTTCAGAGCATTATCAGCTTATTTTTTCAAATATATAGAGATATCTTCAATTTACCCATGCAAAATCATGCAATCAAGTTGTGCTCCAGCTAAATTCTTACAAATATATGAGATATCTTCGATTTACCCATGCAAAATAACGCAATCAAGTTGTGCTCCGCCAATTTTTTTGCAGATATATGGACATTTCTTAAGGCTACCCATGAAAGAGTGGTCCGTCGCGCTGGGTCGAACGACCACCAAATCCCCCCGAATTGTCACACACCATAATTGCGAACGGCACTATTCTCAGCTTCTTCTTTGATAGGCTTCCAGATCTGCTGTCATCTTCTCAGCAGCTTTTGAATCCAGAATCCATCTTATAAGACTCACCAGAATAAATACGATTATAACACTGACCGTTACTGATGCCGCGGACAAAACAGTATCTCTATCTACAGGTCGTCCGCCGAACATTATCACCAAAAGAGCTGTAATTATCAGCAGCAGCTGAATGATATCTCGGACGATGGTCTGGGGAATCGAAAGCTCTTTTGACGAGCCCATGAAAAGTCCCGGAATGCTGGTAACAGCGCCGTAGATAAGAGGATAAGCAAAGGCCTCATATCCAAATTTCTGGTCCGGCATCAATGCCCCTCCCAGTACCAGCATAGCCACATTTATCAGGGTTACTATTATAAAAAAACTTCTTAATGCATCCACTAAACGCTCTTTCATTACTCTTCCCCTTTAAGCTTCTTTTTGATATCCGGCACGTACTTTCTGGAGATAATGACTTTCTCTCCATTGGAAAGAACGCACATGAACCTGCCGTTTAAAGCAGGCTTTATGGCTGAAACCTTCATAAGATTGACTATCACCGACTTTGAGATGCGGGCGAAATCCCTATCTGACAGGCTGCTCTCAAATTCATAGAGACGGCCTCTTGTTTCGTAGCAGTCCTTTTTAAGATAGATAAATGTCTTGTCGTCCACCGCCTCCAGATAGAAAATATCTGTGATTGGCAGCTGATAGTGTTGCTCATCTTTTACGGCATCTATGCTTCCCTGCCTTGATTTTACAAAGCGGACAATGTCCTGAACTCTGCCATCAACCTTATAGCAGCCTATCTCAATATATTCAGTCCCGGTCTCATCAATCTTCTGAATGCGAATGTCCATTTAATAGCTTTCCTGTACAGTAAATGTTCCTTCCCCTTTTAAGTAGCAGTTGAAGAAATCCCGTACCAAAGCATTGGTGGTATCGATACAGTAAGCTGCGTCTACTTCTCCTTTACCAAGCAAGTTTGCAAGGAATGGGGAAAAGAGTGGCAGGTCTGTAAAGTCCATGTGCTCTGAGCCCACAACATAGGTCTCAAATCCTTCATCTGCATTATTTAGTATAACATTGTTGGCGTAAGAATAGGAAAGCTTTCCTGCCTCAGCAGCCTCCATATGATGCGGTTCGTTGGTAATGCAAAGAAGAGGTGTGGTGTAAGGCTCAGTATTGATGACAGGCACGCCGTTTTCTACGCCCAGTTCTTCGCCAAGCATTGTGCCGTCAAGGTCAACAACAGCGCCGATATCATCTCTTCTTCCCACGGTAACTGCTGTGGCACCGCCCAGAGAATGGCCCATGAGACCTATCTTTGTTGTATCGATCAGAGAAACAGCTTCCTTTGTCTTCTCTTCGTCTTTTGCGAAATACCAGCTGTCACCATAATTTCCGGCTGCCGCCTCTTTTAAGGTATCAACCACAAAGTTCATATCCTCCATGCGAAGATCCATCCATACTGATGTGATCTCATATATCTCTTCCTCGGAGTACTCAGCCTCAGGATCGTTACCCACGCTCATGGCCGTGCGGATAAATGTTGGATCAACGGTGATGGTCTTGCCCTTTGAATCCTTGGTAAAAAAAGAATGATAGGGATGGTCAAGGCTTACTACTACGTAGCCGTTACTTGCCAGCTCCATGTATGTTGATGTATTGCTCTGGTAGTATCCAAAAGCTCCATGGGAAAAGACAACCAGTGGAAGTGAGTGAAGGCTCTTTTCCCCATTTTCTGCCAAGTAGTTCTCAGGGAAATAAAAGTGAGCAGGAACTTCACGAAAAGATCCGTCCTTTTCAAAGGTCTCAATTCTTGATGAATCTATAAATATGGTCTCTGTCTGAGCAATGGCGTATTTTCCGGTTACCGGTCTTCCGTTGTAATCCGTAAATAATAATTTTGGAATCAGGATTATAGTCAAAATAATAACGGCCAGAACCGCGATGAGTATTATTGCAACTTTCTTTTTCTTACTAAAAATAGTCATGATTTATATCCCCTTTCGTTTCTAACTAAGGTGAATATAAATCATGACTATTCAGCATACAATGCAACTGCCTGTGAAATGCATTTTTCATCGGTAAGATGCATTCTTGAACATAATGTTCAAGAATGCATCGACCAAGCCAATTTAAATCGACTTCGTCGATAGGGCTTGGTCGACTCTTGTATCATATTCTCACGAATCACGCAGCGAGTGCGTGATTCTACTATAGCATCAATCAGCTTACTTCATAACAACCAGCTCGTAGTCACGGGATCCGATTCCAAGCTTTTCCGCATGCTCAAGGGTCTCTGCCCAGGATACGTTAGGATTGCTGTTGTGCCATACATCGCCGTGATCATGGAAATGCTCTTTGGCCATGTTGTCGCCCAGCTGACTGTTTCTGATGGGATCAGCCTTCTGGCAAAGATCAACGCAGGCCTGATCAAGAGCTACAGGATCAAAGGAAGCCAGCATTCCGATATCAGGGAGGATAGGCGCATCGTTCTCGCCGTGGCAGTCACAGTTAGGCGATACGTCTGTAATAAGGCTGATGTGGAAACAAGGTCTTCCGCTTACAACTGCTGCGGTATACTCAGCCATCTTTCTGCCAAGCATAGCAGGCGCATCTTCGTTTCTATTCACAATAGCGTCAAAGGCGCAGGCACCGATACATCTGCCGCAGCCCTTACACTTATCGGGATCGATCCATGCCTTATTTCCATCGTAGACGATGGCATCAGAGCCACACTCTTTTGCACATCTCTTACAGCCTCTGCAGCGATCGGTAATTATCTGTGGCTGTCCGCTGTTGTGCTGCTGCATCTTGCCGACACGGCTTCCGCATCCCATTCCTATATTCTTAATAGCTCCGCCAAAACCTGCCTGCTCATGGCCCTTAAAGTGGCTCAGGGAAATGAAAATATCAGCATCCATAACAGCTCGGCCGATATAAGCTTCTTTGCAGTATTCGCCGTTAGGGACAGGAACCACGATGTCATCGGTTCCTCTAAGTCCGTCAGCTATAAGAATCTGACAGCCGGTAGTAATTGTATTAAAGCCGTTTATATTAGCACAGTCCAGGTGCTCCAGGGCATGCTTACGGCTTCCGGGATACAGGGTGTTACAGTCTGTAAGGAAAGGCAGACCTCCGTTCTCTTTTACCACATCTGCCACAGCCTTGGCATAGTTGGGACGAAGATATGCCAGATTTCCAAGCTCTCCAAAGTGCATCTTAATGGCAACAAATTTGCCATCCATATCGATTGAATCAATGCCGGCCTTTCTGATCAGTTTCTGAAGCTTTGCCGGAAGGCTGACGCCAAGCACTGTTCTGAAGTCGGTAAAATAAACCTGTGATTTTGCCATATTAATCTCCTATCTGATTCCATACTAAATTGAAACCCATTCCCCATTGTACAGATATAAAATACCATGTTCTTCTTGTAATCCGAACAGATACTTCTCAAATTCTGTTGTGCGTTTGAATGCCCGCATCCAACGGTTTCAGAATACAATCGGCTTTCGGCACGACAGTCAGCGTCCGATCAGATGTCCAGTACAATGGTCACAGGGCCGTCGTTGATTGATTCCACCTTCATGTCTGCGCCGAACTCGCCGGTCTGAACTTCAAAGCCACGGTCTCTGCACTCTTTTACCACCAGTTCGTATAGAGGAACTGCGGTGTCAGGTCTAGCCGCCTGTGTAAATCCCGGTCTTCTGGAGCTGCAATCCGCATAAAGAGTGAACTGGCTTACGATCAGAATACTTGCTCCGGCATCCTTTGGTCCAATGTTCATCTTTCCGTTTTCATCCTCAAATATGCGAAGACCGCAGATCTTGTCCGCAATCTTTTTAGCCTGAACCTCAGTATCATCCACATGAACTCCCAGAAGTACCAGAAATCCTTTTCCAATCTCAGCTTTTCTTTCCCCGTCAATAGTTACCGAAGCCGATAAAACCCTTGTAAGTACTGCTCTCATCTTCCCTCTCCCGTCAAAACAGTTTGCCGTTATGAGTTTTTCTTTTTCAGTTTCTTAAGTATCACCAGAACCACTGCGTATAGTATTACCGCAAAAACTCCTCCTGCGATCAATATGCCGTAAGAGTTGGACATGAGCTTCTCCCCGCCAAAGGTATACAGGAAAATATGCGGAAATCTGGCGATGAAGGTTATAACAAGCCACATGGGCAGTGTTTCTTCCGAATAATATCCAAGCCATGCGTAGGTGTCCTTGGGCAGCGGGAAAAGCATAAACATGATATGGATCAGTTTTGGATTGCCCTTTTCAACAATCTCTTCCACTTTTCTTAGTTTGTCCTCCGGGAAAAGATAACACAAAAAGCTTCTGCCAAATTTTTTTCCCAAAAGAAATGCTGCCGTATTTCCAATAGTTGCGAAGAAGTCGCAAAGCAGTGCCCCCTTAAAGCCTCCAAGAAGATAGCCAGAAGCCAGGTAAAAGGGCAGCCCCGGAATACAGGTGGACATGGTCTGTACAAATACAAAAATTCCAAAAATGATAAGTCCTAAAGTCCCCTTTTCCCGTACAAATTCATCCAGTTTCTCCGGATCACCCACAAGGCTTATCATGGGTCTTCCCACCAGAAAATATAACGCCGCCAAAAACGCCGCAACTAATAAAAGGGTCAAAACCGTTCTAAGTATACCCTTTTTCATTGCATCCCCTCCAAGAACAATTTATTAAATTCCAAATCTCATAATATATATTATAGCAAAAAAGGTTTATGAGTCTTAAAAATCTGCTTTTTTATTCTGCTTGCGGCTCATTGTCTGACATCCCGGCTCACAGGGGATAAACTGTGAATGGTAACTTTTATAACTCATTTATGTGCTGGGGAAGTCCGCCAACAAACATAGGGGTGAGTTCTGCCTGAATGAGAGGATAGGCGTAGTTTATGAACTCCTTTTTCATCTGGGTGTGGTCATCATTTATCCATTCCAGGGGCACTTTTTTCTCCAGGTTTGCTACTTCACTGATAGGATGAAGCTCGGTAGTGCACTGGTAAGGCGCATCTGAGATTCTCTTAAGAGCAACCATTTCACCTGTATGCCCTTCGAAAGCAGCCTTAACCGCAGCACCTCCCACCTGATAAGCTTCTGTAATATCCGTTCTGCTGGTAAGATGCCCTGCACATCTTTGAAGCGTTGAAAGTTCTATACATCTTGTCTTGGTATCAAGCCTTTCAGCCACAACATTTGCAAGATATCTTGCTGTTCCTGTGAGGCTCTTATGACCGAAGGCATCCTCTGCATGAACGTCATCCGACAACTCACAGACATAACGTCCATCCGCAAGCTTAACTCCCTCAGAGACAGCGATAACAATACTCTTCTTTTTCTCCTGCATTCTGCGGACTTTTTCAACAAATCTGTCCACGTCAAATGTAATCTCCGGAAGACAGATCATATCAACGCCCTCGTTTTCTCCGATTCCTGCAAGGGCCGCTGCCGCTGTGAGCCATCCGGCATTTCTTCCCATTATTTCAACGATTGTCACATAGTTCACCCCATAAACGGTTGCATCCCTGATTATCTCCTTCATGACAACACCAATGTATTTTGCAGCTGAGCCATAGCCCGGAGTGTGGTCTGTCACCGTGAGGTCGTTGTCGATGGTCTTGGGAACACCGATAAATCTGATTTTGCTCCCTATCTCCTTGCCGTAATCAGAGAGCTTACCGATGGTGTCCATACTGTCATTTCCCCCAATATAGAAAAAATAGCCTACACTGAGTTCTTCAAGCTTTTCAAAAATACTGTCATAGACTTCTTTTGCTCCATCAGCAAAAAGCTCCGGCAGCTTGTATCTGCAGCTTCCAAGATAGCTTGAAGGTGTTCGCTTTAAAAGTTCGATATCTATGGCCTTTGTGAAAATCCCCATAAGATCCACGTATCTGCCCTCCAAAAATCCCTGAATTCCGTTGCGCATGCCGTATACATGCTCCGCGCCTCTTTCCCTGGCCGCTTCAAAAACCCCGGCAAGACTTGAATTGATAACTGATGTAGGTCCTCCTGATTGTCCAACTATCACGTTCTTCATAATACCTTTCCCTCCTTTTATCTGTGTTACTCTGTTTGCGTTAGTTTCCGAATTACTGTTGCGTTGATTGTAGCATTCAAAAAAGGGTTGTGTAAGCGCTTACACAACCCAAAAAATCGATATTTTTGAACTTAATTATTTCTTTTTACCAGTCTCTATCCTCTCCGTTTTTATCCATATGACTATATGAAGTCAAAGATATTCATCTGCCCATCTATCCATGATTTCTGAGGCACATCATGAATCACATCATCAGGTCTGTAATTCCCCACAAGAAAAGGAGATGCAGGATCATGGTTTTTCCTGTTTTGTAAAACCATCTTCACATCATTGTTGGCATAACAGTATCTGCACAGATGAGCACATGTATCATAGGCTCCAATATCTCCGGAAAGAAAACATGCGCACTCTTTTCTGGAGGGCTTTAATTTAGGCGCATTGATCTTTTTCCCAATTGCGCTCTCATACTGGGATATGGTCATACAACCACTGCAATCGGCGCCGTATTTTTCAAGAAAAGTCCCTTCTCCACAGGGTTTCACAAGCATCCCGTGAGCCGCAGCTATCTTAATAATCTCCTGGCCCAGATAAAGCCTGTCCTTTTCAGACACAATCTTTACCTCCGGGAAATTTCTTTTTACCTTCTCATATAGATCTATAAAGCTGATAACCGCAACCTTCGTATATCCATCCAGTTCCCTTGCCATTTTGTCAAAAGAACTAAGATGGAAATCCACTGAATATTTATCGCTTACAAATATTGGATCATAGCGCCAACCGATTGAATTTATACCTGCTCTCTTTGAAAGATATTTAAAAGAATCCAGGACCCGCTCTTTATCCGGGACTCCCGGCTCAATATCTTTTCCATAGGGCGTAATTGTGACATACCAGAACTGCCCAAACTCTTTTACCAGATCAAGGTAAGGAAAAAAGGGCTCAGGATTCTTGGTGCAAAATCCAATGACATCCACCAGATCAGGTCTGAGCAGATACCTGCTAACCTGAGTAGGATTATAGGGATTACGGACACAAACAAATCCCTCTTTTATTCGATTTGCAAACCATTCGGGATAAAACGCCGGAATATCGGTTCTCTGACCAGTATTAATTATCATCGCTCTCCATAAAAACCGGCATAAGGGAACTTATAAAGCTTTATGGGATTGCCAAAAAGCTCCATATCTTCGCCGATTACGCTTCCTTCAATTATCGCCTGCGCCCCCTCAATAAGCTTTTCGATAAGATCAGAACTTACAGGAAAGCTTCCATGTGACGGATACACAGTATCAAAGCGGTCCTTAAATTCCAAAATGTGCTTAAGACTCTTTACATAGTCGTTTATATTCCTCTGATTGCCAAACATGAAGATATTTCCATCCTGAATCGCATCTCCGCCTATCAGGACTCTTCTTTCAGCATCCAGAATTGCAATGCTCCCCGGAGTATGTCCCGGATTATCAATTATTTCCAAAAGGCGGTTTCCAAGATCAATGGTATCGCCTTCTTTTACAGGCACTATCCGATCCACAATATCTTCACCCTTCATGCCAAGGTTCTCAAGTTCACCGGGGCTCATATAAAACTTGTCAAAAGAGCTGTTTCCTGAGATATGATCTCTGTCAGCGTGAGTATTTAAAAGCTCTATGGGAAGTGAAGTAATGGACTTTGCTATTTCTTTTGCATCAGGAGTATTCATGCCCGAGTCGATAAGAAGCGCTTTTTCCTCTCCAAGCAAAAGAAAAAATCTCACCATTCCATCTTCTATTCTGTATGTCTTTTCATCAATTTTGATTATGTCTGCCATATAAACACCTCTCTTTTGAATTTATTTGAAATAAGTTTTATCCGGTTCTGTGCCCCGGAATTATTATTTTTGTTAAATAGCGATAAGTGTGGATATAAGCGGAATAGTCACTACGGACAGCAAAGTAGATAAGGCAACTCCCCTGGATGCCAGAGTATAATTACCTCCGTACTGCTGTGCTACCATGGCTGTCATTGAGCCTATAGGGGTAGCAAGCATAATATAACATGTGCGCAGAATCGTCTTATCATCTACAAACAGGCCAAGGAGCAGTATTCCTGTAATCGGTGCGATCACAAGCTTTAACAGGGAAAAAATAAAGAGTCTGGCATCACCAAATAATTCTTTTATCTTTATAGACGCCATCGACTGTCCTATCACCATCATACTAAGTGGCGCAGCAAGGCTACTTAAGTGCTTTGCAGTTACCGATATAAAAGAAGGCATATGAATGCCGGAAACATATATGACAATCGCAAGAACGCTGGAAATAATTCCTACATTCACGACCCTTTTCAGTGGATTTCCGCCTTTGAAAGGATTCTCTCCCTTCATGGCAGCAATTCCATATGTATACATGAGAATATTGTAAGGGAACTGGAACAGCGCTCCGTAAAGAACTGCCTCGGGACCATAGGTCGCCTGCAAAAGCGGAAGCCCTATAAATCCCACATTAGAAAAGATTGTCATGACGCGATATACATTTTTGTCATCCTGAGGCACTTTCAGTACCGGTATAATTACAAAAGACACCGCTATCAGAAATACATACACTGATATGGTGACAAGGAATCCAAAAAGAAGAGAACTTCCTCTTATAGTACTCTCTTCATTCATACCGGCCGAGAGGATCATGCCCGGAGTTGCGATATTAACAACTATCCATGACAGGTTTTTGGCATTTTCATCGCTGATAAAGCTCTTTTTACCGCAAAGAAATCCGACTCCCATTATTAAAAACAGAACAATCATCTGCTGAACAAGGATCATTAGAGTTTATCCCCTTTTTTTGAAATAATAGAGATTTTCATGCATTACCCTCTTCCCAAAGATGATAGAATAATTATACAGAAAAAACAAACGTTATCTTGCTATAAATACACCATTTTTTGAAAGGTTAATGTTATGATCTCATTTTTGGTTGTAGGTTCAGGTTACAGGTCAGAATAATATGGAAGGATTGCAGCTACTTATCCGGATTTATTCAGGGCACTGTTTTTGTGCCGGTCAGAGGAAAAGACACAGCTTATCAGGCACAATACCGGCGTTGAAGCCACAACAGATCTTAAAACCGCTATTTCTTTTGCCCCGGACTTTGTTGTGGTGGCTGTAGACCGTGGACACGTAGCTGAAGTAGCTGAAGAATGGGTGCTCAGAGGTTTTCCTGTCATCACAGAAACACCGGTGGGTGCATCATTTGAATCTCTAAAGCGCTTATGGAACCTTAGCATTAAAAAGTCTGCAAAAATAGTGTGCTGCGAGCAATACTACAGACAGCCCATGCTTTCAAAGGGCCTGTCCCTGGT
>JAILMY010000227.1 GCA_024692165.1 Butyrivibrio sp. | reverse complement strand
GGCGTATCTCCGCCTGCAGTGCCTTAGTATCTTTCTGTTCCATAATGTCTGTATAATAATGTGCAAAGTTACAATGCCTCTGGTTATAAAGCGCTCCTTGGAATTAAGAACGTAGATTGCAACAATAAAGCCTACGATAAGATCGATCAGCACTTCGATAATAGAGGCAACGCTCCTGGACGCCACCTTGAAAATAGCGTTTGCATTACTTGGAAGAAGCGGAAGAAGCTTCTTGGTCACATAGCTGCTCAGGGTCTCATAGTAGCTGTCCAGCTGAGAGTCAATAAACTGCTGAAGGCTTGGGTTATTTGCCAGAAAGAGATTTGAATAATCATCCAGCTTTCTGACATAGACCGGCAGCATAAAGGCAATCTCTCTTACACTGCTGATAAGCTGAGGAAGAATTATGCTGAACAGGCTGTAGATAAGAACAACTGCAATAGCCATAGTGATCACTAATGAAATCTTTCTCATCTGTGATCTCTTCTTCTGATCCGCCTCAGCTGAAATTGATACATCAATCCCCTTTTTCTTGTAGATCGGTGCCAGCACTCTCTTTTCAATTCCGGTCATAAGAGGAATCAGGATATATGCCAGAACAATACCAAGGATTACCCCCGAAAGGGAATCACTGATCTTAGAAAGAAATGCAATTATCGTATTGCCATTAAAGATCACATAATATACCACCATCAGGGCCAGACACAAAAAGAATACCGTAACAGCCCATGTCACCTGATTTTTCCCCGGTTTCATCTTCATAATAAGACACCACCCTCTGTCATCAAAATTGAAAATCCCTGCATAAATCTAAATCAGAAAATTATTCCATAAGCCCGCTAAGCACGTAAACAAGGCTCTCCAGGTCCTCGGTGTTAAGCTCATCAGCCTTTCCTGCATCGCAAAGCTTTGCAACCTCCGGATCAAGAGGGAGCTTGCCCAAAACATCAATTCCATGGGAAGCAGCATACTGTTCAATCTTGCTATCACCAAAGATATTTATAGGCTCGCCGCAGTGAGGGCACTTCATATAGCTCATGTTCTCAACAATTCCCAGAACAGGAATATTCATCATTGAAGCCATGTTGATGGCTTTTTCTACGATCATTTCAACCAGTTCCTGAGGTGTTGCAACAACGATGATTCCATCCACAGGAAGTGACTGGAATACTGTAAGAGGCACATCACCGGTTCCCGGAGGCATATCAACAAACATGAAGTCCACATCGCCCCAGTTTACGTCTGTCCAGAACTGCTTAACAATTCCTGCGATAACAGGTCCTCTCCAGATAACAGGATCTGTCTCGTTTTCCATAAGCATATTCAGAGACATAACCTTGATGCCACCCTCTGTAACGCCGGGAATAAGGCCGTTTTCATCGGCATAGTTCTGCTTGCTGATTCCAAACATCTTTGGTATAGAAGGACCTGTAATATCTGCGTCCATAATTGCAGTACTAAAGCCTTTTTTATTAATAGCAACCGCTGAAAGGCCTGTAACAAGGCTCTTTCCAACGCCGCCCTTTCCACTTACAATTCCGATTACTTTTTTTACATGAGAATTTGCATTAAGAGGTGCTCTGAAATTCTCCTCCATCTGCTTCTTGAAATCCTCAGGTTTTTTTCCGTGTCCATTTGCCATTTTGCAAAAATCTCCTACTCTAATCTTATATAATATTCCGAATACTTTCGGTTATTATCTTCTTGTGGTCTCCTTAAAGGCCTTCTCATCCTGCTCATCAGCAATATAGTTCTCAATGATGAATCTGGGCCTGTTCTTGGTCTCAAGGTAGATCTTGCCCACATACTCTCCTATTACGCCGAGAGATATCATCACAAGTCCTCCAATAGCCCATACCGACAGCACGGTTGTTGTCCATCCCGGAATGGTATGTCCTGAAAAGTGGCGAACCAGTGAATAAATAAATACTGCAATGCTCACAATGAAAATGAAAAATCCAAGACTAGTAATAAGCTTGATGGGTTTGGTACTAAGGCTGGTGATGCCTTCCACCGCAAAGCTCAGCATCTTCCTTAGAGGATACTTGCTCTCTCCTGCGAAGCGATCAGCTCTCTCATAGTAGACCACATCTGTGTTATAGCCCACCATAGGTACAATTCCCCTCAAAAAGAGATTGACCTCGCCAAACTCAGCCAGTCCCAAAAGGGCGCGCCTTGACATAAGCCTGTAATCAGCGTGATTATATACCGTATTTGCTCCCAGGCCGTTCATTAACTTGTAAAAACTCTCAGCTGTGAATTTCTTAAAGAAGGTGTCTGTCTCTCTCTTAGAACGGACGCCGTACACCACATCCTTGCCCTCATGGAACTTGTCTATCATTTCATCGATGGCATTTATGTCGTCCTGAAGGTCGGCGTCCATTGAAATGGCCACATCACACATATCCTTGGCAGTCATAAGTCCGGCCAGAAGCGCGTTCTGATGTCCCATATTTTTAGAAAGATTAATACCCTGGAAAAGAGGATCCTGAGCATGGAGCTCCGATATCATTTTCCAGGTATTATCCTTAGATCCGTCATTTACAAATAAAATCCTGCTGTCCCCGGAAATCCTGCCCTCACCTATAAGCTGAGTAAACTTATCCTTCAGCCTTTTTGAGGTCTCAGGCAAAACCTCCTGCTCGTTGTAGCAGGGAATTACACAAAACAATCTTTCCATACGTCCTCCATCAAACCACCTCTATATAATAATATAAATTAAAGGCTTTTTAAAGGTCTGGAGGCTCTATGCCCATTACAAAAATCAATATTTTTACTGGGCGTTTATGTAGTTGATAAGTCCCTCGGAATCAATAATCTTCTGCATAAACGGCGGGAAAGCCTGTCCCTGAAAGCTTTTGCCCGTAGTCTCGTCAGTGATAACTCCTGAATCAAAGTCAATGCTGACTGTATCCCCGGCCTTTATAGCCTCTGCCGCTTCCTCGCACTCAATAATCGGGAGTCCGATATTGATGCTGTTTCTGTAGAAGATTCTTGCAAAGCTCTTGGCAATTACGCAGCTTACGCCGGCAGCCTTGATAGCTATCGGAGCATGCTCTCTTGATGATCCGCAGCCAAAATTCTTGTCAGCCACGATGATATCGCCTTCCTTTACCTTTGAAACAAACTCTTTATCAATGTCCTCCATGCAGTGCTTTGCCAGCTCTTTTGCATCAGTGCTGTTAAGATATCTTGCAGGAATGATTACATCCGTATCAACATTATCACCATATCTAAAAACTGTACCCTTAGCAGATTTCATTTATATAAGTCTCCTATTCTTATGCTTATCACTAGTTGCTATTGCTGTAGATAGTACTCAAAGCCCCAGCTCTGAAGGCTGAGAAAGCTTTCCTGTAACGGCACTTGCCGCAGCAACAGCAGGGGATGCAAGATAAATCTCAGAATCAATAGCACCCATTCTTCCCACAAAGTTTCTGTTAGTTGTAGAAACGCATCTCTCCTTAGATGCAAGAACGCCCATATATCCCCCAAGACACGGCCCGCATGTGGGAGTTGAAACAATGGCTCCAGCCTCGATAAATGTCTTTATAAGCCCCTCTTCCATTGCCTGAAGATAAATCTTCTGGGTGGCAGGAATCACGATACAGCGAATGCCATCTGCCACATGGTGATCTGTAAGAACTTCAGCTGCGATCCTAAGGTCATCGATTCGACCGTTGGTGCAGGATCCGATAACTACCTGGTCAATCTTTATCTCATCAATATCATCAAAGGTATGTGTATTCTCAGGAAGATGAGGGAAAGCTACGGTAGGTGTAAGAGCGCTAAGGTCAATGGTGTACTCTGCATCGTACTCCGCATCCTCATCAGCCTCATAAACAACAAACTTTCTGTTTGGTGCATGCTCCTTCATATAAGCAATAGCCAGATCATCAACAGGGAAAATACCGTTCTTTCCGCCGGCCTCGATAGCCATGTTGGCGATTGTGAATCTGTCATCCATGGAAAGGTTCTTAATGCCCTCCCCGACAAATTCCATTGATTTATAAAGAGCTCCGTCAACACCGATCATTCCAATGATGTGAAGAATTACGTCTTTTCCGCTTACCCACTTTGAAGGCTTGCCGATGACATTGAACTTAATGGCTGAAGGAACCTTGAACCAGGCTTTTCCTGTAGCCATGCCGGCTGCCATGTCCGTTGAGCCGATACCTGTGGAGAAAGCGCCAAGAGCACCATAGGTACAGGTATGAGAATCAGCGCCTATGATCAGATCTCCTGCCACAGTGAGACCCTGCTCTGGTAAAAGAGCATGCTCAATGCCCATTTTGCCAACTTCAAAGTAGTTAGTGATATTGTTCCTGATTGCAAATTCTCTTACGCATTTGCAGTTCTCAGCTGACTTTATATCCTTGTTTGGAACAAAGTGATCCGGAACAAGGGCAATCTTGTCCTTGTCAAAAACTCCCTCTTTTGTAAACTTTTTCAGCTCAGCAATAGCCACAGGACTGGTAATATCATTTCCAAGTACCAGGTCCAGATTTGCCTCAATAAGCTGTCCGGCTGTAACTTTCTCAAGTCCTGCATGAGATGCCAAAATCTTTTGGCTCATGGTCATTCCGCTCATACTCTAGTCTCTCCTTAATTTTCATCAAAATTGTTATAGCAAATATAACATAGTGATCCATCAAAAAGAACATAACAAATTTAATCGTTTTTATTGATGTTTTTTAATCTCATGATATAGGCAATGTAGGCAGCAGCCAGTATAACTCCTGCAACGCTCATGTAAATGCCGGTTTTAAGCCCTTCCTGGGTATATGTAACTCTGATTTCGTGCACTCCTCCCGTCACAGGAATTGCCATAAGTCCGAAGTCCGCCGGGATAATCTCAGTTTTTTTTCCATCCACAGTGCAGGAAAAACCCTTGGTATCGGGAACTGAGAAAAAGACAAAGGTGCTGTCCGGAAGCATTGCTGTTTTAGCCGTAAAGCCCCTGGTGTCAGTCTCAAACACAGTGCAGGACGACTCTGCCCTCTTTTCACATTCAAAAGCAAAATCCAGATAGGTCATATCTCCTGCTGCAAGGTCTTCTGCTGTGATTTCCAGCATATTCATGGAGTCGCCGTACTTTATGGCAGCCTCATCCGGGATGATGAGGGCTTTAACAAGATCGTAATCGTGGTCCTCCGCCTCCAGATCCTTCCACTCGGACTCTGTTATGTAGTAATCAAAGGTAAAGCCCATGGGAATGAAATTAAGATTTTCAAACACATCAAATCCATTCTCATTCTTCAGGAACACATAGCCATCAGTGCCCTCCCCCTCTTTAAAGATGCGGTTTTTGGAAATCTCTGCGTTCTCGAAGTAATACTTTCCGGACAAAATAGCTCTCGCACCCACGCTGGATACCGGAATATTGGTCTCAACTGTTCTTGTAATGCCGCAGCTTCCCTCCAGAAATAAAAATATCTCTGAGGGGACGGTACTAAGGAAGCAGTGTATTGAAGGGATTCCCCAGACCATATCATAGTTGGTGGAGGTTGAATCCACTTCGCCACGGCAGAACTGACTCTGGTCAACGCTAACCTTGTTAAAGAGCATCTGCTCCTGCCACTTTTTCTTTCCCCTCTCACTGATGATTCCGCTGCCGTTTCGCAGAGGCACAAAAGTGGCAATAATGCAGCTTATGATTACCGCAAAAAGTATCAGAGCTTCCCTGAGGCCAGTCTTTGCCCGTGGTCTCTTATCCCCTTCTACCGTTTCATAGCCAAAGCTCTTTGGCAATACAAACACCGTCAGAAGGAGCAACAGGCACAGCACAGCTGTTCCCAGCACATCTCTTAAGAATATGGTCTTATTGTCAGTCATGTTAAAGAATACGATATTTCCCGCGTCGTTTTTGGAAGGCAGGAAAAATACCAAAAGGAAAAACAAAAACATCAAAACTGCCACCACAGCTCCCTTTTTCAGCTGTGGAGATTTGCCCCTCTCAAGGGCCTGGGCAGTCATGAGACACATGATCAGAATAGGCATGTAAAACCATCTTGCGTAGTATGATGAGTTAAACATGGAAAATGCGGCGTTCAAAATCGGGATAAAGGCGATAACAAAACAGGTCGTCAGCAGCTCTTTTTCCCAGTTCCTCTTCTGTTTGTTAAGCAGATAGTAGGCAATGACCCCAGCCATACCAAACATGGGAATATAGGCAGCCAGCGAAGCATTCTTGACGGTGCCCGTGTAAAAAAGTGTTCCCTTGCCGATGATGTCCGGCAGCATGGATACGCTCTTTATAATATCCCAGAGGAGCTTTTCGCTGGGGTAGATCAGCATATTGTAGCCGTTTATGTAGTTATCAAGTCTGGTATTGCCCTGAACTCCGGCATAAGCCTGCATCACAAATATGCCGGCAATAAGTATTCCCAGGATTCCTCCAAGAAGAGCCCTGACAAACATCTTCAGCCAGGAGTATGGTCTGTTGTTTCTGACATATCTGATGACAAAATACAGGATCAGAAATACCACCTGTCCAAAGAAGAAATAGTAGTTAACTATGGACATAAAGGTGGTCATCAGAGCAAAAGCCATAAAGGTTTTACCGGAGAGCTTGAATTTCGTTGACGGATTCCTGTCATCCACCGCCATAAGATTCTCAAAGGTCAAAAGATAAAGCGGAAAAAAAGCCACCGAATCGGTAAAGTGATTGAACACTATATTGCAGGCATTAAAGCCCGAAAAAGCAAAGAGATAGCCTCCTATCATGGCATAGGTGTACTTCTTCACATAGCGCCTGATATACAGATAAGCGCAGGTCGCTGAAACTGCGTACTTCAGTGCCATGAGGAACGGCATCATGTATGGAACCATACTTTCAGGAAAAAGAGTTGTGATCCAAAAGAACGGACTTCCCCAGAGATAAAAAGAGAAATCTCCGGCCATAGAGCCCCCAAGATCAATATTCCAGTTCCAGAAAAAATCGCCGTTTCGCACTGCCCTATGAGCCACGATGTAAAACGGAACCTGTTGTACATTGTAATCGCCGTAGTAAAAGAAAGGCAGCCCTCTCTTGATAAAAATCGGAAGCACCGCCAAAACGTACATTAAAAAAGCACTGCACAGCATTATAACCGGCACGTACCAGGATTTCTCATTATTTTTGTTTCTACTGTTTTCTGAAAGTCTTTCCCTTGAAGTCAAATCAATTCCCCTTATACCAAATTTCAATACAATTCCATTTTAGCACTAATAAGCGCCTAACACATAACCAAATAAATCCGTTGCATTAGTGCTTAATCCGACAAATATCACAAATACTTAAGAAAACAGTCTCTGAGGAAAGATTATGCATATGTGCGAATCATTCGCACGAGTTGATGATTATCAGAATAAAAAAACAGGAAAATGTCGATTTCCATGAGTAACACGAAATGAGACATTTTCCTGTCTTTGAATTCTAGATAATCACAACGAGGAGAAGTGAGCACAGAGGCATAATCTTCCCCATAGTCGTCGCTTTAGTTGTTGATAAGCTTGTCGGATTCGTTGTTCCAGCTGTAGAGCTTTCTGATCTCAGCACCGATCTTCTCTGATGGATGCTCAGCGTGAAGCTTTCTCATAGCCTGGAAGTGTACCTGTCCGCCTGCCTCTGACATATCAAGGAGGAATTCCTTAGCGAATGTACCATCCTGGATGTCTGCAAGGATCTTCTTCATTGTCTTCTTGGTCTCATCTGTGATGCCTTCCATTGGATTCTATTACAGTAGAAATAGTTAACAACACGGAAAGCACTTGCATAACGGGCAAAGCATACACCATTGAGCAGCGGGTAAACGATGTGTGGACGATACTACCCATTAAGCCGAGGAAAGACGGAGCTGTCTATGCCTTTAACGATATTGGCTACGAACTCGCTCCACACAGCACCCGCCTGTTCACTATCCACGTA
>JAILMY010000221.1 GCA_024692165.1 Butyrivibrio sp. | reverse complement strand
TGGTCTTGGTATAGAAATTCGCGATGCTGGCCATGGGAACACCGATGCACAGCATAAGGAGCATCATCTTGATATCATAGGTAACGGCTGTTGCGCTAAGAGTATATTTCATCTCTTCTATGCGCTCCGTCATCTGCTGTGCCATTTCCTCCGCATTTGCTCCCGTTAGAGCTCCTCTGTGAAACGGTGCAGCAAACATATCCTTGATATCAGGGAAAAGAACTACCATAAATATGGCCACAAAGATTCCAAGAAGAAGCTCAACAGCAATTATTATAGTTGTGATCTTGTAGCTTACCTTTGTTTTTCTCAGGCTCCGCTTTAATTCCTTATCTTTCTGATAATATCCGGTATAGTCCACCGCTACAGGAAATGGGTATTTACAGAAATCCGGCGTCAATACCAGATAAAAATGATATAGGAACGCAGTTACAAATATTACCAGTGCATCTCTAACAAAGTAATATCTGTAATTCATAATCTGTTCCAACCCATACTCACTTATCTCAATGAGGGTCAGACACAAAAGCTCCATGGCTGAAGTCAGGACCAAAGTAATAAAGGCGCAAAGTGCTGTTTTCTTTTTGGTTTCGAACCAGAAATACTGCCCAAACAAAGAAAAACAAATTGTTACTACAAGATAAATAGCCATCTTATAGGCATCATCCGTGTTATTGACAAGACTGACGATAAAGGCAATCAGAAAAATCATCAATGAAAAAAGATATCCATACAGCCCTCCCAGGAGAAGATATGGCAATATGAAGAAGGTTATAATAACTGTGCCTCCCGGTGAAATGTGCATATTCTCACCATGCATTGCTGCATAAATACAAAACAATGCAAGAAGGATCATAATAGCCGTACCTGTTATCGCTCCGATAATTACAGACGATTTTTTATACTTTTCCAGACCCAGCATCAAGGTTTCCTCTTCAATTATCTTTAGTTGCTCTTTGGAACTGTAATCAGTGAATTTATATACAATATTATAGCAATTCCCCCGATGATATTGGGCTTTCTAATTATAAATTTTTAGGAAAAAAGAGGGCTGCCCCCTGTAATTTCATGGGCCAACCCTCTATATATTTTATAAGAAATATACATCTATGACTTTTGACACCTATATCATTTACATCAGCATTCTGAACATCTCGATAACCTGCTCTTTTGTTGCCTCTCTTGGATTGCCGGGATAGCATGCATCTGCCAGAGCGTCTGTAGCCAGCTGATCAAGATCTTCCTCTTTAATCTTCTCGTTCTTCTCAGGGATTCCAACATCCTTGGAGAGCTGCTTAACAGCGTTAATTGCTGCATCGCGGTACTCTTCCTGGCTCATCTCGTCTACTCCCTTAACACCGAGAACTCTTGCGATCTCTCTGTACTTCTCTCCTGTGAAGTCTCTGTTGAACTCCATGGAGATAGGAAGGAACATAGCGCAGGCAACACCGTGTGGTGTGTCGTAATAAGCTGAAAGAGTGTGTGCCATAGCGTGGTCAATTCCAAGACCTACATTTGAGAAGCCCATTCCTGCAATGTACTGAGCCATAGCCATGCCTTTTCTTCCCTCAGGCTTGTTCTCAACAGCGTCGCGAAGATTAGCGCCGATAAGCTTGATAGCCTCTAAGTGGAACATATCTGTGAGTTCCCATGCGCCTCTTGTGGTATAGCCCTCGATAGCATGTGTAAGAGCGTCCATACCTGTGGAAGCAGTAAGGCCCTTAGGCATTGAGCTCATCATATCAGGATCAACGATAGCAACTTCAGGAATGTCGTTGGTATCTACGCAAACGAATTTACGCTTCTTCTCAACATCAGTGATAACGTAGTTGATGGTAACCTCTGCTGCTGTTCCGGCTGTTGTAGGAACTGCGATGGTAGGAACCGCATGATTCTTGGTAGGTGCAACGCCTTCAAGAGACCTTACATCCTCAAACTCAGGATTTGTAATGATGACACCGATGGCCTTTGCAGTATCCATTGAGGATCCGCCGCCGATGGTGATGATAGAGTCAGCTCCGCACTCCTTGAATGCCTTAACGCCACTCTGAACGTTCTCGATAGTTGGATTTGGCTTGATGTTTGAATAAACAGTGTAAGGAATCTTGGCTTCATCCAGTAAATCTGTGACCTTAGCAGTAACCCCAAACTTGATAAGGTCAGGGTCAGAAGCAACGAAAACATGCTTGAAGCCCTTGTTATGAGCGATGCCTACGATTTCCTCGATAGCCCCCGATCCGTGATAAGATACGGTGTTTAGTACAATACGATCTGCCATTTTTGCATACCCTCCTTTTTTGTGAATTCGGGGCTCATGCCCCTGGAATTCTTACCCCAATATTATTATCTGACAGTTTTGCTGCCGACAACAATATTGTACAGCAATTTGGGAGCGATTTCATGGCGAATTCGGATTATTTCTATGCAAAAAAGACTGGAAATTGTTATATCTGTTAACCTGTAACTTGAGCAGTAATCATTGGCATCATTTCGTCGATTGGGCGATAATCTTCAACTCGTCGGAGGCAACTTCGCATGTAAAAAAGATGATCTTCACTCCGGAGTTTACAGCCTCCCGGAAAGCCATTGCAAACTCAGGATCCGTCTCCTCGTTGGGCCGGACTTCGTCAATGCCCTCTCCCTGGATCACAAAGGCAACAGCAGTGTTGTAGCCTTCGGCTATGGCACCTGCCAGCTCACGAAGGTGCTTGGCTCCGCGCTCTGTAGGTGCATCAGGAAAGTATCCTATTCCATCTCTAAAGAGCGTGCATCCCTTTACTTCCATCAGGAATCGCTGGTCTCCCTTTTCCATGTAGAAGTCAATTCTGGAATTTCCGAACTTGTACTCGGGCTGAACCCTATCGTATTCTCCCTGGCTTATCAGCCACTCTTTTACTACAATGTTGGGGGCCTGTGAATCTATGTTGATGATCCTGCCATTCTTCTTTACTGCAACCAGATCATAAGGTGTCTTCCGCTCAGGATTCTGAGCCTTCTCAAGATATACCTTTGCTCCGGGCAAAAGAAGTTCCCTGCATCTTCCGGTGTTCTTAACATGCACTACAGTATCGACACCATCAATGTCCACATGGGCGATGAACCTGTTGGGACGGGATATGAAGTTGGCAGTGATGATGTTGTTATATTTCAAGGTTGGTACTCCTTATTTGAAAAAGAGGGCACAGCCTGCGCCAGCCCTCCGACAATCATGCCAGTTCCAGTTCAGATGTCCCATTCACAATGAGCTTGATCGGGCCATCGGATGTTCTGCGAATGTAGATCACAAGATTTCCATTGAAAGTCATTCTGGTATTTGAATAAAACGGAGTAAGATCAGACATGTCTCCGTTATCCATACCTGCCAGCTCTCCGGCGCCTATGACCTGAGCCTTAATCTCTTTTTCCGGGCACCGGCACTCGCCACACTCTTCCGGGCATTTTCCATTCCATGACATTTTCTCAGGACCATCAAAAGGAGCCTTCACAATAACCTGATAGTAATAGCCAATCTCCCTGCTATCATTCAGAATCTCTGCGTATTTACCCTCAGGCTTCCATAACTCAACTGATATTTCTTCAGTCGGGCGCACATCTTCGATGCCGGCACCGCCCCACAGCTTTGCTCTCTCCCCAAGCTCTTTTTTAGCAAAGCCCGCAGAGGTTATAAAGCCTGCTCCGGCGCCATGAATCGGCCATCCATGAGCTTCGCCCAGGTAATCGATTCCGGTCCACAAAAACTGTCCGCATATATAGTTGTTATCTTCTACCGCTTTCCATGCCTGAAGACTGTGGCCGTTCTCACTTCCAAGAAACGTTTTATTCGGAAATCTCTTGTGATCCTTTTCATACAGGTGTTCCTTGTAGTTGTAGCCAACCACATCAAGCTCATCGATAAAACCAATATCAACTGACAGTTCAGGGAATGCCGCCGCCAGTGTAACAGGTCTGGAATCATCCTCATTCTTTACGATGGCGATAAGCTCTTTTGCAATGACTGCAAGTCTCTCCATATTAGGCTTATTGGCGTCATACTGCCGCTCTTTGGCCGGCTTGTTTTTGTCATTGTTGCCCGTCATCTCGGAAAAAAGCGGATGGCAGTAAGGATCATTTGGATAATCAATTTCGTTTCCGATACTGTACAGAACAATCGACGGATGATTGCGATCGCGCCTCACCATAGTACGAAGATCCTTCTCATGCCATGCAGGGAAATCTTCAAAATATCCCTGAAGTCTCGGCGGATACACATTGTGTCCTGTCGACCACTTATTCTTGGGATTCTCCCACTCGTCAAAGGCCTCATCCATCATCAGAAAGCCCATCTCATCGCACAGATCATAGAGTTCCGGCATATGCGGATTATGACTGCATCTGATGGCGTTACAACCTGATTTCTTGAGAAGCTCAAGCCTCCTTGCCCACACCTCTTTTCTCATGGCAGCGCCAAGACAACCTCCGTCATGATGAACGCAAACGCCTTTAAACTTGGTAGGAACCAAATTCAACGTAAAACCTGTATTCGGATCAAATGCAAAGGTTCTGATACCAACTCTCTCTTCGTCAGTTAAGTATTCCGAGCCATCAACCGTAAGATACGTTTTCAAAGTATAAAGATAAGGATTTTCTATGCTCCACAACCTAGGACTATCAACCGTTCCGGACAGACACAGCTTGTCTTTCCCGGTCCCGGATGCAGATATTTTTCCTGTGAACTCAAGGACAGAATTGCCGGCGGCATCCAAAAGTAAGCTCTTAACAGCGACATCTTTGTCATCGCACAGGATCTCATAGTCCACGGTAACATCTGCAGTAATTTTCTCGCCATCCTTCTTCACGGATGCGGTTTTGAAAAAGACTGAATGAAGATCCGTTGTAACCTTCTCGGACACGATAATATATGCTTTCCTGGTTATTCCGCTTCCCGTAAACCACCTGGAATCTGCGATGTCTGTATGCGCTACTTTGACGCTGATCTCTGTCAGGTCATCACCAAAGGAAGCCTGCTCCGAAATGTCATAGCTGATCTCCGTGTAGCCAAAGGGTCTTTTGCCCATAAAATAGCTGTTAACCCACACATAGCTGTTATTGTAGATTCCGTCAAAGACGAGTGTAAGCCTCTTTCCCCTGTACTCCTGCGGAATCCTTACATATATCCTGTACCAGGCGATTCCGCCTCTTAAGTACCCTGTTCCGCTTGAATACTCCTCAGAAAAAGGCGCCGTAACCGAATAGTCGTGCGGAAGGATAACGTCATCCCATGCACTGTCATCATAGCCCTTATACCAAGCTTCTTCACGGTCGCCATAGTGAAATTTGCAGTTATTTACAAGTCTTATTATTTCAGTATTCATAGCAAGCGCCTTTCGTTAGCTATTCTGCGCATTAAATGCTGTCTCTGCGGTTTTCTTCAGATATCTGATAACCTCTACAGGGTTGTCACCGATAGCAGTTTCTCCTGTCACCATTACGGAGTTTGCCCCGTCTGTCACAGCGTTGTAGATATCGCTGACCTCCGCTCTTGTGGGTACTTTGCTGTGCTCCATGGAGGAAAGCATCTGGGTGACCACCATAAAACGCTTGTGCTCTGCGTTACAGGCCTTCGCAATCTCTTTTTGCACCTTAGGCAGTTCCCATAGTGGCATGGCATTGCCCAGATCTCCTCTTGCTATCACTATCTCATCGGCATAGGGAAAAAAGGTTGTAAGGTTCTCCACTCCTGCCATGTTCTCAATCTTGGCGTAAATCTCGATTCCCTGGCCGCCATTGTCATCAAGTGCTCTACGAACGCACTTAAGATCATCCACGCTTCTGACGAAGGGCTGCATCACTGCAGTTATGCCGTATTCACCGGCAAGCTTTATATTCTCAATATCGCTCTCCGTCATGGCCGGACAGTCTATAGTCTTTCCAACGATAGCCAGGCTCTTTCTTCCGGTGAGCTTTCCGCCCCGCTTAACTGTCAGCGATGCACTTGATCTGTCATCCGCCACATCAGTGACATATGCGAGGATCTTACCATCGTCCAGCAGAATCTCCAGCTCTTTTTCCAGACTGTCAAGAACAATTCTATCTACCGGAACTCCGCCACTTCCAAGGGAAAAAGACATTCCTTCCGCCAGCTCAAGCTCAGGCATATTGCCGATCCTGATCTCCGGCCCCTGCATATCGATGAGGATTTTGGGCTCTATGCCGTTAGCCTTCGCAGCGCTCTGAATTCTTTGAATCTTGTCCGCACAGTCTTTTAGCATCACATGAGAAAGATTGATGCGCATCCCTGTCATGCCTTCAGCAAACATCGCCGCCAGAGTCTCTTCATTTTCACAGCTTGGTCCAAGTGTACCGAAAATATCTATCATAGTAATTCCTTTATTTGTCAAAAGAGGGCCAGCGTATGCTAGTCCTCTTTACGTCAGTTTAGTAATTATTCTTTACAAATTGCACCACATCCATATTATGCTTCTTAATAGACGGATTCTTCTCCATCTCGGCAATAGTCATCCACTTGTATTTCACATCATCGATAGAGAAATCGTCTTCTTCAAGCTCAGATCTAAAATTAGCCAGTTCACAACTGTACAACTTGTGATGATACCACTTGTCCTCATCATCACTTACAGAGTACTTATGATGCATCTCTTCAGCCTTGTAATTCAGCTCAATATCATTTGCATCAACCTTAAGTTTTGAAGAAATTCCCTGCTTAATACTTGATATATTGGCTTCAGGATCATCCTTTGTTTTGAAATTCATGAAGAACCAACAGTTCCATCTGTTATCATAATACAAAAGATACTTGTTCGGATAATCTCTAAAGGTATCTTTAATCGCAACTATTGAGAAAGGATGCTCAATCTCATTATTCGCCTTCATCTCCTCAAAGAGCTTGTTGTTATCAAACTTTTGGCTTCGATTATTAATCTCCATCAAAACTCCCCACACTGTCAACGAAATAGCCACTAATAAAATAATAGCTTTTAAATATGCCCCGCTAGTTATCCAAAAACCGCTATAAGTAGCTGCTAATGTTGAAACAATGAATGTTACACCGGTTATTATATCAGACCGATACGATGCATTTCCAATCTGATCTTTATGTCTTTCCAAAATCAATTGTAACCTATCTTCCGACAAAAGAACTTTGCTCATATTATACTACACAAACCTCGTTTTCTATAATTCTTGTATATGATCATATAAAAGAATTATAGAACATATGTTTGCTTTGGGCAAGTTCGAATATTCGAACAAAATTACTTGTCTTCCAAGTCGGCAACTCTCACAGGCTCACCGTTTAGAAGTATATAGCCCTTGGGCAGGTTTGATGCGTCACACATGGATGTGTAGTGCCCCTTATCATGCTTATGTGGCATTGCTCCGGACTTTGTATCATGAGTCTTTCTGCTGTAAGTCTCGTATGTGCCCTCTTTTTTATGCTTATGAGGCATGGATGATGCCTCAGGCTTGCCCATACTTGCGCCAGGCATCTGCGGATTCTGACCGGGTGTCTGCGAGTTCTGGCCCTTCTGAGTCTGTTTTACAATCCCAGGTATGAATGCAATGATAATAAATGCCAAATAAATTATTAGTCTCTCCATATCGCTCCCTCAATATATCGTGATTACTCTACATATACTCTTTTATTGTTTCCTCGGTCCAGACATGAGCCTCAATATATCTCTCCGGGCCATGCGCTCCATCTGCGTTCCACTCCTGCAGAAAGCCGAATCTATCAATCAGCTCCATGATTTCTTCATAGGTATAAACCTGCTTGCGATACTCTTTCCCATCATCAAAGCCAAATGTTGGCATTGAATCTCCATAAGTAAAGGACACCTTTCTAAGATCAAACTCTTCTATCGGAATCTTTACAAACCCGGGCTTCTCATACCAGGACTGCAGCCATGGACAGTGCTCAACCACCATATAGTATGGCGATGGAATATCTATAACTCCGCCTTTAGCAGCAAATTCCCTTCGCAATATCGCTTCGCAGTTCCTGCGCTTATCTAAGTAGTCATTATCTCTTTTAGCGCAAAAGCCTTCCGGCCGCTGCGCCTTAATCTGCTCAAGTATCCTCCGGGACTGATCCTGTGGAAGCATCGTCAAACTCTTAAATGCACCGGTTCGTATGTCAAAGTAATGATATAAGTCCAAGTCTTACCGCCAGATGCAAAATACGACCAATGCCGATCATGATTCGGAATCAGTCGTATTAATCATACTCTTTATCAGTTGAAATTTACACCATTCTTTGAAATCACTATAAAATATGGTAATCAAAAAAAGGAGACGACCTTTCCGATCGTCTCCTTGACTATTACAAAAATCAGTAAATTCCTAACTTCACCCTGAAGTATTCAATTGT
>JAILMY010000207.1 GCA_024692165.1 Butyrivibrio sp. | reverse complement strand
TATCTCTGCTTGAGTTTATCAAGTGCATCATAGGAATCACACTTGTAAGGAGCGGTATCTGAAGGTAGCCTCGTATATTCAAATTCAAAATAGATTCTGTTTGTTATACTCGTTCCTTTTAGTCCTTGACGATGTTACGTACCCAGATACCGCTCCTTACAAGTGTGATTCCTATGATGCACTTGATAAACTCAAGCAGAGATACGATTATGAACACATTGAGTGCAGGAAGCGCAGTAAATCTGCTTAAGATATAAGCTGCAGGTACGGGAATGAGCCACGCAAAGCAGCTGTCAAACAGGAAGGTAATAGCTGTTTTGCCACCTGATCTGATGGTAAAGTATGAAACATGGGCAAGGGAATTTATAGGCATGACCATTGCAACCACCCAGATAAATCTTGTGGCAAGCGCTCTGATCTCAGGTTCAGTGTTATAAACCTGCGGGATTATTGGCGCTGCTATTGAAAGCAGTGATCCCATTACAAAAGTGCTGGCAACTGTAAGTGTTGCCATTCTAAAAGCAGTCCTTCTGGCACTAACAAGTCTGTCGGCACCAAGTTCCTGTCCAACAAGAATTCCTGCTGAATTTCCCAGTGAAAGAAATACTTCATTGAATATCTGTGAAATTGTTCCGCTTATGTTCATGGCTGCAATAACTGCAATTCCCCTGACGGAGTATGCCTGCAAAAGAGTTGCCTGGGCAAGACTCCAGAGAAACTCATTCATAAGAAGCGGAAGGCTCTTTGTAAGTATCGGAAGAATAAGGTTTCCCGGAATGCGGAAATCCTTATAAAGGCCCTCAAAGAAGCTATAACTGCCATGCTTTTTATGTGCTCCGCGAAGAACAATGAACAGCTCTACAAATCTGGAGATGACCGTAGCCACCGCTGCACCGAAAACACCCAATTTAGGAAGTCCAAAAAGTCCGAAAATAAGGAGCGCATTAAATATGAAATTCACAACCATTGCTGTCATGCCGGCGATCATAGGAAGTGTAGTCTTACCTGATTCGCGCATGGCACTGGCGTAAACCTGAGTAATACTAAATGGGATCAGCCCTATCAGCATTATCCTAAGGTATCCTTCAGCAAAGCCCAGAGTTGCAGCAGCGTCCGCAGCAGAAGTATCTGCCGATATGTACAGCTGGATCAGGTTTGGTCCAAAGCTAAGGAGGATTGCACTTGCTATACAAAGAATAGTTATGGCTGTTATGAGCTTAAATCTTAAAGCAGCCCTTACTCCTTCCATATCTCCTTTTCCAAAGAACTGGGTACTGTAGATTCCGGCTCCGGCCAGGGATCCCCAGATACAAAGGTAAAAGATAAAGAGAATCTGGTTCACGATTGCAACGGCAGACATGGACAGTGTTCCCACCTGTCCCACCATTATGTTATCAAGAAGGCCTACAATATTGGAGAGGGTGTTCTGCACGATCATAGGCAAAACAACCATGGCAACTCTCTTGTAAAAAGCAGAGTCACCAAGCATCGCCTCTTTCATTGTGAATTTTACTTTTATTGCTTCTTCTCTGTTGCTTGTTTCTATCATTTTATTTCACGCTTTCATCAAAATATTTCGCCGTCTTTTTTGTGAGCATATTGAGCACTCTCTTTTTATCAAGGCTCCACAGCGGATCCACCAAGAGCTTCCTTGGGCCGTCTCCGGTCATACGATGAACCACACAGTTTTCCGGTAAAAGAGCTATACACTCAGCCACCAGATCCGTGTATTCCTCCATAGACATGGAATGGTATACTGGAATATGATTGTTGCCAGGCGCCAGCTCCTCATACATTCTGGTGCCCTTCAGAATCTGCAGGTTCTGAAGCTTGATTCCATCAAGAGCCGGTGAAAGGTCCGCCAGATACTTCACAGTTTCCAGCATGTCCTCTTTAGTTTCTCCCGGAAGTCCCAGTATAACATGTACGATTACTGTAATGCCAGCCTTTTTAAGGCGTCTGTAGGTATCCTCGAAGGTCGACAGCTTATACCCACGGTTGATCCTCCTGGCAGTTTCCTCATGAATAGTCTGAAGCCCCAACTCTATCCAAACCGGTTTAATATTATTCAATTCTATTAGCATACCAAGAATATCCTCACCAATGCAATCGGGTCTTGTGCCAATTGAGAGAATTTCGATATCATCCCGGCTTATAGCTCTGTGGTAGAGGGCTCTGAGCCTGTCCACGTCGTCATAGGTGTTGGTATAGGACTGGAAGTAGGCAATGAATTTTCTGGCATCGGTTTTTTTCTGTATCACCTTCTTGGCCAGCTCAATCTGAGTATCAATGTCTACGGGCTTTGTAGCAAACTCCCCGGATCCGCCCTCTGAGCAAAAGGTACAGCCGCCTATAAGAGGCTCACATCCTTCCGCCGGCTCTCCGATGTAATACGAGTCATTGATCCGGTCATAACAAATGCTCCCATCTCTGTTAGGGCAGGTACACCCCGACGAAAGTGAGAGTCTGTATACTTTTTCGCCATATGTAGTTTTCAGATAATCCGAAAGCCTGATGGGCATAATCTATTCCTTCAGCAATACTCCCCGTATTCGCAGCCAACATTCTCGCACAAAACCTCGTCCACGAGGCGGCCACAGTGATACAGCTTCACGGTTCCTTTTCCGTTACCACCGTTCCAAAGCCTTCTGTGGAGGTGCTTTCCATTGGGCGCTTCGTAGTTTACCAGGAGCATGTCACTCTTTTTGCAGGTGATATCGGTGACCATACGATTGGTCCAGGTCTTCTGCTCCACGTGCCAGATTATCTCCTCATCGGTCTCACGGCAGTCAAAAGAGGTCCTGACAAAGGTCCAGAACTTGGAGAAGTTAAACTCATAGCATTTTCCCTCGTACCAGTAGGCAGAAAGGAGCTTACGCTTAAGGGCTATGGGGCCAACCTTGGGACATCCGCCGCCTATATCAAAAACGCTGTCCAGAAGCTTTTCTCCGGTTTTCTTACTGGTGATGTTATTGGAAGAAAGCCACACCCAGGGCGACGTAAAGTCTTTTCCCCAGTTCTTGTCCGCGTAGCCGTAGCACTTCTTAGGATCTACGATATAGCGCCTGCCATCCAAAATGATCTCACCCTTAAACTCAGTCTTCATGCCCTCTGCGTGCCAGAACATCTCAAAGAGCTGAAGCTTCCTGAAAAGACTACCTGCGCCGTAGCCCACATTAAAAGCCACCTTTTTATCTATGGTTAGATTCCAGCTGATAGTGCCGGCGTCGCACATAAACTCCGGATGAGCCTTTGTCTCCTCTTCGCTGACGCTGACACTGCCCCAGGTCTTGTCCTCGGACATGAAGCAATCGCCCACATTTACTGAAAAAGGCACTCCCATATCCACAGTTATGTTGTTCCAGCCGTAGAAGTTGTGGATCTGCTTAGCATCTTTTCCCCAGCAACCGGCCTTGATCATGAGATAGGAAGGCCTTCTGCCGGCTTTCTGATTTTCAGGAAGCTGCCCCAGCACGGGCTTGTCACCGCCACTTGCCGGATTGCACAAAAAGAACTCCAGGAAAAAAGGCTTGTCCTCACCGGTCTCGGCATCCTGCGCTGTAAACGAATGCCACCACCAGTCGTATCCAAGCCTCGCCTGTCCTCCAAAAAGTTGGCACTGATTGCGGGTTATGTCTGATTTATTAAACACTTTCTTTACCTATCCTTGCGTTAACGATTATGATTCCTGCCGATACCAGAAGCAGCGCCAGGACGCTGGTCATGGAAAAGGCTTCGGTGCTCTCTCCCAGGAAAAGAGCTGACAACAAAACTCCCATGATAGGATTCACGAAGCCCAGCACCGATACCTTGCTGACAGGATTGTACTTAAGAAGAACGCCCCACAGAGTGTAAGCTCCGGCAGAAATAAATCCCATATACAAAAGATTCAGATAGCACCCGGCGCTGTAAAAGGTCAGATTTCCGCCCATCACAAGGCCCATGATAAAAAGCACTACACCGCCCAAAGCAAACTGATAGCCGCTTAATGTCACGGGATTTTCATGCTTGGAAAAGAGCTTGATGCTGCAGCCTGATATAGCATAAAAGAAAGCTGCGCACAGCATTGCACCTTCCCCGGGGAACGTCATCTGACCGCCGGAAGTAAGAGCGCTGCTGCCGCCAAAGAACAGAATTATCCCGGCAAAACCTACAACGCAGCCGATCATTTTTTTGACACTAAAATTCTCAAGCCTGAATAAAAAGATGGCGAACAGGGGCGCCAGGAAATTACCGGAGGCGTTGATGATCGATCCCCTGACACCTGAAGTGTGGGCAAGGGACATGAAAAAGAAGTAGTACTGTCCTATGGTCTGAAAAAGTGACAGGACCAGCACATACTTCCATGAGCTTTTCTCCGGTATCAGAGCCTTTTTTGCCAAAAAAGATCCGAAAACTATGGTCATCACCCCTGCCAGTGCGAATCTGGCTCCCGCCAGCATCAGCCTTGAGGGGGTATCATCGGCTCCTATTCTGAATAATTCATAAGCAATCTTTATGGCCGGTGAAGCACTGCCCCACAGAACGCAGCAAAATACTGCCGTGGCCAGCACCACCGGCATATAAGTCCAAAAGTATTTTGTTTTAGTCATTACTATATATTACCATTCTTTCATCTTTTGTTTTTCAAAAAATTCATCGATATTGGCCACAAGTTCTGCCGGTGGCATTGTTTTCAAAAGATATTTCTCAGGCTTTAAGGAAAGAACCTGCATAACACTTTCTTTATCGCTCTTTACCGTAAGGAACATAACAGGAATATCGCTGGTGGATGATTCGCTTCGCAGCATCTCCAGAACCTTAGGACCGGGAATTGCCGGCACTCTTAACACTATTGGCATATTCCAGGGTCTGAGGATCGCTGCTCTCACGGATTATCATCTCGTTAAGGCCAAGAACCGCGTTAATAGGCGTTCTGATCTCATGTGACATGTTGGAAAGAAAGGCAGACTTGGCTTCGGAAGCCTGCTGGGCCACCTCCAGCTCTTTTTCCAGTTCATGCTCTTCGTTGATATGGTTGATGTAGGCCTCGATGGCGTTGACCGTCTCCTTGATGGATTCATAAACCACCTGGATCTCGTCGTGGGTCCTGACCGTGATGTTGTCAACCTTGTGCCCGACCTCCAGCTTCTTCTCATTATCCGCCTCAGCGTACTCCTGCATGAAATCCGACATATTGCCAAGAGGTGTACCAATTGTGGTCTTGGTATAGAAATTCGCGATGCTGGCCATGGGAACACCGATGCACAGCATAAGGAGCATCATCTTGATATCATAGGTAACGGCTGTTGCGCTAAGAGTATATTTCATCTCTTCTA
>JAILMY010000153.1 GCA_024692165.1 Butyrivibrio sp. | reverse complement strand
AGAGGAACATATTCTGTACAAACTGGATCTGAGTTGCCAGTGAAACTGCAGTCATCTGGTTCTGTTCAACTCTTCCCAGCATCAGCGCATCTGCCGCTGCCACCATGGCCAGCATAAGGCTCTGGAGCGCAATGGGAACTGCGATATGAGCCAGATGCCCGAAAAATTCTTTGTTATCGATTTTAATAGCTTGTTCTTTAGACATATTCAATAATCCTATTCGTATTCTCAAAATAATGAGTCGTTTACAATGAGAATATCATGTGTAAAACGTAAAGAAAACAGGAATTTCCGGAGGAATGAAATATTTTTTCGCTCATAAGGAGAAATAGCTGCTATTTAGTCGCAACTGTAGGTATATATTATGTACCAAAACGGTCATATACTAATAACATCAACAGACAACATTAACAGACAAACACATACGAAAGGAGGAGCTGGATATGTTGACACTGATCATGATGTTTTTTGTATTTGCATTTTGCGGAAGACTTTTAGGATTTGCTTTTAGGGCAACATGGAATATCGCGATGTTCTTCCTGTTCGTAGTATTCCTGCCTTTAATGCTGGTGATTGCAATAGTTGGCGGACTTATTTCAATCGCATGGCCGATTTTAGCAATTGCAGGAATTGTGTTACTTGTTAAAAGATGCACTACAAATGCATAATGGTGCTATCATAGTATTAAACTTAGATGTCAAAGGAGGGTACGACATGGGAATTATCTGGGGACTTATTCTTGGAGCAATTGAAGGATTCATCGCAAGCTACATTATGAAGGAAAAATCAGGAACACTTAAGAACATACTTCTTGGTGTTGGCGGAGGCTTTGTTGGAGGTCTGGTATTTAAAGTTCTTGGCCTTACAGCATCCGGACTTTTCGGAAGCCTGATCGTTTCAGTTGTTGGTGCTTGCATCTGCATCTGGCTCGGAAGAAAGCTAATTTAACTGAAAATGATACACAACGTAAGAAGTGGTCATATCAGATTGGTATGACTGCTTCTTTTTTTGTGCCAAAAAACCGTTCAAGGGGCTTAACGACCGCTTAAGCGGTTTAGTAAAGACCATTCGGCGGTTTTTGTGTTCGTTAACGGACTTATCGTTGTTTGGCCAGTCACGGTGCATTAAAGTTAAACCATCAAAAGAAATGATTCACATAGATACGGAGTAGTCAGATATGGGATGCAAAAACAAGGCAGCGTTGGTTGTTGGAGGAATGAGCAGCATTGGAAAAGACCTGCTGGAAAAATTATGCAGAACATATGACAACATTCTTATTACGGAAATAAGTTCAAACTACGCAGAACTCCAAATATGGTGTGAAGGTCTTCGGGAAAGGAATCCGAAGACCGAGGCCCGGGAGTATATGCTGGACGTCACCGATTCAAGGCAGATCGATGAGCTTGGAAACTACATTACTAGTAATGATTTAGTTATAGATGCGTTGTACTATCTGGCCGGGATCAACATACTTACCCCGGCGATCCGGGTGACAGAGGACATCTGGGACAGAATACAAAGTGTGAACATCCGGGGATTCTTTTTTATCTCCCAGATGGCAGCAAGAAACATGATCATGAACCATGGGGGAAGCATTATTGGAATTGCATCCCAGCATGGAGTGGTAGCAAGTACAGACAGAGCAGCTTACTGTGCAAGCAAAGCGGCAATGATCCATTTGTCAAAAGAGCTTTCGCTTGAGTGGGCTAAATACAAAATAAGGGTAAATACGGTGTCGCCAACTATGATCTTATCGGAAAAGAATGAAACACTGCTGAATACGCCACTTTTAAGAAAAGAATATCTTTCAAAAATACCGATGAAACAATACGCAAAACCTTCGGATGTTTCGGATGCTGTGATCTTTTTATCCTCGCCTGCCGCGAGGATGATCACAGGGCAGAATCTGGTAGTAGACGGTGGATGGACTATCAGTTAGGAGAACCGATGACCCCAGCGATAAATCGTATAAATGTTAAAAATGAGAATGGCTTATATACTGTTGATGATTATGAAATAGACAGTCTTGAGGAGTTGGAAAGAGCTGTTCTAAGGCAGGAGGGCGATGAGTTTATCGTCACCTGTAACCAAAAAGCTCTACCCCTGGTGTTGGAGCTGGCCGGTGATCTTTCCGAAGTTTATGGAAAAAAAATCAGTATCCCCATGGAGGATACTGAAGAAGATAAGACGGATAACATCAGATATTTTGCAGTAATGAAAAACGGATATGATGCTTTTGTAAGTGGAGTATATCCGCAGCAGATATCCAATACCTATGCCAAGCATGTGCTTGTTCATGATAAAGAGGCGGATCTGAGATCTTATGTTGATATAAACAGTGCGATTTTCACAAGGAAAGAGACACACAACATGCAGCCGCCCTATAGCCATAAACATGTTATAGGAAAAGGGAAAATAAGCTTTGATAACTCTGGCGTTGTTCTTAAGCGAACGGTCCTTGCCTATAGCGATTATATAGAAATAAGGGACAGAGGACAGCTTGTCCGTGGACATGAATATATACTTAAACTGAAATCACCTGAGGATTACAGTGCATTTGAAAATGACCTTTTTCTTTTCGAGAAAACGGGATTTACAGATACCTATGAAAGGCGTCTTATTGACGAATGCCGTTGGAGCAACGGATGTTCCCTGAAGCGTATGCTTAGGTTCTGGGAAAAAAATGGACGGATATACCCTTGTCTTAGCAGCAAAGAAAGCATCGGCAGACTTGGCGATGACTATGACGACATTATAAGAAGTGCCAATCGTAAATGCGATAGGGCAATCATAGATAGAAAGTGCATGTCCTGTACAGCGCATGACAGATGCTCGGGATGTGCAATGCTCCCCAAAGGACTTTCAAAAAATGATTTCTGTGACTTTATGCGCAGTCACAGACTTATCGGGGAGTTTATTGTAAGACAGCATGTAGCTGCTTTTTTGGCACAGTTCAGCAACCTGTTTAGGGATGATGAATATATACACTTTTTGGTACCGGGGAAAAAGTTTTCACATACGGGAGAAGAAGTGGGGAAACAGGATATCCTTTGCGAAAAGGATGGGCAGTACTTTTATCTGAATACAGAAACAGGCTCCCTGATGAAGGTCAGATAAAGTACGTGGTTATAACGAAGAGAGGACTAGGAAATGAAGAAAGCTAAAGATGAACCTTCCAGTTTGAAATTTGAAGAATATGAAGAAGTCAAAGAACTCAGTGCAGGTGGAATAGGAGTGGGAGCACTCATTATCACAACTGTCGCAGTGTTTGTCCAGGTTTTAATACGTATTTGACGTGTTGAAATAAAACAAAAAACTAAGGAGGAGAAAAATGCGTAAGAAAGATATCAAGAACAATAACATCGATCGAAAGTCCAAATTCGAAGAGATGGAAACTGCTGAAGAGTTCGGCGACGGATGGTTTGCCGCAGGAGTAGCAACCGGAATACTTATTGGCGTAAGTGTTATTGCTTTAACCTGAGTATTTTAGTTCGGAGGATTTATGCGCTATAAACACTTAGATATCGTATTTCTTGAGGACGGAATGTTCACTGTCAAGAATAACAGCACAAAGAATTATGTGAAACTCGGCTCAAGAGAAACCGATTATTTACTTAGGTGTCTTGGATATGATGGGAATGAGTTCAAGCTATCAGAGACAGTGCTTCTTGATCCTGATGAACAGAGCTTTATGAACCATAAATTTGATGAATGGGGATTCCTTGATGAGAACAAAGTCATTGTAAAAGACAAAAAGAAATTTGACTTTACCAGAATAAAAGTATGTGAAGTCAATCCACAGAACGCTCTAGCGAAGGTTCCCCGTTTTGTCAAAGATATATTCTCCCTGCGTGGAGTATTTTTACTTATCATCATGACAATAGCAGCAAATGTGGTTATGTTCAGCCATAAAGAAGAATTGGTAAGAGCCGTGCAAGACTCTTTTCATCTTTCCATTATGCAATATATAGCCTTTTACTTTATGATGATCATCACCATCATGCTTCATGAGTGCGGACATGCCATATGCTGCAGTCGTCATGGCGGAAAGATTTCTTCCATGGGACTGATGCTGTTTTTCATGGTTCCATGTTTCTTTTGTGATGTTAGTGATATATACATGTTCAAGGATAAGAAGAAGAGCCTGGGAGTTGCAATTTCGGGAATTGCAATGAACTATGCCTTGGGTACACTGGCATGTCTTGCATACTTCTACCTTTACCATATAGGTATTTACGTACCGCTTTTGATATTTTATTATCTTGCAAATATAGGGTTTGTGGTATATAACCTGTTCCCCTTCGTAAAGCTTGATGGCTATTGGGTAATAACAGCGCTGCTTGGTGTAGATAACCTTCTGGATAAGAGCATTATTACCTTTTTGACAGCCATTCTTAATACAAGGGATTTAAAGAGACTCAATTGCAAAATGGGTAAAAAACTAGTCCTGTTCTTTTATGGATTGATAGCAATTGTGAGTCGACCGATCTTCTGGATTGTAGGTGTATATTCCGTCTGCAAATTCCTGGATGCAAGAGATTATGATTACCTCAACGGAATCCTGGTGGGATTTGTTGCGATCATGGTACTTAAAGATCTGAGCGATCTTTTGAGAAAATACATTGACATGTACAGAAACCAGAGACAGAGAGTATTGGGACTGATTTAGATCAGTCCCTTTTTTTTACGTCAATAATCAAGAAGAAAAAAGCAAAATACGGAGTGACCTTGCGGGCAAAAGCAGTTATCATTGTACTATGATGAATTATAACTGACAGATGTGCCGATTTGCGGTGCATCTATAGCAGATAAGGAGGTTGCAATGCTTTATATTGGTGTAGATTTGGGAACATCATCCGTTAAGCTGGTGCTGATGGATGAGACCGGTAAAATTCATGGAACAGCAACAAGGGAGTATCCTTTATTCTTCCCTCAGCCCGGCTGGTCTGAACAAGAGCCTTCGGATTGGTACACAGAGGCCATCACAGGACTTAAGGAGCTTCTTAAGGATGTAGATAAGTCACAGGTTGCAGGTATCAGCTTTGGTGGACAGATGCATGGTCTTGTAATCCTTGATGAGAACGACAACGTAATTCGTCCTGCAATTCTTTGGAATGACGGAAGAACTCAGAAGCAGGTTGATTACCTTAACGGTGAGATTGGCAAAGAGACTCTTTCCAAGTACACAGCAAATATCGCCTTCGCAGGCTTTACAGCTCCTAAGATTCTCTGGGTAAAAGAGAACGAGCCTGAGAACTTTAAGAAGATCAAGAAGATAATGCTTCCTAAGGATTATCTTGCATATAAATTATCCGGAACATTCTGCACAGATTATTCTGATGCATCAGGAATGCTTCTTCTGGATGTTAAGAACAGATGCTGGTCTAAGGAAATGTGCGATATCTGCGGTATTACAGAAGATATGCTTCCACAGCTCTTTGAGAGCTATGAGAAGGTTGGCACACTTAAGGCAGAGCTTGCAAGTGAGCTTGGTCTTTCTGAGAGCGTTGTTATCGCAGCAGGTGCCGGCGACAATGCAGCAGCTGCTGTAGGTACCGGAACAGTTGGTAACAATAAGTGTAATATCTCTCTTGGAACCAGCGGAACAATTTTCATGTCATCAAACAGCTTTGCTGTAGACAGCAATAACGCTCTGCACTCATTTGATCACGCTGACGGACACTTCCACCTTATGGGATGTATGCTCAGTGCTGCCAGCTGCAATAAGTGGTGGATGGATGAAATCCTTAAGACCAAGAATTATGCAGATGAGCAGAAGGGTATCGAGAAGCTTGGTGAGAACCATGTATTCTTCCTTCCATACCTTATGGGTGAGAGATCACCTTGGAACAATCCTAACGCTCGTGCTACTTTCACAGGTATCACAATGGATACTACAAGAGAGGATATGACACAGGCAGTTCTTGAGGGTGTTGCTTTTGCTACAAGAGATATGTATGAGGTTGCCAAGTCAATCGGCGTTAAGCCTGAGAGAACCATGATCTGCGGCGG
>JAILMY010000092.1 GCA_024692165.1 Butyrivibrio sp. | reverse complement strand
ACAGCTGGTAGTGCATTCCTGATGTGGATTGGTGAAAGAATCACAGAAAATGGGGTTGGAAACGGTATATCAATAGTTCTGACTATTAACATTCTTTCAAGAATGCCGTCAGATTTAAAGGCCCTCTACGATCAGTTCGTTGGAGGCAAGCCTATTGCTAGGGGAGTAGTTTCAGCTATAATCATTATTGCAGTTATAGTTGCAATGGTTGTATTGGTAGTTCTTCTTAATGGCGCTGAGCGCAGAATTCCTGTTCAGTATGCCAAGAAGATACAGGGAAGAAAAACTTACGGTGGAAACCGTTCGGAGATTCCTCTCAAAGTCAATACAGCTGGCGTTATGCCTATTATCTTTGCAATGTCTCTTTTCCAGACACCTATTATCATTACACAGCTCGTTGGTTACAACGGAGCAGGTTTCTGGGGCAAGTTCGTTGCATATCTGAACCAGAGTAACTGGTGTAATCCAAATCACTGGAATTACTCAATTGGTTTATTGGTTTATATTTTATTGCTTATCTTCTTTGCGTATTTCTATACGTCAATTACCTTCAATCCTCTTGAGATTGCAGATAATATGAAGAAGCAGGGCGGCTTTATTCCGGGTATCAGACCTGGTAAGCCAACCAGTGATTACCTTACAAACATTCTGAACTATATCATTTTCATTGGAGCATGTGGACTTACAATCATCGGTGTCCTTCCAATCTTCTTTAATGGTATGTTCGGAGCTAGCGTATCTTTTGGCGGAACCAGCCTTATCATCGTGGTAAGTGTTATTCTTGAGACAATCAAGCAGGTTGAGTCACAGATGCTTGTACGTAATTACAAGGGCTTCTTGGAAGACTAATGCGTGGAATGAAAAAGAGGTGGCAGACCCGGCGTTAAGTCAGGGATCTGCAGCCTCTTATTCTGATTTATACAAAATAATTTATGGTGAGGGTATTCTAAGTATGAAAATTATTATGTTAGGTGCGCCTGGAGCAGGCAAGGGAACACAGGCTCAGATGATTGCAGAGAAATTCAATATTCCGCATATCTCAACCGGAGATATTTTCAGAGCCAATATCAAGAATGGAACAGAGCTTGGCAAAAAAGCCAAGGAATTCATGGACAAGGGTCTTCTTGTACCTGATGAACTCACTGTTCAGCTCCTTCTTGACAGAGTAGCAAATGATGATTGCAAGAACGGATACGTACTTGATGGTTTCCCACGTACTATTCCACAGGCTGATGTTCTTGATGCGGAGCTTACAAAGCTTGGTGACAAGGTGGATTTTGCGGTTAATGTAGATGTTCCTGATGAGAACATTGTACGCAGAATGTCAGGTAGAAGAGCATGCCTTAAATGTGGCGCTACTTATCATATTGAGCATATTCCTCCAAAGACTGAGGGAATATGTGATAAATGTGGCAGCGAGCTTGTTCAGAGAGAGGATGATAAGCCTGAGACAGTTCAGAACAGACTCTCAGTATATCATGAACAGACTCAGCCTCTTATCGACTACTACGATAAGAAAAATATTTTGAGGACAGTTGATGGTACCAAGGATATGCAGGAAGTATTTAACGAGATCGTTAATATCCTGAATGCATAAGATTAAGGTTTTATATGAATATTACGATAAAAACTGATGAAGAGATTGATCTTATGCGTCAGTCAGGGCATCTTTTAGCTAAGGTTCATGAGGAATTACATTCGGCTGTCAGGCCGGGAATTTCAACACTTGAACTGGACCAGATTGGAGAAAAGACCATTCGTGCTCTGGGGGGAATTCCTAATTGTAAGAATTATGAAGGATTTCCTGCTTCTGTGTGTATATCGGTGAATGACGAAGTTGTTCACGGAATACCTAGTGCTGACAGAATCCTGCAAGAAGGAGATATTGTTACCTTCGATACGGGACTTATATATAAAGGTTATCATTCCGATGCCGCCAGAACCTGGGGAGTAGGCAAGATCAGTGATGAAGCTCAGAAACTCATTGATGTAACTCAGGCGAGCTTTTTTGAGGGAATCAAGAAAGCCTACGCAGGTCATAGGTTACATGAAATTTCCAGAGCAATCGATGATTTTATTAAACCTTACGGTTATGGAATTGTAAGAGAACTTACAGGCCACGGAATAGGAACGAGCCTTCACGAAGACCCAATCGTGCCTAATTTTAAACAATGGCGCAGAGGTGTTAAACTTAAAAAGGGAATGACAATATGTGTTGAACCTATGATAACCATGGGGGAGAGATATGTTGGCTGGCTCGATGATGATTGGACAGTAGTAACCGTTGATGGTTCTCTGGCTGCACATTATGAAAACACAATTGCCATCACGGATGGTGAACCGGAAATATTGACTATTGTATAATGGAGGAAAAAGATGTCAAAGGCAGATGTAATTGAAATTGAAGGAAAAGTAATAGAGAAGCTCCCTAACACTATGTTCCAGGTTGAGCTTGAGAACGGACACGTAGTTCTTGCTCATATCAGTGGTAAGCTTCGTCAGAACTTCATCAGAATTTTACCGGGAGATAAGGTTACCCTGGAGCTTTCTCCATATGATCTTACAAAGGGTAGAATTATCTGGAGAGACAAGTAATTTGCGTGTTTGATTAAACAAATATTAATAAATGTTTAATTGTTTTGGTGTTTCGTTAAAGTTATAATTACATTGAGATTGTATTGCACTGTTATTTTGTCTATTATCTTTGTTTGCTGAGGATGATATGATACAGAAACTGTTTCAATTTTATGACGATAGCGAATACTATATTGAAACAAATAAGAAAAAGTTGGCATACGATAACGTGTCAGTTATCAGGCGTATGCTGACTTTTTTTGTTTTCATTACTGTATTGTATATCCTTACAGGTATTGCTTTTGGCGGAGGTATTCCTGCATATTCCAAGTATTTCCCCGCGCTTTTAGCGGTTGTTATTGTTACTCTGGTTAATGATATCTGCTCAAAGAATGTAAGGGGCAGCTTTATCATATCCAGAATCTACTGCACTGTAGTATATACTTTGGTCATCGTGACCTTTTCAGCGGCGGACATTATTATTTACAGCGGATCAAGAGCAGTCTTTTTTCCCTGTGCAATTCTGGTCCTTACTATGCTGTATATAGACAGAATCAGCTATGCCTTTTTGTTTAAGTCAATTCTTGCACTGATATTCATCCTTATCGATATAAAATATAAAACCACCGCGCTGGTCATAAGCGATCTGACGGTGGTTACACTTTCAATATTTGCTTCAAGTTTTAGTTATTTGGCCATAATAACCACGGCTTTATCCAGGCGTGAGGATAATATAAAACTGGTAAAAATGAGTCAGACCGACCTTTTGACAGGGCTCCTAAATAAGGTTTCCTTCGAAGAAAGATGTACGGAGTATCTTGATAGAAAGATGAATGGTGCCAAATGTACCATGTTTATCTTTGATCTGGATAATTTTAAGAACGTAAATGATCAGTATGGGCATGCGGCCGGCGACAAGGTGATTAAATTCTTTGCGGAAACTCTGTGGAGCTATTTCCATCCTGATGATATCATCGGTCGAATAGGCGGAGACGAATTCATGGTGCTGGTTCTAGGAGAGATGCCTGATGATTTCCCTGAAATAAGGTGCAGGAGCGTTCTTCACGAACTGAAGACTTCGAATATCGACGGAATAACCGGTATGACCTGCAGTATGGGATTTGCTATTGAAACAGGTAGAATTTCCTTTGGAGAGATATATGCCATGGCTGATAAGGCTCTTTATAAGGCAAAAGAAAATGGAAAGGCCCAGTATCATAGATACCAGGCCAATGATTAGTTTTTGCTATGTTATTTTATCAGACTGAGAGGCTGTCGATTTCCTTCAGCTCATCAGCAGAAAACTCTGTGTTTTCTATAGCTTTAATATTATCAAGAATCTGAGATGGTTTTGAGGCCCCGATAAGTACGCTGGTCACATAACCATCTTTTAATATCCAGGAAAGTGCCATTTCAGCGAGAGTCTGGCCCCTTCTGCAGGCAATCTCATTAAGACCCTTGATCTGTGAGAGCTTTTCATCTGTGAGGGCTTTTTCATTAAGGAAAACTCCGCTTTTTCTAATTCGGCTGTCCTCAGGAATTCCATTTATGTATCTGTCGGTCAAAAGACCCTGTGCGAGAGGGGAGAAGCATATGATGCCCTTTCCCAGCTCTTTTGCCTTCTCCTTGAGACCGTTCTTCTCAATTCCTCTGTCAAAAATGCTGTAGCGGTTCTGATTGATGATGAACGGAACATGGAGTTCTCCAAGAATCCTGCTTGCTTTTTCCATTGAAGGACCGTCGTAGTTGGAAATGCCAACATAAAGCGCTTTTCCGCTTCTTACAATCTGTGCAAGAGCCTCCATGGTCTCTTCAAGAGGCGTTTCGGGATCGGGTCTGTGGTGATAGAAGATATCTACGTATTCAAGGCCCATTCTCCTTAAGGACTGATCCAGGCTGGCTATTAGATACTTTCTGCTGCCAAAGTTTCCGTAAGGTCCTGGCCACATATCATATCCTGCCTTGGTGGAGATGATGAGCTCATCTCTGTAGCAGCAAAGGTCACTTTGCATGATCTTTCCAAAGTTTCTTTCTGCGGAACCCGGCGCCGGTCCATAGTTGTTGGCCAGGTCAAAATGGGTTATTCCGTTGTCAAAAGCAGTAAAGCACATCTGCTTCATGTTCTCAAAATCGTCATTGTCTCCGAAGTTGTGCCACAGCCCCAGAGATACAGCCGGAAGAAGCAAACCACTCTTTCCGCATCTGTTGTATTTCATAGAGTCATAGCGTTTAGTGTTTGTGCTGTACATGGTATACCTCCATATGAGTCAAACCTCGTTGTTATCAGCTTTATTGTATACAATAAACAAAATATACGAAAGAAGATTATGCAAAAATATTATGCAATTTCATCCAACTTTTTATGACGAAACATAGCTTACATGCTATAATCATTTTTGGAAATTGGGGAATATTTTTATTATTTCTATTATTTTTTTGGAGGAGAAAAATGGGAGAAAAAAGACAGGCTATCTATGATGCCACAACACTGGGGAAACCCAAAATGATGCTCCTGGGATTGCAGCACATGTTTGCAATGTTTGGAGCCACTATCCTGGTTCCGATTCTCGTCAATGGCTATTTTAACGGCGAAGGTCTTTCGGTTCAGGTAACGTTATTCTTTGCAGGTATTGGTACTCTTTTATTCCACGTTTGCTCTAAACTTAAGGTTCCGGCTTTCCTGGGATCGTCATTTGCTTTTCTTGGCGGATTCGCCACAGTTGCTTCACTTAACACAGGTAAATATGCTGATATGACATTTGGAGAGAAACTTCCTTATGCTTGCGGTGGTATCGTTGTTGCAGGGCTTTTGTACCTTGTCCTTGCCCTTGTTATCAAACTTGTAGGGGTAAAAAAGGTTATGCATTTCCTTCCGCCTGTTGTAACAGGTCCAATCATCATCTGTATCGGACTTTCACTGGCACCTTCAGCTGTAGCTAATGCTTCGGCTAACTGGTTCCTGGCTCTAGTTGCACTGGTTGTGGTAATTGCCTTCAATATCTGGGGCAAGGGAATGTTCAAGATCGTTCCTATCCTTATGGGCGTAGTTATCGCCTATGTAGTTGCCCTTGTAATGCAGTTTATCGGCTTCACAAATGCTGACGGCAGTGCGATCATCAACTTCGCACCTATCGCAGAAGCAAGTTGGGTAGGACTTCCACCGTTCATTATCGCTAAATTTGATCTTACAGCTATCCTTGTTATGGCACCTATCGCCATTGCAACAATGATGGAGCATGTAGGAGATATTTCAGCTATCTCTGCTACAACAAGCAATAACTTTATTGAAGATCCGGGTCTTCACAGAACTCTTATGGGCGATGGTCTTGCTACTGCTCTTGCCGGACTGTTCGGTGGCCCTGCTAACACAACATACGGTGAGAACACAGGCGTTCTTGAGCTTTCAAAGGTTTATGATCCTAAGGTTGTAAGACTTGCAGCTGTTTACGCCATCGTAGTAAGCTTCATTCCTAAGCTTGCTGATGTGATCGGAACAATGCCTACAGCAATCATCGGTGGTATCAGCTTCGTATTATACGGAATGATCTCAGCAATCGGTGTTCGTAACGTAGTTGAGAACAAGGTTGACTTCACAAAGTCAAGAAATCTCATTGTTGCCGCAGTTATCCTTGTTTCAGGTCTTGGTTTCTCAGATGGAATCACATTCACAATTGCAGGAACATCAATAACACTCACATCTCTTGCTATCGCAGCACTTCTTGGTATCGTGCTCAATGCTGTTCTTCCGGGAAATGATTACAACTTCGGTGAGAACCACCAGGGTGATATCAATCGCGGAGTAAGTTTTAACAATAAGATCGAGGCATCATGAAGATCATGGCCGTGGAAACCTTAAAGGTCCACGGCCTTTTTTATGTAATACGAGGAAAATGCTTCCTATTACATAAAAATATCCAAATCATAGTTAAGAAAACAGAATAATATGCCGATATACAGAAAGGACCACTATGCTGGTTTCATTGCGCAAAGACAAGGAAGGAATTCGCTATGAAAAAGCTGGTATCGAAATTATTATTTACTATTCTTGCAATTGTGGTGGCAATCTGCGGCCTTATCGTGGCCTGTGCCATTGATCCGACCATAGCAAAAGAAGTGTCGGCATTTGCAAAATCTCATAATCTCCACATAGAAATTAAAAAATCAGAGGAAGAATTAGCGGCTGAAGCGGCTGCAAGTGCCGAGGCTGAAGCGGCGCAGGCAGATGCTGACAGTGAAGGCCCAGTTGCCATAGCGGATGTGGCATCCTTAAGTGGGATAAGTGACGCTGCGACAGCCGTAAGCTCTTTTACCTATACACAGGACAAGGAAAAAGAGTATGCCGAGTATCTGGGGGATTGGAGCACAAAAGGAATAGATAAGGATATTGTAGATGAAAAGCAGGAGGATCCTCTTGTCAACGAAGACATAGACGAGGTGGATGAAAACGGCGATCAGGTCACTTACTACGACAACATTGATGAGCTGACCGGATACGGCCTTCCTGAGAGGAATGTAATAAAGCTTGAGGATCAGGGCCAGGTTCAGGAGGCCCTTATTGACGTGGGTATGGGCTACAGCGGAAATGATTACAGCTTCCCTGCAGAGTTCTATCCATATTATCAGATGCTTGACAGCAATTGTAAGGCACTTTACAGGCAGATCTACGCCAATGCCCTTAATATGTGGCCGGAATTTTTACCTGTAAATGTGGCAACTCCCAGCGAGTGGAATAATGCGCTTCTTAGCGTATCCTTCGATCATCCGGAGCTCTTTTGGCTGAATACCAGGCTGTATACCGAGTATGATTTCGGGGGAAAAGTGGTTAAGGTGAGGCTGTACTTCTACGATTCTGAGCTTGGGGATATCGATGAGGCAAAGTCAAAATTTGCGGCAGCAGCAGAACCTGTGGTAATCATGGCAAGCGCCCTTGAGACAAATGCGGATAAAGAGCAGTTTATCCATGATTACCTGACAAATAAGCTGACCTATAATGAGAATAACCTGGATCAGAGTGCCTACAGTGCCATTGTGAACAGCGAAACTGTCTGCGCAGGCTATTCAAAGGCTTTCCAGTACCTTATGCAGCAGGTGGGAATTCCTACCTATTTCTGCGTTGGCTGGGGTGGCGGATTGGTGTCAGGAGGGATGCATGCATGGAATATCGTTAATATGGATAAAAAGTATGCAAACGTTGATGTTACCTGGGATGACAGAGATCCGACCATCTACGAATTCTATAACAGACCCGATAATGACTTTCACAGGCATAAGAGAATGTTTAATTCTCAGTATCTTCCTGCCTGTAGATAATATAATTTTCTTAGGATTTTTTCGAAAAAACAGTTGATATTTGATTTCCCATATGATAATATGTTATTTGGTCTTTTTAGGAGCAAGGGGATAGTATGCCCTTTGAAAGCTCCATGCTTTTTACCATGCAGGAAAGGAGAAACAATGAAAGTTAGGTCTTCTGTTAAGCCTATGTGCGAGAAGTGCAAGGTTATTAAGAGAAAGGGCGTTATCAGAGTTATCTGTGACAACCCTAAGCACAAACAGAG
>JAILMY010000105.1 GCA_024692165.1 Butyrivibrio sp. | reverse complement strand
TCAGCTGATGCTTTCGGAGTACTTCCTCCAGTATCAATTCTTACACCTGAGCAGACACAGTACTACTTCCTTTCAGGCTTCACAGCTAAGCTTGCAGGAACAGAGAGAGGAATCACAGAGCCTACACCTACATTCTCAGCTTGCTTCGGTCAGGCATTCCTTGAGCTTCATCCTACAAAGTACGGCGAAGAGCTCGTTAAGAAGATGCAGAAGTCTGGCGCTAAGGCTTACCTTGTAAACACAGGTTGGAATGGAACAGGTAAGAGAATTTCCATTAAGGATACTCGTGGTATCATCGATGCAATACTTAATGGTGATGTTCTTAAGGCTGAGACCAAGAAGATCCCGATTTTCGATTTCGAAGTTCCTACAGCTCTTCCTGGAGTTGATCCTGCAATCCTTGATCCTAGAGATACATATGCTGATGCTTCTGAGTGGGAGACAAAGGCTAAGGATCTTGCAGAGAGATTCACAAAGAACTTCAAGAAGTATGAAGGCAATGACGCTGGTAAGGCTCTTGTAGCTGCCGGCCCAAAGCTTTGATTCTTTGATCTTAAACGGATGATTTATTAAAACAAATGAGGCACTACGTCTTTCACGGCGTAGTGCCTTTTCGTATAATACTAATAGTAGTTTTGTGGAGGGGGTCAATAATCAATGGAGAAGCAAAGAGAATACTATCTGGACATAGCCAAGGTGGCGTCAATGATAGCGGTCATAACTGTTCACACCGGTGCCATCAGCTGGTATGAAGGGCCATTTGAGGGTTATCCATGGGGAGTATTAAATGTTTTTGATATGTTGGGAAGATTCAGCGTCCCTGTTTTCTTAATGATCAGTGGATATCTTTTTTTAAACCCCAAGAGGCAGGTAACGTCTTCCGACATTTTCAAAAAGTATATACCAAGGCTTCTTTGTGCATTCTTTTTCTGGTCATTTCTCTATGCGCTTATAACCAGTGGCTTTCTTACCTCGAGATCCTTATCAGGCGGTGTTGGGGAAAAACTGATTCAGGATACACTAGCCGGCAGATATCATATGTGGTACATATTTGCCATAGCAGGGCTCTATGTCATTACTCCTGCCCTCAGGCCTGTGGCAGCAGATAGAAAAGCCATGAAATATTTCCTTTTAGTGTCATTTATTCTCACTTATCTGATTCCGACACTTCAGCTGATACCAGTAGTTTCAGAGAGCACATTCTGGTTTACGGGAAGGTTTGAACTATCGTACATTTCAGGATATGTGCTTTACTATCTGGCCGGATATTATTTTGGAACTGTGGAGCTGAGTGCAAAGCAACGAAAGATTATTTATATAATTGGGATAGTATCTGTTCTAATAATGTTTGTGGTGGTTTCAGTTTCGATCATGAGACAGCAGTACCCGGCACATACCTATCATGAATACACAAATGCAGGAATGCCACTTTTTGGTCTGGCAGCATTTGTTTTTTTCAAATATGCCTTTAAGGATGTGAATCCGAACACAAAAATAATGAGAGCCATAATAAGGCTCTCAAAAATGAATCTTGGAATATATCTGGTACATGACTTTGGACTTATTGTGTTTAAAAAGATTGGTCTAAAGCCGGTAATTGGATCACCATTTATAATGCTTCCAATTTTGGCCCTTGCAGACTATGCAATATCATACTGCATAGTATTTGTAATCAGCCATGTACCGGTGCTAAAAAAGCTGGCAATATAAATTATTTATTCTCGTGATCCAAAGCAGCCTTGATGAATCCTGAGAAAAGAGGATGTGGTCTGTTTGGACGAGATTTAAGTTCAGGATGTGCCTGAGTTGCCATGTGGAACATATTAGCCGGAAGCTCGATCATTTCGACAATTCTTCCATCGGGTGACATTCCGCAGAGCTTCATGCCATTCTGAACAAGTACGTTTCTGTAGTCGTTGTTTACCTCATATCTGTGACGGTGACGTTCTGTGATCTCAGCTGATCCAAAGAGCTCATATGCCTTGGAATCCTTATCAAGTACACAAGGATATGAACCAAGACGGAGAGTTCCGCCGATATCTTCAACACCGTTCTGATCAGGTAAAAGAGCTATCATAGGATGCTGGGTATTAGGATCAAACTCGATAGAGTGAGCATCAGAATATCCAATAACGTTTCGTGCAAATTCAACTATCGCAAGCTGCATTCCAAGGCACAGACCGAGGAATGGAAGGTTATTCTCACGGGCATATTTGATTGATATGATCATGCCCTCAATACCTCTGTCGCCAAATCCGCCGGGAACAATAAGTCCGTCCACATCCGAAAGAATCTCAGCAACATTGTCCTCGTTAACTTCCTCGGAATCAACCCACTTGATATCAACTGCGGTCTGATTGGAGATACCGCCATGCTTTAAAGCCTCTACAACAGAGATATATGCGTCGTGAAGCTGTGTATACTTACCAACAAGAGCAACTCTTACTTCGTGCTTAAGGGAATAGAGAGTATCAACCATTGCCTTCCAGTCTGTAAGATCAGGCTCGGGGCACTCGAGCTCTAAGCATTCACATGCTACCTGAGCCAAATGCTCTTTTTCCATTGCAAGGGGAGCTTCATATAAATACTCAAGATCCAGGTTGTTAAGAACGTGTGAGCTTGGGACATTACAGAAAAGAGCTATCTTGTCCTTGGTCTCCTGGTCAAGTTCCATCTCGCTTCGGCATACGATAACATCAGGCTGAAGTCCCATTCCCTGCATAGTCTTAACTGCTGACTGTGTGGGCTTTGTCTTGATTTCCTGAGAGCATCTAAGGTATGGGATCAGAGAAACAAGGATGAGCATAGCGTTTTCATGACCAACCTCGTGCTGGAACTGTCTGATTGCCTCAAGGAATGGCTGGGACTCAATATCTCCGACAGTACCACCTACCTCGATGATGGCGATACGGGTTTCGTCGTCTGTAAAGTTTCTATAGAATTTACTCTTAATTTCGTTTGTAATATGTGGGATAACCTGTACGGTGCGTCCGCCGTAGTCACCGCGACGCTCCTTCTGAAGAACAGACCAGTAAATCTTACCGGTTGTAACATTCGAATTTTTATCAAGATTCTCGTCGATAAATCTTTCGTAATGGCCAAGGTCAAGGTCAGTTTCAGTACCATCTTCAGTTACGAAAACCTCTCCGTGCTGAACAGGGTTCATAGTTCCGGGATCGATGTTAATATAAGGGTCAAACTTCTGCATCGTCACCTTATATCCGCGAGCCTTAAGAAGTCTTCCTAAGGATGCGGCGGTGATGCCCTTACCAAGACCAGAAACCACTCCGCCAGTCACAAAAATATACTTTACAGCCATTTTGAAATATCCTCCAAAGAAATATTGTTTATAAAACTTTAATAAACTTCAATTGAAAAAATAAATTGTACGCTATATAATTATTTGACATGTAGCTTAAGTACGAATATTGCTTGAAACATAGCATCTCGTATATAATAATCAAGTACACTAAAAATTTTAGTGAATTGAGATCGTATAGAAGATAACAGATACGATTATTATAAGTCAATAGAAAGAAAGAATAAAGAGATGGATAACAATCAAAATCAAAGAAATAATAATCCGCTGGGAGACGGATCTAACTCCCCCAGAAGACAGAATATTATTCTGCTTCTGGTAGCAGCACTCGTAACAATGATCTGTATGACCTATTTCCTCAGGGCATTTTCAGAGAACACTAACAGGGAGATAACTTACACAGAGTTTCTCACGATGGTTAATAACGGTGAGGTAGACCGGGTAGTCATCGAGGATGACAGGATTGATATCTACCCTAAGGTGGTAAAAGAGGAAGATCAGTTGGGAATAGGATATTCCTACTGGGCAGGAACAAATACTGTTACATATTTTACAGGTAAGGCCGAGGAAGATACAGATCTTACCAAAAGAATGCTTGATGCCGGCGTTACAGTCAGCAGTGAAGTACCTGATAATTCAGGGGTGATTCTTTCATTCATTCTTTATTATGTGGCACCTATTATTCTGATGTGGCTCATTCTTTCACTTATATTCAGAAGAATGGGTAAGGGCGGCGGACCTCTTAGCGTAGGCAAGAGCAATGCCAAGGTTTATGTTCAGAAGGAAACCGGTGTTACCTTCAAGGATGTAGCAGGTGAGGATGAGGCAAAAGAGTCTCTGGTAGAAGTCGTTGACTTCCTTCATAACCCTGCCAAGTATGCCAAGATCGGAGCTAAGCTTCCTAAGGGAGCTCTTTTGGTAGGACCTCCCGGAACAGGTAAGACTTTGCTTGCCAAGGCAGTTGCAGGAGAAGCACATGTTCCGTTCTATTCACTGGCAGGTTCAGACTTCATTGAGCTTTACGTTGGTGTTGGTGCCAGCCGTGTAAGAGACCTTTTCAGTGAGGCCAGCAAGAATGCGCCTTGTATTATTTTCATAGATGAGATTGATGCTATCGGTAGAAGCCGTGACAATAAGTATGGCGGCGGTAACGAGGAGAGAGAGCAGACTCTTAACCAGCTTCTTTCAGAGATGGATGGGTTCGACTCCTCAAAGGGTGTCCTTATTCTTGGAGCTACCAACAGACCTGAGATCCTGGACAAGGCTCTGCTTCGTCCCGGACGTTTTGACAGAAGAATCATCGTTGATAAGCCTGACCTTAAGGGCCGAGAGGAGATTCTTAAGGTTCATTCCAAGGATGTAAAGATGGATGAGACCGTTGATCTTAAGGGAATTGCCCTTGCAACCAGCGGAGCTGTAGGTTCAGACCTGGCCAATATGATCAACGAGGCTGCTATCAATGCAGTCAAGGCACATCGTGAATATGTATGCCAGCAGGATCTTATGGAAGCTGTTGAGCAGGTTCTTGTGGGAAAAGAGAAGAAGGACAGAATCCTCAGCAAAGAGGAGAGAAAGATCGTTTCTTACCACGAGGTTGGACATGCTCTTATCAGTGCGGTTCAGAAAAACACAGAGCCGGTTCAGAAGATCACTATTGTACCAAGAACTATGGGAGCCCTTGGATATGTTATGCAGGTTCCTGAGGATGAGAAATATCTTCAGACCAAGGATGAGCTCATTGATGATATCATCGTTACACTGGGCGGTAGAGCCGCAGAGGAAGTTATCTTCAACACAGTTACTACCGGTGCCGAGAACGATATTGAGAAGGCTACAAGCATGGCCCGCAGCATGATCACCATGTTTGGTATGAGCGACAAGTTCGGTCTTATGCAGCTCGAATCCGTTCAGAACAGATATCTTGATGGCAACAGAGTTCTTAACTGCAGCGATCAGACAGCGGCGCAGGTTGATGAAGAGGTCAAGAAGCTCCTTGCTGAGTGTTATGACAGAGCTAAGCAGATCATCAGAGAGCATCTTGATGCTATGGACAAGATTGCACAGTTCCTTATCGAAAAGGAGACTATTACCGGTAAGGAATTCATGAAGATATACCGTGAGGTTGAGAACCTCCCTGAGCCTACAGAGGAAGAGATGGAGGAGGCTAAGCACGGTCGTATCTATGCCACAAGAGCTGAGTCAGCCCTGGTTGGTGAGAATGTGCCTGTCAAGACCAAGGAAAATAAGGAAGAGGTCAAGGAGGAGCCTGCAGTGGAGCCCGAGACTGAGCGTGAAACAGCACAGCAGCCTGAGATCACAGAGGATTCCGCAGGCAGCATCTTTGATGCCACTGTTTCTGACGAAGGAGCACAGAATGTGTCCGGAGGCGGCAGATTTTCACATGTTCCTGAGGACTTCGACAAAAAAGACTGATCTCCAGATTTAATAAAATTATAAATCCCAAGCTCTATTTCATTTAGGAGAATAGGCTTGGGATTTTGTGCAAGTGCAGACTATGGCTAATTTTGACGTTAAGGAAGAACTGAAAAAACTCCCAAATAAGCCCGGAGTCTATATCATGCATGATGAGAATGACACCATCATGTATGTGGGAAAGGCGGTGAACCTTCACAATCGTGTAAGGTCTTATTTTCGTGCCAATATAGGAAGAGGTCCGCAGATAGACCAGATGGTGAAGCAGATTGCCCGCTTCGAATATATCGTGACCGATTCCGAGCTTGAAGCCCTGGTTTTAGAGAATAACCTTATTAAGGAGCACTGCCCCAGATACAATACTCTTTTAAAAGATGATAAGACTTACCCCTACATTAAGGTGACAGTATCTGAGGATTATCCGAGAGTTCTTTTCTCAAGGCTTATTAAAAAGGATAAATCCAGATATTTCGGACCTTTCACCAGCGCTGCAGCTGTAAAAGATACCATAGACCTGATCAATAAGATTTACGGACTTCGGACCTGTAACAGAGTACTTCCCAGGGATATCGGCATAGATCGACCATGCCTAAATTATCATATGAAGCAGTGCTGCGGTCCCTGCACAGGAGGAGTAACTAAGGAAGCTTACAGGGAAAGGGTGGACAAAGCTCTGGATTTTCTTAACGGCAATTACTCTGCCATTATAAAAGAGCTTGAGGAAAAAATGGAAAATGCCGCAGAGGAACTGGATTTTGAAGCTGCGGCCAAGTATAGAGATCTTCTATCCAGCGTCAAGGTTGTGGCACAGAAGCAGAAGATGACCGACGCATCCATGGAGGATAAAGATATTGTGGCTATCGCTTCGGATGATAAGGATGCGGTAGTTCAGGTGTTCTTTGTAAGAGACGGAAGAATGATAGGCAGAGAGCACTTTTACATGACACACGTGTCGGAAAATCCGCAGGCGGAGATTCTTTTGAACTTTGTAAAACAGTTCTATGCAGGCACACCCTTTATTCCAAGGGAACTGATGCTGCCGGAAGAAATCGAGGATATGGACATCATTGAGCAGTGGCTTTCCCAGAGAAAGGGCAGCAGGGTCTATATCACGGTTCCTGAGAGAGGCCAGAAAGAGAAGCTCATGGAGCTGGCGGCCCAGAATGCGGAGCTGGTTCTTAGTAAGGACAAAGAGCGAATAAAGAGAGAAGAGGGCAGAACCATCGGGGCAGTTAAGGAGATTGAAAGTCTCCTTGGATTAAAGGGCCTCAACAGGATGGAGGCCTACGATATATCCAATATAAGCGGCTTTGCCAATGTGGGTTCCATGGTAGTCTACGAAAAGGGTAAGCCTAAAAAGAGCGATTACAGAAAGTTCAGGATAAAATCCGTGGCAGGGCCTGATGATTACGCCTGCATGCATGAGGTTCTCACCAGAAGACTGCTTCATGGAATAGAAGAAAAACATGACCTTCAGGTCAGAGATATAGATGCCCGGTATGGCAGCTTTACCAAGTTCCCGGATCTGATCCTTATGGATGGAGGAAGAGGACAGGTAAACATATGCCTTCAGGTGCTGGATGAACTGGGAATCACCATTCCGGTGTGTGGAATGGTCAAGGACGACAACCATAGAACGAGGGGTCTCTACTATAATAATGTAGAGCTTCCGATAGATACCAGATCCGAGGGCTTTAAGCTCATTACCAGAATTCAGGATGAGGCCCATCGCTTTGCTATCGAATACCACAGATCCCTTCGAAGCAAAGCCCAGGTCAAGAGCTCCCTGGATGACATTCCTGGCGTTGGGCCTACAAGAAGAAAGGCTCTTATGAGACATTTTAAGTCCATTGAAGATATCAAAAATGCTGAGATCGAAGAACTGACAAAGATTCCGGAGATACCGGAAAAGACTGCGAAACAGATATACGAGTTTTTCCACTCTCAGACATCTGCTGAATAATACGAATGTAATTGATGTGATTTTCATACTGTGTTATATTGTTTGTGGTATGGGCTGAAAAATGCCTGTTTTGCAACCAAACTTGTTCGAATATAGGGGGTATATAATGGCAAGTGTTAGTCTTAAAACAATCATCGAGAGAATGAAGCTCGATAACCTTACACCGGAGCTTGATATCAAGAAGATCAGGATCAGTCAGCCTGACATCAACAGACCTGCTCTTCAGCTGGCCGGATATTTTGAGCATTTCGAGGCAACAAGACTTCAGGTTATCGGCTTTGTTGAATACACATATATGGAATCTCTTCCTGCCGAGAAGAAGGAGGAGATGTACAGAGAGTTTCTTTCCTTTGATATTCCGGGCGTTGTTTTCTGTAGAGAGCTTACTCCGGATCCTCTGTTTTTAAAGATCGCTATTGAGGAGAGAGTTCCTGTACTTATTACAAAGAAATCAACTTCTGCTTTTATGGCAGAGATCATCAGATGGCTCAATGTTAAGCTTGCTCCATGTATTTCAATTCATGGTGTACTGGTTGATATCTATGGTGTCGGCGTTCTTATCACAGGTGAGAGCGGAATCGGTAAGTCAGAGACAGCCATTGAGCTTATCAAGAGAGGACATCGTCTTGTATCAGATGACGTAGTCGAGCTTAGAAGAGTAAGTGAGGAGACCCTTATCGGAACAGCTCCTGACATTACAAAGCACTTCATCGAGATGAGAGGTGTAGGTATCATCGATGTTAAGACACTTTACGGTGTATCAAGCGTAAGAGAGACTCAGACCATTGATCTTGTAATCAAGCTTGAGGACTGGGACAAAGATAAAGAGTATGATCGCCTGGGCCTTGAGGAGGAGTACACAGAGTACCTTGGCAATAAGGTCGTTTGCCACCGTATTCCTATCCGTCCGGGTAGAAACCTTGCTGTCATCTGCGAATCAGCAGCTGTTAACCACAGACAGAAGGCAATGGGATACAATGCAGCTCAGGAGCTCTACAACAGAGTTCAGAATTCTCTGGCAAGAAGACGCTCTGAGGATGATGATGACGAATAATTCGTAATTTGAAAATATGTAGAAACAGAAGAGGAGAAACAAACATGGCAAGATATGTATTCGGAGCAGATGTTGGAGGCACAACCGCGAAGATTGGACTGCTTACAGAGACAGGAGAGAAGCTTGATTTCTGGGAGATTCCAACCAGAACAGAGAATGGCGGACAGTATATTCTCGAGGATGTTGCGCAGGCAATCAGAGCAAAGATGAAAGAGAAGAATATCGATGATTCTGATGTGGTAGGTGCCGGAATCGGTGTTCCGGGTGCAGTTAACGCTGATGGTCTTTGCTACCAGGCAGTAAATCTTGGCTGGGAGAGGGTTAATGTAGTTAATGAGTTCCATTCCAAGTTAAAGCTTCCTGTAAAGGCTGGCAACGATGCTAACGTTGCAGCTCTTGGTGAAGCATGGAAGGGCGGCGGACAGGGCTATCCCAATATGCTTCTTGTAACTCTTGGAACAGGCGTTGGTGGTGGTATCATCAATGAGGGCAAGATTCTTACAGGTGCCAAGGGATCAGGCGGAGAGATCGGCCATATTCACCTTGTAGATGATGAAGTAGATGCATGCGGATGCGGCAATCACGGCTGCTTCGAGCAGTATGCCAGCGCAACAGGTGCAGTAAGACTTGGTAAAAGAATTCTCGCTGCCACAACTGAAGACAGCGTTCTTAGAAAAATGGACAGCTTCCAGTGCAAGGATATCTTTGACGCTGCAAAGAACGGCGATGCAGTAGCTAAGCAGATTGCAGATCGCTATGGATATTATCTGGGCAAGGGAATTGCTATTACAGCAAGCGTTGTTAACCCTGAGATTATCGTTCTCGGCGGCGGCGTTTCAAAGGCAGGAGAGATGCTCTTTGATCTTTTGAAGCCAAGCTTCGAGAAATATGTATTCCCTGGCTGTAAGGATGTCAAGTTTGCACTTGCCAAGCTTGGAAATGATGCCGGCGTATATGGCGCAGCCAAGATGCTTCTTTATTGATATGGCTGGGAGACAGATTTGAATAAGGATGTTTATGCTGCTTTAGAGCAGATTGTTTCAAAACAGGATATATATGTAAATGAGCAGATGAGCAGGCACACCACATTTAGAACTGGTGGGCCTGCAAGCTTGTTTTTAAGACCGAGAACCACAGAGGAGATCAAGGGGGTTTTAAAACTTCTCAAAAGAGCCGAGGTGGATTTTTTTATCCTCGGAAACGGAAGTAACCTTCTTGTGTCTGATAAAGGTTATGACGGAGCTGTTATCTCCCTAAGCAATTTTGACGATATAGAGATTGAAGACGAAACACTGATAAATGCTCAGGCGGGAGCAATGAATTCAGCTATTGCTTCTGTGGCAAGGGACAACGATCTTGCGGGCTTTGAATTTGCGGCAGGAATTCCGGGAACCATTGGCGGAGCCATGATCATGAATGCCGGAGCCTATGGCGGAGAGATGAAGGATATCACAAAGCAGGTCAAAGTTCTGACTTCTGATGGCGAGATAATAAGGCTTGATAATGAGACCATGAAGTTTGGATATCGTACAAGCGCCATCAAGGGAAAAGATTTTGTGGTTTTATCTGCACTGCTGGAACTGAGCAAAGGAAATAAGGAAGAAATTTCAGCCAGGATGCAGGAGCTGGCCCTTAAAAGAAAAGAGAAGCAGCCTCTTGAATACCCGAGTGCAGGTTCTACCTTTAAGAGACCGGAGGGTTATTTTGCAGGTAAACTTATTGAGGATTCGGGACTTAGAGGCTTTTGCGTAGGAGATGCAGCGGTTTCTGAAAAACACTGTGGTTTTGTTATCAACAGAGGCAAGGCCACATCGGCAAATATTTATGAACTAATAAAAAGAGTTCAGGATAAAGTTTATGAAGATACCGGGGTTAAGCTTGAACCGGAAGTTATAATGCTTGGAAAATTTGACTGACTTGATAGAAATACAGACATTTGAGAGTGCGCAAGGCACAGAGGGATAATCATGAGATTTGTGATTGTAACAGGAATGAGCGGTGGCGGTAAATCAACTGCCATACATATGCTTGAGGATGCAGGATATTACTGCGTAGATAATCTGCCGGTATCACTTATAGAGAAATTTGCTGAGCTGATAACCAAGCCTGACAATGATATCAACAAGGTAGTACTTGGAATAGATGCCAGAGCCGGTCAGGCCTTTGAAGAGGTTGCCGGAATCATAGATTCCCTTAAGGAAAAAGGAATTCCGATTGAAATTCTTTACATGGATTGCAGTGATCAGGTCCTTATCAAGAGATATAAGGAGACCAGGCGTGTACATCCTATGAATGTCAACGATACCGGCAATAGAATCGAGGACGGTATCAAAAAAGAGAGAAAGGTTCTCGCCGAGGTCAAGAAGAGAGCTGATTATGTCATGGATTCTTCACAGCTCTTAACAAGAGAACTGAAAAAAGAGCTGGACAAGATATTTGTTAAGGATGAAGGATACAATTCCCTTATGATCACTATCCTGTCCTTTGGATTTAAATATGGAATCCCATCCGATGCTGATCTGGTATTTGATGTGAGATTTCTTCCAAATCCATATTATATTGATGAGCTAAAACACCAGACAGGTAATGATCCGGGGGTGCAGGAATATGTTAAGAGCTTTCCTGCCTGCGGTGAGTTCCTCGACAAATTGGAAGATATGCTTAAATTCCTTATTCCGGGATATGTCCAGGAGGGCAAATATCAGCTTGTAGTTGGTATTGGTTGCACCGGAGGACAGCACAGAAGTGTTACCATTGCCAATGAGCTCTATGAAAGGCTCAAGAATGCGGGCGGTAACTATGGTATCAAGATTTCCCACAGAGATGTTAAACAGGCCAGGTAAGATATGTCTTTTTCATCAGAGGTTAAGGAAGAGCTTTTAGGACGAATCGGATCCTCCAGACATTGCCAGCTGGCGGAGATCGCAGCGATAATTGACGCGGCGGGTCTTATAGAAGCCGATGAAAACGGCGGAATCATGCTGTTTTTGCAGGATGACAACGCCCTGATAATTAGAAAGTTCTTTACATTATTAAAAAAAGCATTTAATATAGGAACTAGCATTTTAGAGGGTTTCGCTGACATTAAGGTCGGCGGCCGCGTTTATCGCCCAGCCATCACTGATTCAGCGGTTTTGAGATCAGTTATTGGAGCTGTGAGAATGGTTGATGAAGAGGGTGCTGTTAGAGATCTTCAAAAGGGTGTTAGCCCTATGGTCACAAGAAATTCATGTTGTAAGCGGGCATTTATACGTGATTCTTTTTTGTGCCTGGGTTCCATCAGTGATCCCAACAAGGGTTATCATCTTGAGTTTGTCTGTGACAGCAATGAGCAGGCCCTGGCACTTAAGGAGATGATCGAGAGTTTCGATATTGAGGCCAGAATTGTTCAGAGAAAGAAATACTTTGTTCTATATATTAAGGAAGGCGCCGGAATAGTTGACCTTCTTAATATCATGGAAGCACATGTAAGCCTTATGAAGCTTGAGAATCTCAGGATTGTCAAGGAAATGAGGAATTCTATTAACAGAAGGGTTAATTGTGAGGTTGCCAATATCACCAAGACAGTTAACGCGGCTTCTAAGCAGATAGAAGATATCACCTACATAAAGGAACACTACGGTTTTGATAATTTGCCGATGAATCTGCGAGAAATGGCAGAGGTTAGGCTTGAAAACCCGGACGCTACCCTTACGGAGCTGGGACAGATGCTGGATCCGCCGGTGGGCAAATCCGGTGTGAACCACAGATTGCGTAAATTGAGTGATCTTGCGGATAAAATTAGAGGGAACTAACGCAGTTTTACATAGGTAGTTAAATTAGGAGGGGCATTATGATCACAAAATCTATCGAGATTAAACTTCAGGGAGGCTTGGAGGCAAGACCTGTTGCCGAGCTTGTTCAGCTTGCCAGCAAATATGACAGCACTGTTCATATCGAGGCACAGTCCAAGAAGGTTAATGCAAAGAGCATCATGGGAATGATGACACTTAACCTTAATGCTGGTGAAGAGGTAACTGTTATCGCGGAAGGTAGCGATGAGGAATCGGCAGTAGCTGATATGGAGAATTTCCTTAAGGGAAACAACAAATAAAAAAAGCCCTATAAAAGGGAGGATGCCAGGTAAGCTTCCTTACCTGGCATATTATGAAAAAGTTTTTTAATTTGGTATTGTCTTAACTCATCTGACAATATTATATTAACAACTCAATATGTCCAAAAGATGATTCTGAGTAACCATTCTTTTAATTATTTGTAAACAAATTATGAACGGCATTGTAGGCTAGCTACAGTGCCGTTTTTTTGCACAAAAAACGGGATAGAAATTTAATAGTTTCTTAATGAAAAAAATGTGTCCAAACTGTGAAATTTAGTTTAGAATGATGATAGAAATTGTGAAAAAAAGTTCACATTTTTAATTCCAAAAGGTATTTTTTGTTTCAAAGGGAGAGGTAGTAATATGAAGAGATGGAACAGAATATTATCAATTCTTATGGCTCTCACACTGGTTTGCACCACTTTTGGCAGTGATTTTGCGTCCACCAGAGTTTATGCGGTAGGAAGCGATGAAGAACTGGAACTGTATGAAAATGAAATACAGACAGTTGAATGGGAGTCTGTTTCGGAGGATAATAGCGGCGGTTCGGAAGAGGGTTCACCTGAAGAATCCAATAACGATGAGTCTTCGCCTGAAGAGACAGAGGCAGAAGTCTCACAGGACGAATCTGCACCGGAAGAGGCGCAGAATGCTTCTGAAGGCGCTTCTACTGAGGATCCGGTAGCCGAAGAGGCTATGGGTGCTGCAAACGCAGAAACCGAAAAAGCAGATGAGAGTACTGAAGCTATTTCCGCAGAAGCAGAGGGGGAGCTCCCGGAAGAGGCTATAGCTGAAGAAGCTGAAATAGAAAAGGAAGAAGAGCCGGAAAAAGAAGAAAAACCGGAAAAGGAAGAAAAACCGGAAAAGGAAGAAAAGCTTGTAAAGGTAGAATACAAGGTTACTTCCGGCGGTAAATTCGTATCCGATGCTAATAATTCAGAGACTATTGATATTCTGGATGAAGATGCTTCCTTCAAGGGCACAGAAGTTGAGCCCGTCAATGACGCCTTTGAATTTGTTAACTGGACAGACGAAGACGGAAATGAGGTGGGCACAGGTCTTTCCTTTGTTCCTGAGAATGTTACGAATGACGCTGTATTCACAGCTAATTTCAAAGCAACAGAGAAAATCGAAAACTATCCTGCAATTGAAAGAAACGATGTTCATGCAGGTGGACTTGTTGTGTCTCTTAAGGCTGATGACGGAGCGTTCCCTGAGGGAACAGTAGTTGAGATAAATGGTATCTCTGAGAGTCAGGCTCTTTCAACAGCCCAGGACGAACTTGGTGAAGGTGTAACAGCAGCTGTTGGTGTTGATATTACTTTCTATTATGAAGGCGAAGAAATACAGCCTGCAGCTGACAGCTTTGTACATGTAAGTCTTGATATTGAAAAAACTATCGAAGGAACAGAGTTTGCAGTCCTTCATGATCATGACGGCAGTGTTGAGCAGATCGATGCATCTATTTCAACAGAGGAAACAGAAGAAGCTAAAGCCGTAACTGATGTTGAGTTCAACGTAAATGAATTCTCAATATTTATCATTGCGGCTAAGGATACATTACATGATGACAGCGCAGATGAACTCAGAGTTGCAACATATGAGTTCTATTTTGGCGATGAATTAATTAGTACACAGGTAGTAAAAAATGGAGAAGACCTTGAGGATCCTGGAATTCCGAAGGGACTGACAGAGCAGCAGGAATTTAAGGGATGGGTTGTTGAGAATACAACTGATAAACTGGAATTCCCATATACGGTAGCGCTTCCTGATGAAGTACCGATTGGTACTGTGTTTAAAGTACTTGCTGATTATACTACTCAGTATTATGTAAGATTCCGCGGCATTGATAATGAAGTAGTTTACACAAAGAAGGTTGAAGCTTCCAGCCAGGGAGCTACTCCGACAATAACTGTAGACGAAATTAAAGTAACGGTAGACAGAAGTAATCATCAGGCACAGATTGGATGGACTACAGTAAAAGGCTCAAGAGAAAACCTTATCGAAAATGATTCTCTTCCTGTAGACAAGGATATGGATATTTATGCCTGCATTATTGATGCATATTATATCTATTTTGACGAAAACGATGGTGGTACCGACGGTGGAGCAAGCTATACGGGACCTGTTTTCGCAGAAGAAGGCGAAGTGCCATCAGAGCCGGCAGAGCCTACACGTAAGGGTTATGTATTTGGCGGCTGGTATAAGAGCAAAGACAGTTTCACAGAAGAAAATAAGTTTGATTGGACAAAAAAGATTGAGGAGTCAATAACCAGCGGACAGGAAATAACTCTTTATGCGAAGTGGGACGAAGCAAAGGATACTGAATACACAATCATCGTATGGAAGCAGAAGATCACAGATACTCTGGAAATGTCTGATGATCAGAAGAGTTATGACTATTTAACAAGTTATGTTAAAACAGCAGGAACTAACGATTCTGTTGTTGTTACCGGCTCAAATTCTGCCACTGTAAAAGTCGCTGATGCATTTGTATATAATAGCAGCAGTGAAAGCGGCAATTATAATGGATTCCATTATTCAAGATCAACCATAGTAGATGGAAAAGGTAATTCTACTGACATAGTTGGAAGAAAAGGTGACACGGTCATTAATATTTACTATGACAGGAATGAGATGACCATAATCTTTAATAATGGCGCAGGAAAAAGCTATGAAGAGACAACTGACACCAGCATAAGCCCTCTTTACGGAAAATTTGGAACTACCTATGTCCAGGTACAGCAAAATTCTTCTGGGCAGTGGGGATATTACAATGGAAGGAAATTCCATACCATAAACGATTTTACAAGGACTTATGGTCAGGGTGATGGAAAGCTCTATAAAGAAGTTGCCTCCAAGGAATTTAAAGGACTTTATGGTCAGAGACTTTCAGACTGTGGATATACCTGGCCTGCAGGTGACTGGTTTGAAAAGGATAACAGTACACACCTTACATTCCTGGATGCATTCATATTCGATCAGTTACAGACAGAGGATGCTCAAAAGACAAAACTGATATTAACAAAACATACAGATGTAAGCTATTCATATACAACAAAATTCATCAAGCAATCTGTGGAAGGAGAGAGTTGGTTCGAGTCAACAGCTGATCAGCAGCAACATAGAGGAGCATGGATTGTTACTGAGAAGTATTCAGGCTTTAAGTATCAGTCATATTCTATTGATGGCGGAAACACTTGGAAAAACGATGTTCAACTGAATAAGACGATTAATGCAAATGCGAATATTCAGATTCGTTATGAAAGGCTTAAGTACAATCTTGTATTCATGTATGGCGATGAACAGGTCGGCATAGAAAGCGGCGTATATTATGAAACTCCATTAAATGGATTTGATGCAAAGGCGAAGTCTATAGGAGAAGCTATAAATAGCCGGTATTCAAGTAGTAGCCATCAGCAATTTAGATTTGTGGGATGGTACGAAGATAAGACTCTGACTAAAAAAATTGATTTTTCTGAAACATCAGAGAGCATGCCTGTGGATGGTAAGACAGTGTATGCAAAAGTAGAACCGATAAGGTATCATATACAGCTCGATCCTAACGGAGGAAAGCTGATTGATGGTCAGAGCGCTGACTTCTGGATGGATTGGGGCGAGGATATCAAAAAAGATTCTCTTACTGCAACAACCAGAGATGGTGGTTATGATCTTATAGGATGGTTCTACTATACTAAGGACGCTGCAGGTAACATTGTTTACGGCGATATGTACATCTACGGTTCAAAGGTTACTTCGGATGTTTCAATTATCGCTAAATGGAGAAACAAAGACAGTATCAATGTAAAGTATACAGTTGATGCGTACGTGGGCGACCATGTCATTGTTCCTGAGGATGGTCTTGAATATGCTACAGGATCCACCATCAGAGTACTGGCAAGGCCTACAGATTTCGATGAAGACAAGTATGTTTTCGTCGGATGGGATCTTATTGATAAGGATGGCAATAGCAAGGGCGTATTCTATCCGAATGATTTCTTTGAACTTACTGAGGACCTTGTAAATGCTGAGAATAAAGTAACTCTTAAAGCTGTTTTCAAGGAGAAAACAACTAAGACAACCACTTATATATATGATGCAAATTATGCTGGTGGCGGCAGAACAGCGGTTGAAACTGTTGAAGTTAACAAGGCATTCAAAGTAAAGACATTTGACGAAACAGGACTGACAGAAAAGCAGAAGGCAGTATTTAAGGGATGGAGCGTTAATAAGTCTGCAACAGAGCCTGAAATTAAGCCCGGAGACTCTTATGTGGCAGCAGATAATAATGGCGGTGCAGAAACCAACGTCCTCTATGCAGTTTGGAAAAATCTGTATACTGTAACCTGGGTCAACTATGACGACGCTGAACTGGAGAAAGACGAAAATGTCGAAGAAGGAACAACGCCGGAATATAACGGTGAAACTCCAACCAGACCGGAGACAGCTGATTATACCTATGAATTCGAAAAGTGGGATCCGGAAATAACTCCTGTAACGGCAGATATTACTTATAAAGCTGTATATAAAGAGATTCCTAAGCCGGTAGTTGATGTTGTTATCACAGCAAATTCAAGTACACAGGGCAATATCTATAACGGCGATAGTTCAAATCCATACTTTGTAGACGGTTTTGAGTGGATTGCAAAGGATGAATCCGGTAATGAGATCACCGGAGAAGATAAGGCAAAGATTACTGTAGATATTAAGAGTGAGTCAGCATCGAAGCTACACCTTGAGGGGACTGATGCAAAAACCTATACTACAGATCTTGATGTAGCTGACTTTGAGGTTACAACAACGGAGTACAAACTTCGCGATGTTATAGTAGAAAATGGACAGCTTGTGATTGAAAAGCTTCCAATCACAATCAACATTACCGGGCATAAGAGCCCTGAAGAGGGTAAAACAAATATCGCTGACGGAAATGAGTATACAGTAGAGGGCTATGACGTAGCCTTCGATTCTGCAACCAGTGCTAAGCAGAAATCTGATGGCAGTGTAGAGTCATTGACACTTACCGCTGCAGAGGTTGAGGCACTTCATGGAACAGGTGATGATAGCATCGAATTCACCGGAACAGCGAAGATTACTCAGAAGGCTGCAGGAACCTATCCGATGGGCCTTGCAAATGGTCAGTTCAGCAGTTTGAAAAAAGATAACTTTGAGGTTACCTTCAATGTTGTAGATGGTGAGCTGGTTATCGAGAATCCTGCTGAAGCATTGTACACTCTTACCCTTACCGCAGGAAACCAAACTAATGTATATAACGGCTACGACCAGCCGGTTTCACTTATTCCTGCAACCAGTGCACAGCTGAGAGGTTCACAGCCGCAGGCATTGGGAAGGCTGACAAATCCGATCCGTGGATTCTTTACAATAGTTGCCAGTGCAGCAGACGACGAAGCGGAATTTACAGTTAATGGACTAAAATTTGTTGCAAAGAACATCCGTGTTTCAGCTACAGGTAAAAATGTAGGTAACTACGGCTTTACCTTTGATAAACCGATTGAAATCGTTGATGAAGCAGGTGATGATGCTTCAAAACTGTTTGAGGTCAAGACCAACTTTGGACAGCTGCAGATCACACCGGCTCCGTTACAGGTAACAACTTATTCAGACAGCAAGACTTATGATGGATCAGCTATTACTGCAGGTGGATCATTATCGGGTCTTGTAGCAGGTGAGACAGCAACACTGGTGACTACAGGTTCTCAGACAGAGGTTGGATCAAGTACTAATACCTACAGAATAGACTGGGGTACAGCAAATTCAAGTAACTACAGCGTTTCAGCAACATTAGGAACTCTTACAATTTACGGTACACCGACCATTATCCCACCGCCACCGATTGTTATTCCTGATGATCCTACTCCGATAATACCTACACCGGTACCACCACAGGCAGCAGTTCTCGGAGAAAGACGTGAACTTACAAATGGACAGGCAGTTCTCGGAGCAAGAAGAGCAAGGACAGAGGATGATAATAACATTGCGGTAAGGATGCTTGTAATCCTGATGGCAGCAGTAGCGGCAAGTCTTCTGATCTTCCTTGGAAGAAAAAAGGACGAGGATACCACTGAGTAAGCACGAAGCGACTAAAGCAGAGTAATAGAAATCCATAAATTCAAGGCAAATAAAAAGGCTGGCCACGATAAGTGGTCAGCCTTTGTTATGTTGTGCATACGGGTTAGTGCTTGTATATTGTGCCTGATTTGAAAATCAGAGTGTGGTGTTGTCTTCGTCTTCTTCATCCTTGTCACGTTTTGCTGCGGCGATTAGATGTCTTCTGTACATTTCTTCTCCGGTTACACCAAGGAGAGTTACAATGATTATCCACCACCAGCTCATCTTCTTTTCGGGAGCGGGAACTTCAAAGGTTGAAGCTTTTGCTGAATCTTCATCCAGGATAGTTAAGGCATCTTCCGGATTCTCCAGATTGCCTTCATCTGCAATAACCTCAGGGCTATCTGCTCTTGCGGTGTCTTCATCAGCTATTTCAACTGCGTTGTTACCGGCACCTTCCTGAACTGTGTTTGCAGCATCAGCGTTTAATCCGTCAATTGCTGCACCGCCTGCTGCAACATTTATGGCTGTATCAGTAGCTGCAGGTGCTGCTACTGCGGGGGCAGGAGCTGTAGGAGCTGCGGCATCAACAACGTTCGTTGCTGCAGGAGCAGCTGCTGTAACAGTTATTGCCGGATCATTAGCTATGGTAGTGATGGCATCTTGAACTTCGGCAGCTACAGTATCTGCAACAGCTGCGGCACTGTTAGCCTGAACTTCAACAAGAGTAGCCGGATCAACAGCAGGTGCCGGAGCAGGCGCTTCGGTTGGAGTTTCGACCGGTGTTTCACTTGGGGCTTCACATACCGGAGCAGGCTGTGGTTCAACTGCCTGGATGATATTTGCTTCAACTTCTGCAGGCTGAGCACCAACGGAAGCTTCTATAGCCTCGTTGGCTTCTTCTACTGCATGGTTGGCCTCCTGTACTGCTTCCGGTTCAGCGTGATTTTCTGCGGCAGAGGATTCACTTGTGCTTGGCTCATCAGGCGGTGTTGGCTGCGCTTCATCGCCGCTCGCGTAAGCTGTGATAGGTGTCTGAAGTGCTATCATGGCCGAAATGCCGATCATCAAAGCTGAAACGACTTTTTGTTTTTAACTTCATTCATCTTCATAATGTAACTCCTCTCTCAATAACTGAAACAAACCACAAAACCCACTCTATCTAAAGTTATTTGACTTACACATCTTCGCCGATATTTTCGAACAGATACTGCAAAACATCAGGCGTGAACTTTCTTGCTTTGAAAGCAAGAGTCTTTTTGTTGCCCTCTTCTTTATCTTCTCTGACAGCCTCGGAATACATGATCATGGTTTCTGCCACAACGATCACGTCCTTGCCCACCAGGTTGGGAATACGCTTATCCACTGTAATCGCGATGCCCAGCGGACTTATGTTTTTAACCTGGCAGTAATACTTGGCCAAAGTCTGCTTGTCCATGATAACACTGTTTGTTAAACTCTACTCTGTTGATTGTTCTACGTTCCTGCATAATCACACCCCCGTTGAAATAAAATTTAATCTCTTCTTATATAATAATATATCGTACAAAAATCATAAAAATCATCATATATGATTGTTGTTTATGATTATTTACTAATTAATACTATATACTTAATTCTGTATTTATATGCTTTATAATCAGTTTATTTGCAAAAAATTTCATTATAAATTAAAGGACAATTGGCAGCTTAATGTTTCGGGATTATACTAAAAAGTAGGTAGATACCAATTCTTGGAGGCATAAGGTGCTGAAAAAGGTTGTATTTTCAATTGATAATAGGTGGTTTGATGACGCTGCCTTCAGAGGGCAGTTTGAAAGGACTGCAGAATATATAGTTTCCCAGGGCTTTGAATCCCAGGTTCTTAGCTGTGGCGACAGCTCTTTTGACAAGTATGAGGAAAAAGAGCGGCAGACTATCCTGGTGGCTTGTGATAATGCAAATGAGGCCGAAATCCTGACCCAAAAGGGCTTTTACTGCATTGGAATTCTTCATGAGAAAAACCCTCAGGAGAAGTTTAAGGGCCTTAAGTTTATTTTTTCTGACATAGAAGACGTGGATATGGACTCTTTCGTTAAGGCATATCAGCGCTATGCCGGGGAGCCATGGGAAGTACTTAGAACAGACAGACTCATTATCCGTGAGACCACACTCGATGATGTGGACGAGTTTTACAGAATTTATAAGGATCCGGAGATGACCAGATACATGGAAGGACTTTTCGAGAATCCTGAAGACGAGAAGAGGTACCAGAGGGACTACATTGAAAAAGTCTATGGTCTAATGGGCTTTGGTGTTTGGACTCTGGTCAGAGCGGCAGACAATATCATAATAGGAAGGGCCGGTTATTCAATCCGTAACGGATTTGATGAGATTGAACTTGGCTTTATGATAGGAAAAGAGTATCAGAGACAGGGGTATGCATATGAGGCCTGCAGGGCAATCCTGGATTACGGAAGAGATGTGCTGCAGCTTGACCATGTACAGACCCTGGTAAAAAAAGAAAACGAAGTCTCCATACATCTTTGCAGAAAGCTTGGGTTTAAGGAAACGGATGAAGTGGAGGTTGAAGAGAACATCTACGGACATGGTTACAACGGCACGGATAGAGTGAGTATGAGCCAGGTTAAGTACGGTAAATACGTTCGCCTTTCCTTAAATCTTGAAGCATAAGAAACTTTTTATGGTAATTTTTAGGCTGATACTGTAATATATACTCGTAGCAAAAGGTGAAAAATTAGAGAAATAGGCATGAAGAGCGAGAGAAGACTCTTAGGGGAGAGTGCCTATACGGAGGAAAAATGAGTTCAATTGAAATGTTCAGCTTGGTTGCAGGATTAGTAGGCGGTCTCGCAATGTTCCTGTATGGTATGAACGTAATGAGCGGCGGTCTTACAAAGATGGCGGGAGGAAAGCTCGAAAGCGTTCTTGCAAAAGTGACCAAGCACTCAGTCATTGCTTATCTGTTCGGTGTTGGTGTAACAGCGCTGGTGCAGTCATCATCTGCGTCAACCGTTATGGTTGTCGGTCTTGTTAATTCAGGTATCATGACTTTAAAGCAGGCGGTTAGCGTAATACTCGGAGCTAACCTTGGTACTACCTTCACAGCCTGGCTTTTATCATTAAACGCAATCAGCAGCGATAACTTTATAATCAATCTGTTAAAGCCTGCATCTTTCACGCCTTTCCTGGCGCTGATCGGTATCGGCTTTTACATGTTTGCCAAGAGTGACAAGAAGAAAAATATCGGAACTATCCTTCTTGGATTTTCTGTACTCATGTTTGGAATGCAGACCATGTCCGGTGCGGTTTCTCCTCTGAAAGAGGTTGAATCCTTCAAGGCGTTCCTTACAACCTTCTCAAATCCTGTAATCGGATTCCTTATTGGTATCGCTTTTACAATGATAATTCAGAGTTCTGCCGGAACCATCGGTGTTTTGCAGGCTCTTTCACTTTCAGTTAAGATCAAGTACAGCATGGCAATTCCTGTTGTTGTAGGTGCTGAGGTTGGAACCTGTATCACAGCGATTCTTTCATCCCTTGGTGCCAACAAGAATGGTAAAAGAACTGCTCTCATGCACCTGTACTTCAATGTGATCAAGGCATTATCCTTTATGATCATATTCTATGCAATCCATTCTGTTGTGAACTTTGCATTCATGAAGAACGAGATTGGTATGGTGGGCATTGCCGGAATCCACACGCTTATCAATCTTGTGGCAACACCGCTTATGCTTCCGTTTGCCCAGGTACTTGTTAATCTGGCCCTTAAGACAATTCCTATCGACGAGAAGGAGAAGAAGGAGCAGGAGGAACAGCAGGGTATCCGTACACTGGACCCACGATTCCTTTCCAACCCTCCCTTTGCTCTTGAACAGGCAAGACAGGCAGCTATCGCAATGGCTACAATGTCCAAGGAATCTCTTGATAAGGCCATCGGGCTTATCACTGAGTACGACCAGGGGATTGCAGATGAAGTCGAATATATGGAGAGAAAGATTGATAAGTACGAGGATCAGCTTGGAACTTATCTGATGAAGATCAACAACCATCATCTTTCACCGGAAGACAGCCATACACTGTCTCTTTTGCTCCACTGCATTACAGACTATGAGCGTATTTCAGATCACGCCCTTAACATCATGCAGAAGGCGAAGGGCATGTCAGATAATAAGAGAGCCTTTTCTCCCAAGGCCCAGTCAGAGATGGACATTTTTGCAGCTGCGGTAAAAGAGATAATGGAGCTGGCCCTGACTGCCTTCGAGAATCAGGACGTAGTGCTTGCCAAGAACATTGAGCCATTGGAAGAGACCATCGATGGCATCAACATGGAGGTTAAGCGCCGCCATGTCAGAAGACTTCGCAAGGGTAAATGTACAATCGAACAAGGCTTTGACCTTAGTGATATTGGAACGGATTACGAGAGAATTGCGGATCACTGCAGTAACATCACTGTAGGAATCATCGAAGTAAACGACGATATGTATGATGCCCACGAGTACATTGAGACTCTTAAGGCTGATAAGACCGAAGATTTCGAGAAGGCAGTGGACTTCTACGAGAGAAAGTACATGCTTCCGGCAGTTAAGTTCTAATTCCAATTGTACATAAGATACGATAAAATAAGCTGTGAGAGCAGTTGTGCTCTCACAGCTTTATGCGGTTAAAAGACAGATTTGAAGGGAAAAGTGTTATGAATATCAGAAAGCTTGGCAGACTTGATGCACTGATTGAAAGCCAGCGTGAAAAAGGAAAACTTCAAGGTGCTACCATTGTAGTTGAACATAAAGGAAAAAGAGTTTACGAAAATCATTACGAGCCTGACAGAGAGGACAGTATCTATAGGATTTTCAGCATGACAAAGCCCATAACGGCAGTGGCAGCCATGATCCTGTACGAGCGCGGAGAGCTGGATCTTATGAGCAAGGTCTCAGATTATCTTCCTGCCTTTGAAGGCTGTAAAGTGGCTTCCCCGGAGGGAATCTACAAGGCCAGAAGACCTATTACTATCAAGGATCTTTTGAATATGACTTCAGGCATAGTCTATTCGGGCGATTTTGGTGAGGCGGAGCGTTCCATGACCAAGATCTACAAGGAAGCCAAGACCCAGAGACAGTCAGGGATCCTTAAGTCCAATGTTGATATCTGCAACAAGCTGGCAGAGGGTTATCTTGCTTTTGAGCCTGGAACAGGCTACAGATACGGACATTCAGCAGACATCATGGGTGGTGTCATCGAGGTTATCACAGGCAAGAAGTACTCCGAATTTTTGAAAAAAGAGATTTTTACCCCTCTCAACATGGAGGATACGGGATTTTATATTGATGAGAGCAAGGCCTTCAGACAGGCGGTGCTCTACAGAAGAGACAAGAGTGGAAAGGTTGTAAGGGCCGAGGATGATGTAAAAAGGCGTTTGGAGATGGAAAGCCCCACACAGCTTCCCTGGTTTGAAAAGGGTGGTGATGGCCTCTACTCCACAGCCAATGATTATGCACACTTTGCCCAGATGCTCATTAACAAGGGCTCTTATCATGGCAAAGAGCTTATCGGAAAGAAGACTCTTGATTTCATGACATCGCCCCAGCTTACACAGCAGCAGTTTGATGCCTTTGACCTTGAGAGCTGCATCGGTTATAACTATGGCAATTATTTCCGCATTCTGACAGACCCGGCGCTGGCCACATCCAACGGCAGTATCGGTGAGTATGGATGGGATGGAATGGCAGGAACCTACTTCTTTGTAGATCCTACCGAGGAACTGATCCTCATCTATATGCAGCAGATTGATGGCGGCTGTGATTACAGCTTTATTCGCGGAATAAGACAGATAGTTTACGGAGCGATTTGAGCGATATATGGAATGAGTAAATACGGTGCAGTGCTTGCACTAAGCACTGTATTTATGAAATGACATAACGTACATGAGTAAGTAGCACATTAGTGCGGATTACGAATGTACGTAGGATTGCGAGAACGAAGTGAAGCA
>JAILMY010000072.1 GCA_024692165.1 Butyrivibrio sp. | reverse complement strand
TTTCTGGATCAGCTCAGAGTAATCACCATCCTCATCAATTATGGATTTGAATATACCCTCACGGAACATAGCTCTGTATTTTCTGATCGTCTTATCGACGACGACAACAGCGTCAACATTCACATGTATAAGGTCAATCATGTCCTCATCGGTGTACTCGGTAATTGGTTTGTTGATCATATAGTTCTCCTTGAAAAAATGAAAATAAAACAACACTTATTATATCAAAAAACGAAAAAAGCACATCATTTTACAAGCACACAATAGAAATTTAATAAAATTTTACTATTTGCAGGATACCCTTCCAAATATATCTTTCCAATCCAAGCATCTGTTGAAGTTACCTTCCGGAAGCGGATGTTCATGATTCCATGGGCGGTCAAAGACCATGATTTTCAGATCAGGAAGATGATCAAAAAACTTAAAGGCCAGCGGAGAATCCTCTACCGCCACATCAAAATGCATTTTGTAGTAATCCTCAAGTTCCAGGTTAAACTCACTGTTCTTTATAAAATTGTCCCTGCCATATTTATTCAGGCAGTAGAGTTTAACTCTCTCAAGGCCGTGCTGATCAAGCCACTGTCTTGAAGCTTCATAGGCAAGGCTCGGCCGGCCGGTGATAATGGACACATCGTGACCCTCATCGATCCATCTGTTAATAGTTTCAGACGCCCCGGGCGTTTCCTCGTAGGTCAAAAGGCACTCCGGCTTGTGGGCCTCAAGCATCATATATTCATACTCTTCTTCCGTAAGATCAAAGGATTTTTGCAGGTTAAAAAACTTAATGTCCTCGTATGGCACATCCTTATTAAAAAGTTCTTTTACCAGTATGCTAAAATGCCTTGCAGTCTCACAGAGACAGTCATCAAAATCAACGTAAATATTCATCTGATCTCCTGTTCAATTCGTTGTAGATTTCCTCGGTAATTTCCTTTACCCAGGGATTTTTATAGGATAAGTCGGCAAAAGAGCTGCCGTCAAGGCCCTTGGTGCCAAACTCCCCGTAGAAGGTCTCAGGCTCGTCCTTTTGAACTGCGCCCCAGCCGGAAAAACGCTCCTTCGCAATACAGTCGTCCATCTTACAATTAAGGAATACTGTTCTTGCCTGCTCTCTCCAGGGTCTTCCAAGAAATACGGAGCCGGGTTCGCACCCCTTTTCACCAGTGATGGTGCAGTTTCTGAATACAAAGCCCAGGTCGTCCTTAAGACCTGACGCCGCCGTAATGTAGCCATTGATATGGCGGTCTGCTGTAGAGCCGTCTTTTACTGCACCGCCTTTAGTTTCATCCTTATAGCGGTTGTTACACTGAATAAAGCAGTTATCGAAGACTGCGTCTGCTCCTCCGAAGATAAAATCCACATCGCCAAAGATCTGGCAGTTCACGTAGTGCTGTCTTGTTTTGATCCTTGGAGTATAGACTCTTGGTCCAAAGAAGCCGTTCTTTTGCCTCTCTGTAAAGGGGAGAGGAGCACAGAACAATGTGTCCTGATATCCTAGCATCTTTACGTTTTCGAAAAGACAGTGCTCTGCGTCCGCGTAGACAGCGATCGCCTGCCCTCTTTTTTCTCCGGGACCTGCGGTGTTGGAAATGGTCATGTCCTTTACGGCTACCTTTTTCCCGCCAAAAAAGGCTGTATAGGACCTAAAGGTTCCTCTCTTAGTGCCATCCTCCATTTCGTCAAAGGCTCCGTCATCATATTCAATGATGGTCTTATCAGGACCTTCTCCCATGAATACTATGTCTCTTTTGTCAGAAAAGATCTTCTCCTTAAAGGTTCCCTCTCCGATGTGGATCATCGCCTGTTCTTCATAGGGCACAGCGTTTATGGCCTCCATAATTGTGGAGTAATCGCCGCCATCTTTTTTCACATGTAATTCAAGCATATTTGTTTCTCCTCTCTAAATGGACCAAGGGGACGGTAAGTCAAGGGGACGGTTCTTCTGACTGGTCTGGACCAGTCAGAAGAACCGTCCCCTTGACTTACCGTCCCCTTGACTTACTTGCCCGTCCCCTTGGTCCACACCCCTGCAAAAAGCGGCAGGATGCGCTACGAAGAACACATCCTGCCGCGATCATTCTTTATAAATCCAAGGCTTACTGGTTCAGAGCCTTGAGATAACGATCATACTGCTGCTGACGAATGCTTACAAGCTCAGGGAGGTTCAGAGCCTCGAGGCCTGCGATATATCCGTCAAACTCAGTAGCAATATCCTTTGTACCTGTGATGAAAGCTGTTGTATTCTCATCAACATTTGTCTGGATGTCTTCAAGATACATGTTAATTGTATCACTTTCATCAGATGTTGCGTATATCATAGGCCAAGGATCAACAACGTACTGGCGCTGATCTGCATTGATCTTTGCATGCCAGTCGGCTACAAGGATATCTGTAGCTTCTACAGACTGCTGTGCCGGGAATACGAATGCCGGGTTGATACCAAACTGCTGTAACCAGTCATTGTCTTTACCCTGTTCTGTGTACTCTCTGGAGCCATCTGCGTTAACAACATAGCTCTCGCCTTCGATACCCCACTGGTAGTAATCCTGGCAGTGCTCACTCATTGAGTAATCAAGGAACTTACATGCAAGCTCGATCTGGCTTGACTTGGAGCTTACACCAAACATTCCTGAAAGGAAGTTTCTTCCCACATAGAAGCCTTCATGCTCCCCTGAAAGAGGCTTAACACCTACAAAGGCTGTAGCTGCTGTCCCGTCATAGTAAGGAAGCACATTTGAATACATCATGGACATTGCCCAGCTGTAGTCAAAAGCAACACCTGTAAGGTCGTTGGAAATTCTCTCGATAACCTTATCTCTGTCAAGAGATGTAAACTCAACCTCCAGGAGACCTTCCTTGTAGAGGCCGTTAAGGAATTCCAGGTACTTGCGATAGTTCTCGGCATCAGCTGCTGCATAGGTTACAGTTCCATTGGCATCAGCCTGGAATCCGCTTACAAGGTCAAGACCAAACGCTGGACCGAACATATAAGGAAGGAATGCACTCATGATGGACATCGGGATTTCATCGCTTGGATCACCGTTGTCGTTCATATCATTTTCCTTGAAATAACGAAGGAGCTCTACGAAATCGTCCAGGTTCTCGGGAGCTGTTTTTCCTGCCTTATCAAGCCAAACCTGATTGTACATAAGTACAGGCTGATAGTCATGGGCAACGTTAACGCCTGCAACATAGTATATATGGCCATCCTCTGCAGTGAGCTCAGCCTTCTGAACAGGGTTCTCGCTGAGCCACTTTGTGAAGTTAGGCATATAGTCAAAATACTCATCAAGAGCTACGAACATTCCTGACTTGATCCAGACCTGGTTTGGGTCGTTATCCGGAATCTTGATGATATCGGCATCGATATTTCCTGCTGAGAGCATAGGTGTGATAGCCTCTTCATAACTGTTGTAGTCAAGAAGCTGCCAGTTAGGGCTTACCCCTGCTTCCTCAAAGACTTTCTCAACGATAGGTGCCTTTGTGATATCAACGTTTGAATAGTTTGATGTCTGAGCAAGGATCTTGATCGTTCCGCCATCCTCTGAGATAGGGCCTTCACCGGTGTAGCTAAAGCCGCTCTCTTCAACTGCTGTGGTAGCCTGTTCAATGGCCGCATCTACTACCTCAGTCTTGTTTTCCAAAGCTGCTGTGTCGGTTGCAGGTGCTGCGCTCTGACTGCTGCCGCATCCGGCCATCATCCCCATTACCATAGCCGATGCCAGCAATAATGATATTACTCTCTTTTTCATAGTTACCTCCTTCTTCATAAAGAAACTATATTGAACCCGCCAAGGGGTTATATACATATTGATTCCCCGAAAAACGTTACCCCTTCACTGCTCCAAGCATGGTACCCTGGACGAGATACTTCTGAACCAGTGGAACCACCAGCATGATAGGCACAACTGAAACCACAATACACACATATCTGACCTGAATTGTAGACTGGGAAACCGCTCCCATATTGATGTTAGTAGTCTGCATGATCTCCATAGATGCCTGCAAAAGGATCCTTCTAAGGAATATCTGCAGCGGCTCTTTTGATGAATCACTGATGTAGAGCATGGCGGAAAAGAAGTCGTTGTATCTGGCCACTGCATAGTACAGCGTTAGAACCGCCAAAGTAGGCTTGATCAGCGGAACAGCGATCTTAGTCAGTATGTAAAAATCATTGGCCCCCTCAATGGCCGCCTCTTCAAAAAGATCTTCGGAGACCGATTCAAAGGCTGATCTGCAGATCATTACATTGTAGGCTGAGATCAGCACCGGCACTATCATTACCATTCGCTTGTCATAGAGCCCAAGCTTTGTGATGACGATGTAAACCGGGATCAGTCCTCCTGAAAAATACATTGTAAAGGCCAGAAGGAAATTCATCTGTTTTCTGAAGCAGAATCTTTTTCTGGACAAAGGATATGCTGCAAGGCAGGTAAATACTACGTTCATGACAGTTCCCACAGCGGTGTAAAACAGCGTATTTCCATAGGAAATCCAGAGCTGCTTGTAACCAAGAACTGTTTTCAGCGCCTCAAAATTGAGATCTACCGGCAAAAGAATTACCTTGCCCTGATTAACTGCCTGCCCTGAGCTTAGGGAAACACTCAGGACATATATGAAGGGATAGACGCAGGCCACAACTGCAAATATCAAAAATATCCAGACCAGGGCCATAAAAATGATATCCCCTATGGAACCGTGAAATTCCTTTTTTCTGATTGCTTTTACGGCGTTCATACCATTTTTTCCCTTCTTACCAGATTGCTGTATCAGTAACCCTGCGGCTTATCTTATTTGCCGCAAAGACAATGACGAAATTGATGACTGAATTAAAAAGCCCCACGGCTGTGGCATAGCTGTAGTTGTTGCTCTGAATACCCTGTCTGTAAACGTAGGTCTGAATAACATCAGCAGTCTCGTAAACAGCTGTATTGTACAGAAGGTAAACCTTCTCAAATCCAACACTCATCATGGTTCCAAGGGACATAATAAGAAGAAGAATGATGGTGGGCCTTATGGATGGCAAAACAAGATGCCATATGATCTGTCTTCTGTTGGCGCCGTCCACATCCATGGCTTCATAGAGGTCCGGTGAAATACCCATGATTGCCGCCACAAAGATGATGGAGTTAAAGCCAAAGCTCTGCCAGGAACCGGAAATTACATAGATGGGTCTGAACCACTGAGGCAAATTCATGAAATTTATGCTCTCGATTCCGATCTTGTTCAGGAGCTGATTGATAATACCCCCGGAAGGTGACAGAAAGTTATTGATCATACCACAGACAACTACCGTGGAAATGAAGTAAGGAAGATAAGTGCTTACCTGAATCACCTTCCTGGCTTTCTTATTGGCCACCTGGGTAACGGCCACTGCAAACAGTATTGGAATCGGGAAACCGAATATCAGGGAAAAGAACTGCAGAAGGAATGTATTTCTTACAAGCCTCCCCAGGTAAATGGATCCGAAGAACTGATTAAACCACTTCATTCCAACCCACTTACTTGTGTAAATACCGGCGAAGCCTGAGCCCACCTGGTAGTGATTGAAGGCCATTATTATTCCCGTCATGGGAAGATAACAAAAAACAAGATAATAAATGACAACAGGAATTATCATGATAAGAAGATACCTGTCTCTATATAGAAGCTGCTTCCAGGACTTCTTTTTACTCTCTCCCGACATAAAAAACCTCCCCTGTGTATCTGCTAACCAGATTGTACAAAGGGAAGGTTTTGATTGTATAGAAACAATTTTTACCCGAGGTTCATTTTTTGCCGATCCGCATATTCACTGGGGTTTAAGCCTGTCTGCGCCTTGAAATTTCTTCTGAAGGTCAGCTGATTTTCGTATCCGACTTTCAGTCCTATCTCCGAAATCGGCAGGTCATTTTGTTCAACCAGCTCGATGGCTTTTTCGATCCTCTTGCTCTGAATGTACTGTAAATATGTAGTGTTGTACCTTTGCCTGAATAACAAAAGAAGATATTTGTTGCTCACATTAAATCTGTCAGAGAGCTGCTGGAGCGAGATTTCCGGGTCGCAGTAATTCTTTTCCACGTAATCAATGATCTCGTCATCCAGTTTGGTCTCTTCCTTCTGCTGACATTCATTTTTTTCCAACAGATCAATTATTGAAATCAGCGCCGCATCGTAGTAATCAAAGATCTCCTGAAGGCTCATGAGTTCGCTCACTCTCTGGATATTCAGGTGCACCGTGGTAAGCCCGGCAACTTTTCTTATGGTCTTCATCATGGTCAGATAAAAATCCTCGATGAGGGATTTGTAAACTTCAGCCGAAGCATCTTTTTCCAGATTGGTGCTGTATATGTCAAACAACAGCTCATGAACTGCGTACTTATCCTTGTTCGCAAGACAGGCTCTGAGCTTTTCCTTAAAGCCCGTGGGCAGATAATAGTCCACGTTCTGTCTCTGGAACTCGTCAACAAAGAATATCTCTCCACGTCCGTCATGGAGGATTCCGTCAAGGGCTGAGGATGCACCTTCGCAGGCTCTCTTAAGCTCGGAGATATCCTCTCTTCTAAGGTCAACACCCATGGTTACAACTATGTGGTCCTTTTCAAGGGAGGACTGGAGCATCTTGTGAATGCCAAAGAAAATGTCGTCCATGTCCTTCTTTTCTATGAAGCTCAGGATCAGGTAAGCGCTGTTTTTACTGCTAAAGTACCAGGTAACATGAAGGTCCTCTGCAGACCAGGTAGCTGCTACCTGCTCAAAAACGTCTGTGAGCTGCTTCTGATCCATGGCTTTTTTGTTATCAGACCACTCATAGGCGAAGTTTACTATGGATACGATGTAATATGGGAATTTAAGGTCCAGATATTCCTCGTTGGTAAGAACTCCCAGCTTCTCATCCCCTGCCTGTCCTGAGACAATGGCCTGGAACATTCCGGCTCCGGCATAGGGGGTGATGGTCAGCATTTTTTCCCTGTAGCTGTTCTTCTCACCGATCAGCTCCTCAATGCCGTTGATTATGGAGTTCATCTCACTGCTTTGAGAAACAGACCCGCTCTGGATGCCCTGACTGGCCGCCTTCTTCGGCCCTCCCTGTTCTGAGCTTACCATCTTGCCAAGATAGTCGATGGGCTTGTAATATCTTTTGCTCTCCCAGTATGCTATCCAGATGAATATAGCGGAGGCGATCATAAGTACCGTCAACATACCGATGAGGATGGTGTTGTTTTTAAGAAGCGTAAATTTCGGAGCATAGAGCTCATAGGAAAAATCGTTGTCTCCGCTCTGAGTAAGAGAAAGTGGCTGTGAGTCCACATCTCCGATGGTAAAAATCTCTTTTCCCTGATAAAGGACTCGAATGCCCTGCTCATCGGTTAATATGCTCTCTATCTGGTCAAAGGTCTTCTGGAAGTCCACCAGAACACAGCAAAGGCCCACTTCCGTACCGGTTCTGTAGGTATAGCTGTCCCAGTACAAAAGACCTTCCTTGGAAAAGTAGTAGCGCTGGTTGTTCTCAAGACCTATGGAATCTGCGATATTTCCTTTTAAAAATACGGGAACGGAAAAGTCTTGCTTCTCAAAGGGTTTGTCCATATAGATAGGGCCGCCGGCTGACCAGGCTCTGGAGCTGCCGTAGAGAAAAATAGTAGTGCTATAGATGGAATCCCCGCGAAGAGCCCAGAGATTGCGGATCTCCTTCTGAACAGCATAGTCCTCGTAGGAATCCAGAGGCGCATCCAGCCTCGATGCCATATAAAGATTTTTCATGGTGGTGGAATAAGTGATATCCCGAACAGTGTCCCTGGAGTCCTCTAAAACCCCATTCATAATATCCGACACTTCCCTCAGGATCAGATCATGCTCCCAGGCGCTCTGATTCTCAGCAATCCTCCTGCTCTGATAGATCAGTGACGCCGAGTACAGAGCCATACTGACAGCTATTATCACGACATAACTAAAGAACATCCGCCGAAAAAGCTTACTCTGAAACATAAAAATCCCCCATTTTTACCCTCTTTTTCCTGTTTTCAACATAACACATTTCGATGGGGAAATAAATGGGGGATTATGTCTCCAACGGTCGTAGTGCCCCTAGAATAGCCGTTAGCGATTTGCCGACCAGCTTTTAGTATAATATCATACGGTTTTACGTCTATTTTCAAGAAACGGACAATACAGACGTAGCCCTATTTTTTTCTTACTGCCAGAACTCGCATTTTTCAATTTTTATAGTAGCCATGCGCCCAAAAGTTGCCTAAAAGTTGCCAAAATCTTGTCGCACCTACTGTCAAAATCCGCGATTTTATAATCCAGCAGTAAAACCCGCATCTTTTCTTGATTCGAGTCAAACTATCCTTGCGATTTCTTCCGCAAAAATCGTGATTTCAAAATTCTGGACGTAATAAAAAATTAAGGCTACCACCAAATATTTAATTTTTTAAATCCAGCCGTAAAAAAGCACTCTAAATTCGTGACAATACAAACGGATATCCGACAGCGAAACAGAGTGCCTCCTTCCTTGTTTACTTTTAATATCGAGCCCCGTTTGGCGCGAGCGGCGGGTCCCATGGGGCGGCGGGCCGTCGCGCCGGGGCGATCGGCAGTCTCATCCTACCGAATCAGAATCTACGTGACGCCCGGCCCATCACACATTCAAATCGCGGCGAAGGTAAGTAACGTAAGCGGCTGCCAGGGCCAGCACTGTAATGATGCAGCCGATGAGGATGCTGTAGTCAGGGGCAGCGATCTCCGCGAAGATCTCGGAGGCGTTGCTGAATGAGAAGGGACCGATGAAGAGGTAGTCCTTCATATCAGGAACTGCTCTGCCCATGATGTCGTAGGTGTAAACCACAAGGGAAAGGCCCAGGGCTGCGCCCATGCGGTTTCTACTGGAAGCTGCGGAAACAAGGAATGAAATCGCAGCCAGCTCGATGTTCATAAGAAGCATGCTTCCCATGAAGCGGTTCATGAGTTCCCATGGAATCTCTTCTCCAAGGGCTGCATAGCCTGCAACATAGAAGGCTTCGCAGATCACTGTGAATACCACCAGGTTGATGAGGATGGCGATGGCCTTTGCTGTCACTGCTTTCCATCTGGCTACCGGCAGTGAATACAGGAATTCTCCTGTGTGACCGTCCTCTTCCTTTGACAACATGCAGGATGCGATAAATGCCGCAAACATGGCACTTCCAAGACCATGTACTGTGCCAACCTCCGTGGCAAAGAATCCGTTAATGGTAGCGATGCTCAGTGTACTCATACCGAATGCATCGGCGAAGGCTCCCATCTGGGAGAACTGCTCTGCCATCTCCTGCATATCACCATCCATGCTGGTGTACATCAGCGTGCAGATGAGCCCTAAGCCTCCCACGGTAATTGACCATATAAGGAGGTTTTTAAGTCCAAGTCGTAATTCTCTTTTGATAATAGCAATCATCTTATTTGCCCTCCTTTTCTTCGTTATTTTTTTCTACATTAAATTTTCCTACATTTTCATCAGACTGATCATAGTAATGCATGAACATATCCTCCA
>JAILMY010000057.1 GCA_024692165.1 Butyrivibrio sp. | reverse complement strand
TTCATCCTCGGTATAGTACTCCGTGGTGTATTCAGGTACAAATGTGGACTGCTGGGTAAAGGTGCCATCGCCATTGTCCACGTAATCATAATCGTAATGACCTCCGCTCTGGACCTGCCTGGTCTTGGTCACCGGCTCATAGTGATCAAGAACCGGATTATAGCTTCTGACCTCTTCATTGGTGTACAGGAGTCGTCCGTTAGATGGCATGCTCCATCCCGATTCAAGGAATGTCCTGTTCTCTTCTATATCAATATTGTTTTCCCAGGTTAGTTTTTGAATCTCAAAGGTACAATCCTTTGGCGCTGCTGCCTGCTGAATCCATGTAAGTAGCATCATAAAGCCCATGAATGCAAGAGCTGCCAGGATCAGCTTAACCCAAAGATTTAACCTGAATTTCTTTTTATTATTTGCATGAGAAACAGTGGTAGTGGGATGAAAGTCTTCCCTTCTCTGCTGCTCTTCTTTTTTCTTCTTTTCCTCTTCTTTTTTGCCTATTGAAAAGTAATCGTCCTTACTGTCGTCCTTCCTTGAACCACAATTCTCGCAGGTATCCCTGCCGGCTTTGTTCAAGGCTCCGCAGTACTCACAGTACCAGTCAGCTCCAACGACTTTATGTCCGGGAACGTAATCCACCTTTCCCGATTTCATATAAAACTTGGTTTCTTTCCCTCGCTGTCTTCCACAGTTTGGGCAATCATAGGTTGTTCCGGGGATGCCTTTAGAATCGCAATACGGGCAATCCCAATACCCCATAACAATCTTCTCTGCCATGCTCTCCTCCTAAAAAACGGGCAGACGTCCATAACGACATCTGCCCGTCTGAACCTCTTAATCAGCTCTTTTCTTTGCCAATGCACTTCCGATAATGAGTCCCGTTCCAATCACTATAGGGATCAGAACAAGAAGCACATCTATAAGTGTTACATATGCAAAGTAAAGCTCGGTTCCAAGCAATATTGAAAGAACTAAAAAGCACAGAGCGAGATAAAAGCATCCTGTGGTAAATTTGTTCTTATTCACTACCATTGCGATTCCGGAAAGGACAAGGAGTACCAGAACGATAGCTGATGTACTCATTCTGCCAATTCTCATGAAACCAAAAGATGATACTCTTACCATCTTAAAAAGCATGAATAAGCCGATAACTACCAGGATCCATCCAACATTTCTCTTTGTCATACCGCAAACCCTCCTTCATTAGTAATGCTTCCTTATGAGTCTACAATATAACATATCCGAAACCACTTGAATACACTACTATGCAAATTAGATGACCTTATTTTGTAAGAATCATCATTATATCATTGCTGCGCTGAATGAATCTGGTCATTGCATCACCTTCAAGAGGAGCGTTCTGGATACGGGCCAGATCATAGAGCTGCTCGTAGATCATCTTGGTGTTGTCGCCATCCTCATGCTCAAGGACATACTCAACAAGTGGATGATTAGCATTAAGGATAAGGGTCTGTCCCTCGTTGCCAAAGTCGCCCATGCTCATGCCGTTCATGGCATACATCTTCATCATCTCTGCCATGCGTCTTGACTGCTCAGAAACAGTAAGCATGGATGAAAGCTTCTTGTCCTTGAGCTTCTCAAGCTTAACAGTGAGCTTGTCGTTCTTAAGAGCCTTCTTAATCTTCTCAGAAAGTTCCTTCTCTTTTTCCTCCAGCTCTTTTGCTGCCTTCTTGGAGGTCTTGGATTTGAAGGTATCTGTAAGGTCTGCATCGATTCTCTGGAAACGGATGTCCTCGTTCTTGGACTCAAGTTGCTGCATGAAAGGCACATCAATGTTGTGGTTCATAATGAAGGCTTCCATCTTCTGGGCCTTGAACATCTTGATGTACTGGCTCTGCTGCTGCTCGTCTGTTACGTAGTAGATTATTCTAGGCTCTTTCTCTTCGTCCTTCTTGTCAGCATCCTTGCTATCTGCTGACGCTTCTGAATCAGACTTTACTGCATTGCCCTCAGAATCTACTACCTCAGCCTCTACCTTATTTCCGTTCTCATCTGTAGCCTCTTCCTTGGCAGCCTCTTCCTCGGCCTCCTTGTTGATCTGAAGAGCCTCAGGTGTGGTGAGGTACTTGCCATCCAGGTTCTTGAAGAGGATGTAATCTGTCATCTTCTCACAGAACTTATCGTCGCGAAGACAACCATATTTGATGAATGGGCTGATGTCATCCCAGTACTTGTCATAGTTCTCTTTGTCAGTCTTGCAAAGGCCTGCCAGCTTCTCAGCAACCTTCTTACTAATATACTCAGAGATCTTCTTTACAAAGCCATCGTTCTGAAGTGCTGATCTTGATACGTTAAGAGGAAGATCAGGACAGTCGATAACGCCCTTAAGGAGCATCAGATACTCAGGGATAACCTCCTTGATGTTATCTGCGATAAATACCTGGTTGTTGTAAAGCTTTATTGTTCCCTCGATTGATTCAAACTCCATGTTGATCTTAGGGAAGTACAAAATACCCTTTAAGTTGAAAGGATAGTCCATGTTAAGGTGTATCCAGAAAAGAGGCTCCTTGTAATCGCGGAATACCTTTCTGTAGAACTCCTTGTACTCCTCATCTGTACAATCCTTAGGAGTCTTAGCCCAAAGAGGATGAATATCGTTAAGAAGCTGAGGACGTCTCTTGATCTTAAGCTTCTTCTCTTCCTCTTTTGCCTCCTCATCATCCTTCTTGTCATCGGCCTTCTTCTCGGGCTCGATAACCTCAATAACTACGTCGTCATCGCGCTTCTCGGATTCCTTGATGGTCTCTGTTCCCTCTTCATTCTCTCTTGAGAGATAGATCTCATAAGGCATGAATGAGCAGTATTTCTCAATTACTTCTCTTGCCTTGTACTCGTTGCAGAACTCAAGGCAGTCCTCTGAAAGGTGAAGTGTGATCGTAGTACCTACTTCCTTCTTGTCGCCGTCTGACATCTCGAAATCTGAGCCGCCATCGCAGGTCCAGTGTACAGATGCTGCATCTGACTTGTAGGAAAGTGTGTCGATATCTACATAATCGGATACCATGAAGGTTGAATAAAAGCCGAGACCGAAATGACCGATGATCTGGTCAGCGTTGGCCTTGTCCTTGTACTTGTTAAGGAAATCTGTAGCTCCGGAGAAAGCCACCTGGTTGATGTACTCCTCAACCTCCTCTGCAGTCATACCAATACCGTTATCAACGATCTTGATAGTCTTCTCCTTGTCATTAAGAATAATGTCTACACGAGGCTTGAAGCCATCGGGAAGCTGATACTCTCCCATCATATCCATCTTGCGGATCTTGGTGATGGCATCGCATGCATTAGAAACTACTTCTCTGTAAAAAATATCATGATCCGAATAGAGCCATTTCTTGATGATCGGAAACATGTTCTCGCTGTTGATTGAAAGATTACCCCTTTTTGAAGTCATAATTCTCACTCCTTTTTCTAATAATATTCGAGAAAATCTCGATAAATTACTACCTTATAAAGTTTATGCCCGCCCAGTTCAAAAGTCAATAAAATTTTAGCACTCACTTCGAATGAGTGCTAACAAACATTTTATAAAAAAGTAAGAAATGATTACTCTTAACGTGATTATAAATATTCATTATTGAGTGTATAATCATATTGTATATGGGGACAAGAGGATTCCGGAGAGTATGGTAAAACACCTTTACATTGAGACCAACAACAATTTTGAAGCTCTTAATTGCAATGATGAATTATATGAATACATTGGCAAAAAAGAGCTCGATAATATAAGAAACATTATTCCTGAGCACGATTTTGTCACTTTGGAAAAAGAGCTTCCGCAGATCAAGGTTGGAGAAACTATCCATATCTGCTTTCGCATGCTGGACAAAGAGGGAAAGTATTATTGGATGGCCTCCAAGGCCCATAGATCCAAGCATGTTACTTCGATCATAAGGCTTGATATCTACGACCTTAGAACCACTGAAATGGACAGTGCCGAAGGATTTTTTGACAATATGACAGGAGTCCTATCCAAGAGCGCCATTACCGATTATGCCAAGAAGCTGATGCAGCAGACTCCAAGAAAGCAGTTCTATTATTTTCTCATGGATGTGGACAACTTTAAGTCCATCAATGACACCTACGGACATATGAAGGGTGACGACGTTATCATTGATGTGGCTCAGATTGCCAAGGAATGCGTAGGCGATAAGGGTGTGGTTGGCAGGATTGGCGGCGATGAGTTTGCCCTGGTACTGGAAAAAATCCATGAGGAGCCGGAGCTTCGCGATGTTCTGCGGGAAATCAGATATAACGTCAGAGAGAAATATGCTGACGAGGATAATAACTATACCATCACCACTTCTCTTGGGGGCGGTCTTTTCCCCGACGATGCTTCCACCTATACGGAGATGTTCAATCTGGCCGACAAAATGCTGTATATTGCCAAAGCCAAGGGCAGAGACAGATACATCATCTACACCCCTTCGGTTCACGGAGACATCAAGGATGAGACTGAGCTTATAACTCTTGCTCAGCGCACTATGCAGAACAAGACCAAGAACACACTTATCATGGACCTTATGTCCGGATTCCTGTTAAAAGACAATATTTCTCTCCGGGAAGCCTTCGAAAAAGTCATTGCCACCTACGGCCTGGATGAGATTTACATTGTAGATAAGGCTACCGGAAAATCCAGTTTTGGCCTTACCAGCGGCGGTAAGGAATGTGACATTGATCTGTCATCCTTAGATTCCAAGGACTATCAGCCGCTGTTTGAAACCTACCCCATTAAGGTCATCAACATGTACGACCTTCAAAAGGAAAAATACCTGAAGTTCTCGGAATTCATGATCCTAAACCGCTTCAGGATCATCATCGTATACTACATGAAAAATGTAGCAGGTGGCAGCTATCTTATGTACGCAAGTAACACAGACAGCGCCTGCCGATTTGCAGAGACCGACTTCTCGGATCTCACCTATTTTTCCAAAATGTTAGAGCTTAGCGGTAAGCTCTTATAACCTTCAAAAAGACGCAAAATGAAAAGCATCCACTCCGGTGATGAAATTCCATTCATCAAAGAAGCGGATGCTTTCTTATTCATTATTTCTTGGCGTAGACTGCCTTAATTACAAAGATGGTGGCTATCATAAGTGCGATGCCAAGTGGCAGGCAGATGAACCAGGTTCTAACAAAGCCTGCGATGATGTATGCCACAAAGGATACAGCAGCTGCAGTCATGGCATAAGGAAGCTGAGTGGATACATGAGCGATATGATCGCACTGGGCTCCGGCACTGGCCATGATGGTGGTATCTGAAATCGGTGAGCAGTGGTCACCGCAAACAGCTCCTGCCATACATGCAGATATGGAGATGATCATAAGCTCGTTATTAAGGTCAGCTCCGAACACGCCTACAACGATAGGAATAAGGATACCAAAGGTCCCCCAGCTGGTTCCAGTAGCGAAAGCCAGGAACACTGCCACAATAAATACTATTGCAGGAAGGAATCTAAGAAGAGCTCCGCCTCCGGCAACACTCTCCACAAGACCAGCCACATAATCTGCTGCGCCCAGGGAATCTGTCATAGACTTAAGTGTCCAAGCGAAGGTAAGAATAAGAATTGCCGGAACCATGCTCTTAAAGCCTTCAGGAATAGCATTCATGCACTCTGTAAAGGTAAGTACTCTTGTGGCAACAAAGAATATGATTGTTATCAAAAGAGCTGCTACAGAGCCATATACAAGACCAACAGAAGCGTCTGAGTTAGAGAAAGCATCGATAAAGTTCTCGCCCTCAAAGAATCCGCCGGTATAGATCATACCGATAATACAGCAAACAATAAGTGAAACAATCGGAAGTACCAGATGAATCACCTTTCCTTTTTCTGAAACAGGAGGTGTAGGCTGATCATCAGCTCCGGTAGGACTGATATGCTCAGCTCTCTTTTGCTGGCTTCCGTTAGCTTTGCTGTTAAGCTCTGCCAGCTTCATTGGGCCGTAATCAAACTTGGTATAGGTCAGTGTGAACATCATTACGATGGTGAGCAGTGCATAGAAGTTATATGGAATTGCTCTTACAAAAAGAGTGAGTCCATTTGCTCCATCAACAAATCCGGTAACTGCTGCAGCCCATGAGGAAATAGGAGCAATAATGCAGACCGGTGCTGCTGTGGCATCGATAAGGTATGCAAGCTTCTCTCTGGAAATCTTGTGTTTATCCGTAAGAGGTCTCATAACCGAGCCAACTGTAAGGCAGTTAAAATAATCATCGATAAAGATCAGGACACCCAGAAGAATTGTGGCAACCTGCGCTCCGGCCTTGGTCTTCACATGAGCTACCGCCCATCTTCCGAAAGCGCCGCTTCCTCCTGCCCTGTTCATAAGCATGACCATGGTCCCCAGGATTACCAGGAATATCAAAATTCCCACATTCCAACTGTCTGAAAGCTGTGCGATCATTCCATCAACAAAGATGTGTGAAACAGCACCCTCAATGTTAAAGGATGAGTATAAAAGTCCTCCAACAACAATTCCCAAAAACAGTGACGAATAAACCTCTTTGGTGATCAGTGCCAGTGCAATGGCAATAATCGCCGGTACCAGCGCCCAAAACGAATTTGCAAACATACCGTCCTCCCGAATATTTAATTTGTAGTTCTTTAACGCATTAAATCGTAAAACTTTAAAACTAATATATCACACTATTTGCAGATGTACACCAAAAAAATGATGCAGAAAGCAACATATTATCACTCTCTGCATCATCAAATCATCTGTATCAGATCAGTTCAAATTCTGCACCGTTATCCGTAGCAGAATCCGTGCCTATATAAGCCACAAATTTGCCGGCTTCGCTCTCAAATTTGTTATTGATAGTAAAGAATCTGAGCATGCTCTCTTCAATCCTGAAAGTCACCTTCTTAGACTTGCCTGCTGCCAGTGTTACCTTCTCAAAGCCCTTAAGCTCCTTTACAGGTCTTACTCTACTGCCGACCATATCACGGATGTAAAGCTGCAGGGTCTCTGTAGCTGTCACATTTCCAGTATTCTTTATGGTTACAGATGCCTCTATAAATGCATCCTTGGCACTCTTTTCAAGCGTCTTACCGGAGAGTTTCACCTTTGAAAGTTCAAACTGTGAATAAGTAAGACCAAATCCAAATGGATATCTGGCCTCATTAGGACAATCCAGATATCTTGTGGAAAAGATTGAAAGACCCTCCTTGGGTTTTGGCCTTCCTGTATTGTAATGGTCATAGTGAATCGGTTCCTGCGCAGATGCCCATGGGAAGCTCATAGAGAGCTTACCTGATGGTGAACATGCTCCGGAAAGTACATCCATGATTCCGTGTCCCCCTTCAGTTCCGGGACGCCAGCAGATAAGTACCGCATCACTCTTATCAGGAATGTCCTGAAGATCCAGAGCTCTTCCGTTAAAGATCAAAGTTACAGTCTTCTTATTCTTAATGGCACTTATGGCACTAAACAAATCCTTCTGCGGAGCAGGAATTGTAATATCCACGCGGCTGGTGGATTCGCCGGACTGGCCGATATCCTCTCCAAGACATAGCACAATGGTATCAGCCCACTTGGCTGTCTTCACGGCCTCTTCAATAAGGGTCTTGTTCTTCCTGTCATTTTCCTTGGCAACACCGGAGCCGATGTCTGTTTTATCAAGGAGCATATTGCAGCCCTTTGCAAACTTCACCTTAACATCGCTCTTACCATAAAGCTCCTCCACTGCTTCCTTTATGGTAACGTTAGCCTTAGGATCCCCTGAAATTGCCCAGGAGCTGTGGATTTTCTTCTCATCGACGTAGGGTCCGATAAAGGCAATCTTGTTCCCGGAAAGAGGAAGTGCGTTATTCTTATTTTCCAGAAGAACCAGTGATTTTCTTACAGCATCTAAAGCAACCTTTCTATGCTCGTCACACAGGCAGACCTTAAGACTCTTTTCAACAGAAGCTCCGCGATAAGGATCCTCGAAAAGTCCCAGGTCATTCTTGAGCTCAAGAACTCTCATAACTGCTTCATCCAGGAGCTTTTCGGATATCTTACCCTCTTTTACCAGATTCTGAAGATTGCCGCTATAGCAGCCTGTGCACATATCGATGTCCACCCCGGCATCCATGGCAAGTCTTGAAGCCTCCTTCATATCTTCGGCAAAGCCCCAGTTAACCATCTCGGCAATGGCAGCCCAGTCAGAGATGAGTACACCGTTAAATTTCATATCCTTACGAAGGATATCTCTCATGAGCCACTTGTTACCTGAAGACGGGATTCCGTTTAATGTGTTAAAAGAGGTCATGACAAGCCTTGCTCCGGCCTTGATACCCTCCTCGTAAGCAGGCAGAAACTGCTCCCTTAAGGTATGCTCAGAAAGCTCAACATTTGCATAGTCGCGGCCGGCCTCAGCGCCGCCATAGGCTGCAAAGTGCTTAACACAGGCTGCCACATGATCCTTGTCCTTAAGAGACTCTCCCTGATATCCCTCAACCATGGCGCCCACCATTCTTCCGTTTAAATACTTATCTTCACCGGTGGATTCCAAAACTCTGCCCCATCTGGCATCCCTGGAAAGATCTGCCATTGGAGAAAAGGTTACATGTACTCCCTCAGAAGCAGCCTCTTTTGCCTGAATGGCTGCACCGGCTCTTGCCACCTCCGGGTCAAATGTAGCTCCCTGTCCCAGCGGACATGGGAAAACCGTTTTATGGCCATGGATAACATCCAGCATCAGAAGAAGCGGAATGTGATGTGGGTGATTCTCCATATATTTTTTCTGAAGTTCAATCGCCTTCTTTGCACCCCATACGCCCAGGGTACTGCCGGCAAGCTCTTTTACCTTATCTGAGGTCTTCTTGTCAGTAAGACCTGTAACTGCCGCGTCCTGTTCAAACTCGTATCCCGGAATCTGAACAAGCTGCATTACCTTCTCCTCAAGGCTCATGTCATTAAGCAGGTTCTTAAGATCAGCTTTTTTCATGGATATTTCCTCCGTTCATAATTTTCCATGTTCCAGTATCAGTTGTAAAGGTAGAATCCCTCTATTGAAAGGTCCTTTACCTCGTTTATTCCATCAGTTTCTTCAAAATTAAAGTTAATGTATTCAATGTAGAAAACACCATCAGTAGTTGCAACCGGATACTTAATAATCTCCTGCATCGCCTGGTCATTATCACCTGCAATCTCCAGCTCCTTTAACTTACTGACAATACTACTGATATCCAGTTCAAGAAAAACTCCGATGTCATCACTGTTATTTGAAACAGGCACCGCCAGGGTATTGGCAGTGTTGAACAAATTTGCTTCCATATAGCAGTAACGACTGTAGCCTTCTATATCAACAGCGCCCCTCTTGACTCCTGTATAAACATAGTGGGTACCTTCTGAGGAATAGTCGTCGGACGTATAGGTCTTGGTATCCAGAATATCCTCGATCTCTTCCTTGGAGCTGGTGGCGTAGAGCTTTTTAAGGTAACGGTCTCCCTCAAAGCCACCGTTATCCATAATCTGCCTGTAGGCCGATCTTGCCTTGGACAGCTGCCTGGAATCAGTATCCTCCCCGGAAAGCCTGGCATTTAAGAATTCCTCCACCACTGCCTTCTGAGAGCTTGTGATAACTGCGAAGGCGTTGATTCCCGGAACGATATAGTACACTGTCACAAACAATAACAGCAATGGCATAAGGATTCCTCCAAGGCCTTCTTTCCTGAGGAATCTGAAGATGTAATAAACCTCGTAGATGATTTCAAATATTATAAGAAGGATTCCAAGATATCTGCTGTTTGTAACGCCGTACTGGCCAATTCTCATGGACAGGCACATGATCTGGATCACGATAAACGGGATAAAGAGAAGGGGCATGATCTTAAGTGCTGAATATACCTTGCCCTCTGTGCAGCCCTGAGCCATAGTCCAGAAAGCTATACCTGCAGCAAAAAGGCCTGTTGCAATGGAAAATACCTGGTTTGATGGGAATGTCCAGGTGATCAGTATCTTGATGATGTAGGCATAGACGATGATAAATGCTGCTGCCAATATTCCCGGAAAAACATAACCCATCACTATATCGGAAAACCTGGTAGTCTTATTCCCGGGCATGGACAGAGCCATGAGAGTCGCCGGAAATCCCACGATTCCGGTGACAAGCCAAAGGAGTATAGACTGGATATCCAGGTCAAAAAACAGAGCCCCAAACACAAAGAGAATACAGAAGGTTCCAAGAAGGATAATGCCGTAAACAAGACCTGCCTTCATGGTGCCAAGAAATGCCCTGAGTGCATACTTTTCAAAGGACTCGCCATATCTTTTGTACATAAAAAACAGTGCGCCTAATACACAGATTGCAAGATAAACATATAAGATTCGCTCAAAGTACTCATTGAAGGAATAGAGCGATGATCCACTGCGCCTTACTTCCTGAAACCTGAAGCTATGAATATACGCATATATTCCGCTTACGATGGCGCCAACAACCGTCGCAATAATGTAAACAAGAAAATTGCTCAACTCCTTAAGGCTTTCTATTTTGCCGATCTTTTTCTTGTAAGCAAAGTTTGATTCGCACAAAACGAATACCGGAGTCATCCAAAGGGTAAAAAGATAGACGAACTGCAGCACATTGGCAGGAACGCCATTTCTAATATCACTGCCAAAATCCCCCTTTATTCCCGAAAGAATACAGAATACAAAGAATACACAAATTGAAACCGGGTGCACTTTTATTACTCCTCTGGCACTCTCCTTGATCTTTTCATACCACTTCATAATTAGTTGCTCCTAAAAAATTGTAAGTTATTTGCTGTTCTCCGTCACATAGTCAGAGTAGCTCATGCCGGTGTATTTCTTAAAACATCTTGAAAAATAGTTGGGATCAGGAATGCCCACTTCAGAGGCAGTCAGGTACATCTTAGTACCGCTACCTGCCAGCTCCATGGCCTTTTTCATTCTAAGGTCATTGAGATATTCCACGAACTTCTTGCCGGTGTCAGCCTTGAATTTGCGGGAAAAATAGCTGGAACTGAATCCAAAATGCTGGGCAATAAAGGCCAGATTAAGTGTTGAATCAGTAAAGTTCTCCTCCAGATACCTCTCGATCATCTCAGTGGAACCGGCGCCTGCCTGAGGATCAGCAAGTTCCTCACTTTCTGCGGCTTCCTTAAGTTCCTCCCAGTAATCCTTCTGCTTGGAAATCTTCTCTTTCGCCCGCTCTAAAACCTTGGTGATCTCATCTCTGACCATAGGCTTAAGCATATAATCAAAGACCGGAAGACTTACGCACTTCCTTGCGTATTCAAACTGATCAATGGCAGTCATTATTATAATAATAAGATTCGGATATCTGCCTGTGGCGGTCTGAGTAAACTCAATGCCGTCCATGAAGGGCATTGATATGTCCACAAAGGCTATGTCCGGCTTGATCTCATCGATTATATTGATGGCCTCAATTCCGCTGGCAGCCTCGCCTACAACCTCCATCCCAAGCTCGTCCCACTTGATGGCGGCCTTCATCAGTCGTCTTGCAGACTCCTCATCATCAATTACCATTACACGAATTTTCCTATTCATACCTACTCCCATTACTCCTCTATTCCCAGGTGAGTGTTATCCGGAATAATAATCTCTATTTCCGTATATTCCCCTTCTTCACTGGTGATCTTCACGCAGTCTTTATTGCCGCAGTAAATCCTGATTCTCTCAATGGTCCCCCAAAGGCCAAAGCTGGAATCGGCTTCCGTAGGCCTGTCACTCTTATCCTGAGATAATACCTTATCTATCTGTTCCCGGCTCATACCAACACCGGTGTCCCTGACCCAAATATGCAGATTTCCGTCTACAATATGTCCTGTAACCCTGATAATTCCGGCCTCACCCTTCAATCTGATTCCGTGATAAATACTGTTCTCAACCAGGGGCTGAAGAATGAGCTTGGGAACTATGAAATTCTCAGCCGCTTCATCGATGTCATATTCATCTTCAATTATATCTCCGTAGCGAAGCTTTTGCAGAGCCAGATAGTCCTTAACAATGCGAATTTCTCTGGAAAACGGAATATCTCTGCCGCCCTTACTCAGGAAGTTCCTGTAAAAGCTTCCCATGGTCTCCAGAGCATCATGAACCTTGTCCGCTCCGGCATCCAGCGCCATAAAGCCTATTGTTTCAATGGAATTATACAGAAAGTGAGGTTTGATCTGCTCCTGCAAAACTCGCATTTCAGCTTTCTGGAGAATCTTCTCTTTTTCCACCAGGGTATCAACAAGACCTTCCACAAAGTTTCCGGTTATGATCGCCACCAAAAGGAAAATAACAAAAAGAATAACCAGAACTATTATGACCCTGACAGGGGTTCCACCGACTGAATAGTCTGAACCCCTCAGGATAACCAGCGGAAGACCGGATACCTTGCAGCCGGACAGAAGGATTCTCTTCCCGGAAATCCTTACATCCTTATGTACTATCCTCTCACCGGTAAAAGATTCTTCAAAATAATCGGAATATTTCCTGTTGCCTGCAATAAATGTGCCGTTCTCTCCCAGAATACAGATGTCGTTGTAGCGCAGCTGAGCCAGCATCACATCAAAAATAGTACCGGAAATATTCATGAGCATTATTCCGGTCCTGTCCTGGGTTTCAATGTCATAGATAGCCCTTCCGATAGTAACCATCGGCTTGTTGCCGGCCTTCTGGGCTATGCCGTTTGTATTAAGGGATACTACAACCTTTCCCTTTCCCTCATATATCTCTTTCCTCCAGTACTCGGAATTCATGAGATCATAATCATATCTATAGGTAAATCTGTTAGTGGAAAGCATGATCATATCTTCTCTTATGACAATGACCGTATCTACACCCTCAGTAACATTCAGGATATCCATGATGCCATATCTGGCATCGTTGATCATGCTGATATCAACCTGATCCACATCAGCCCTGAGGAACTCCACAAGTCTGTCCTCGACCTTGATAAGTCTGGACAGTTCCTTGTATCTCTCAATATCAGATTTAATGTTACTGGAAAGGGTCTTAAGGACACTTTCCGACTCGCTCTTATTATACTCAAGGCGCTCCCTTGAAATAATAAAGTATCCGGAAAGCAAAAAGACTGTGACCACCACAAGAACAATGCCCAGGATCACCCTCTGAACCTGAACCGAAAGAGATGCCGGAGCACTCTTCTCACTATTGATTTTCCCCAATAATCTCTTTCCAACCATACACCACATTTTACACTGAAATGCAGTATTACTCCACTAAAATATTAGCTGAAATTACCGCTTCCCATTTCCCCTGCAACATTTATGGAATAGTAATCTCTGATCTCTGTAACATCTCCCGTCATACCAAGAATCCACATGAGTTTGGTAAGGGCAGCTTCTCCGGTCATGTCGCGGGCCTCCAGAGCACCTATCTCAATTGCTCTCCTGCCGGTCTCATATACATCCATCTTGGTTCCTTCATATCTGCACTGGGTTCCGACAACTACAGTCATACCATTCTGTATGAGTTTGTCCAGAGCACCTATGAAATCATGCTTAAGGAATGGGATACCACCGATTCCGTAAGCCTCAATATAAAGGCCCTTATAGCCCTGATCAGCTATGGATTCAAGAAAGCTCCTGTGTATTCCAGGGAACATCTTAATCATACACACCTTGTCTGAGTATGTATTGGTCAGCTTGAAGATACCTGTTCTCTCAGGTACTGATGCCTTGTCTATCTTCATGCCTAAAGAACTGATAGTGGCAATATTGGGATAATTGATACTCTCAAAGGCATCAAAGCTCAAAGACCTTACCTTCGAAGTTCTGCAGCCAAGCATTACCTTTCTGTTAAAGGCTACAAAGACCCCCGGAATCTGGCTGGCCGCCATGTGAATAGCACATCGGCAGTTCTCCATGGCATCCGCCACAGGGTTGGTGATTGAAAGCTGAGAGCCTGTGATAACCACAGGAATCCCTATGTTCCTGAGCATAAAAGAAAGCATGGAAGAAGTATACGCCATGGTATCTGTTCCATGGATCACGACTATTCCATCGTAATTATTTCTGCAGTCGCTGATGCGCTGAGCCAGCGCACTCCAATCCTCCGGAAAGATATTGGCACTGTCCAGTGAACAGAAATCCTCTATCTCAATGTCCGTATCTCCGGATACCATCTTAAGCTCTTTCTGCATATCATAAATAGACAGTCCCGGAATAAGACCGTTCTGCTTCATTACAGCGGATAATGTTCCACCGGTATTTATAATCAGGATTTTCTTGCTCAAAACTCGTACCTCTTCGATTCTGGTTGTATTTGTCATCAGGCCTTGGATTCCAGAAACCACTTTGCCCCGGAGGATGAATCCTCGTAGTATAGATGTACCTCTTTCCCATCTACAATGCAAGTGTACATAAGTCCGGCTCCGCCTGCTCTTCTGCTGGCGCCGGGAACGCAATGCTTGACCCTTTGTATCTCATATCTGGTGCCATCTTCCCATTCAATGGAAAGGGGCCTTACTATTCCCTCATCAGTGAACTCCACAATGGTGTCCACATATACCTTGTGACCTATTCTCTTTGCCATAAAGCTACCTCTATCCAGCGTTTTATCCCAAAGCAATTCGAACAATTGTTCTTGTGGGTAAGTTTATTATACGAACAACTGTTCTGAATTGCAACCGCAAGATATGGTAACGGCATGCTACATATTGTATGGTTACTATGAGCAATCGTAAGACTGTAAGTAGTAACGAAAATTGTGCTCTTCCATTATAATCGAAAATTAATAGAAAAACACTCTCAGCCACAGTGGAATTTTTGTTCCTTCCATGCTGAGAGTGTTCCTCATTCTTATGATTTTATGATAACCGGAGAAATATTATGCTTCCTCTTTTTTCTTTGCAAAAACTACAAGTCCTGCTGCGGCAAGTACTACGATAATGATTGCTGCTACTCTTCCTGGGATATTAGCTGTATCATCAGTTGATGCTCTTCTTGCGCCAAGTACTGCAGGAAGATCATTTGTCTTCTTCTCACCAAGTACTACAGGTGTTGCTACTGCAGGTGCAGTAGTTGTTGCAGGTGTCTTTGTCTTGACTGCTGCTGGTGCCTTTGTCTTTACTACTGCAGGTGTCTTTGTCTTGGTTACTTTAGGTGTTGCAGGTTTTGAAGGTTTGCTTGGCTTAGGATCGTTCTTTGAAGGAGCCGGATCATTGTTACCCGGAGCCGGATCTTCTGTTGCAGGGTCCTCATTTTCAGGATCCTCTGTTACAGGCTCCTCATTTTCAGGATCCTCTTCTTTGATCTCTTCCCATACTGCATAGAGATCGTTTGTCTCACCAATGTTATCAGCTGCGATAGCTTCTCCTGCTGATGCGAAAAGATCGTTGTTATCGCCTGCTGTCTTGCTCCATCCAAGGAACTTGTAACCCTCTCTTGTCCAGTTAAGTACAGGATCTGCCACGTCCAGGGCAAGTACAGGTGCGTTAACAGCAAGTGGCTTGCCGGTATTGCTGTTGCTGCTCTTAGCCATTAAGAGCATTCTGTTTCTTCTTACTGCTCCAAGAACATAACTGTAATCGTTCACACCATCATTGATGTGGTATGTGATTGTTGTATACTCTGTCTCAACATCCTTAGGATCAGCGATGCTGATAAGGTACTCAACAAATGCGCATGTGATCTGTGCTCCCTGGCAGATGAGCTCAACGTGCTCTCTGATATAATCGCAGCAAGCTGGATCTACATAGATCTTCTCTCCGTCGATGAAAAGATCAAGGTGATACTCGTCGCCCTCAAAGCCCTTGCTTGAGATTGTGATGACCTTTGTCTCGCCGCCTGTTACGACTGTGAATGTAAGTGAGAATGCACCGTTTCCGTTATCCTCAAACGCAGGAGTTGAGATACCTGCATAGAGCTTACGAGTTACTGTCTCTGTTACGCTGATTGTCTGATCAAAGTCAAATGGATAAGGAATGAGATTTCCGTTCTCATCTGCCTCGATCCATCCAAGGAAGATCCTTCCTGAGAACTTGTCGATTGGGTTTCCGGGATCCTTAACCTTTCCGCCATCCTCAACGTACTGAGTCATCAGTATCTTCTGCTCACCGTTATCATCATAAATGAATTCGTATGTTGCGATAGCCTTCTCATCCTCTTTTTCAGGCTTCTTGCCAATTCCTGCTACGATATAGATTGAGAATGCATCTGCTGTGAAAGCAGCGCCGCTGTCTGAAGCGCCTGCAACCTTCTCTGAATTTCCGTTGTCATCAAGGTGTACTACGCTGAATGAATCTCCCTCAAGTGCATCTGCAAGAGAGATTGATACTCTTACAGCACCCTTTGGCTCGATCTCCTGTCCCTCTGCATTGGCAAAAGAGATATCTACACCCTTGGCTTCCTTTACTTCACCATCAAGGGCGCCCTCAGCAGCTGATACAGCCTGGCTGTCTGAGATAGCTGAAAGGTGCATTGTTGTTCCCTCAGGGAAAGCTCCCTCTTCAGCCTCTACAGAAACGTTCATTCCTGCAACGCTGTCGTTAAAGGACTGAGCCGGATACTCCTCAGCGGTCTTCTTCTCGGCCTCTGCCTTCTTCTCAGCTTCAGCCTTCTCAAGAGCTGCAAGCTCTTCCTCTGTAAGTTCTTTCTCAACAGCTTCCTCTGCGAGCTCTTCCTCTGTAAGCTCCTTTTCAAGGGCCTCTTCCTCTGTAAGCTCCTCTGGAACTACCTCAAGGATCTCTCCCTCTGTAACTTCACCTGTAACTGCCTCAGTTGCTTCCCCGGCAACTTCCTCAGTTGTTTCTGCGACAGGTTCTGTTACTTCCTCAGAGTACTGAACATCCTCTGTGTACTCCTCGTAGCCTGTCTCTTCTGAAGTATTCGCCTCTACTTCATAGGACTCTTCATATACCGGTTCCTCTGAAGTGTAAGAATCATCTGAAGACTCTTCTTCGCTTGAGGACTCAGCTTCTGAAACTGTTTCCTCTACCTGAACCTCTGCTGTCTCTTCATCAGCGGCCCATACCTTAGCGCAATAAAAATCACTACCGAAAGTAGTGATCGTAAGTCCGGCTGCCAGCGTAACTGCAAGCAGCTTGCTTCCC
>JAILMY010000103.1 GCA_024692165.1 Butyrivibrio sp. | reverse complement strand
TATCTGTGCAAATGATTACATGGCAAGATCTCTTTGTGCTGTAGCTATTGAGCATGGCCTTGAAATTCCCGGTGACCTGATCATTACCGGCGTCGATGACATTGCAGAAGCCGCAGAATATCAGCCTACACTTACCACGATTAGTGTAGATGTGGAAAAAATGGCCAAGCAGACAATCCAGCTTGCCGAGAAGCTTATAAACAAGCAGTATGTAAAGCGCGTACATATTGTTCCGGCCAAGATCATGTACAGAGACAGTTGCGGATGTATGGGCGAGGAAGCAACCATGTCCTATCAGATGCAGCTTAATCAGTACTATGAGACGATGAGCCACCTTCTTGGACAGCCTCATAATCAGACTATGTTCCAGATAGAACTTGACGCATGCGATTCAATGGATAAGCTTCTTGATACCATTCAACGCAACATGGACCTTTTAGCCAAACATAAGGCTCTCAATATTTTCCTTTCCGGCCATCCAAATGAAAACGGAGGCAGAACCTTTGATCCCGAGATAACCGAAGAAGTTGAAAGAATCTTCGCTTACAGCAACGGTAAAAGGAAAAATCTGGAGAAAAAATTATACAACACAAGAGAAGGTCTGGATCTGAGTGTCTTCGACACCGAAGAGCCAAGAGCAGTCTATTTTTCCCTGCTACACGACAGTACTAATTGCTTCGGTTTCATCGTTTCGGAATTTGAAAATCTCAAGGATACGGTTGATCAGTACTATTTTGACTGGGTTCTTAAGATCTCTCTGGCAATAAGCAAGCACTTTATGGCCACAGAGCTCAAGCACCTCCTCGATCAGACCAAGCAGAGCAGCTACACCGATTTCATGACGAACATGACCAACCGGCGCGGTTTTTATCACTGGCTTTCCGAAAACAGCGATAGATGGATCAGTAACAAAGAAGAGATTGTATTCATGTCCTTTGATCTGGATGGGTTAAAAGAGATTAATGACACCCTCGGTCATGAGACCGGCGATGATGCTATTACAGCTGCTTCCGGGATAATAAAGAAAAACTGCCCGGATAGCGGTATCTGCGCAAGAACAGGTGGAGATGAGTACATAATGGTATACCCGGCCTCAAAAGCATCTCCCGATGAAATAATATCCAGGATCGATGCCGACATAGATGCATTAAATGCCTCGGATTTAACTAATTTCACCCTGGGAATGTCCATGGGATGGTTTAAAACAGTATTTGACAGTTCCTCAAAGATTGAGGATTGCATGGCTGAGAGCGATAAAAAAATGTACGAAATGAAAAAGAGGCATCATTCCTCTTCCAAATTGTAAATTCTATATTTCTTTGCAAATATATAGCTTTTGTTTCCGAAATAGTCTATAACCCGGATGTGAGATTAAATACATCCGGGTCATTTTTTCTCGATTTCAATTTTTTCAATGAATTATCCCCATTTTAGAAAATTTTAATTAGAATAATCATTTCACATAAGCGAAATTATTATACGTTATATCAATTTTATAATGCCTTTGTTATGCGATTATTCATGAAGAAAGGATGAACGCGATGAAAAAGATAACCTGCTTCTCTCTCATTGCAATGCTTCTTTTTATCACAGTTCTAAGCGGATGTGGAAAATCAGATGCAGAAGTAGCCGAAGAAGCTATTGCTTTCACAGACACTCTTAGAATTCTTAATATTAAAAGTGAGGTCGATGCTCAGGCAACACTTAAAGGATATTATCTTTCAGATCAAATGCCTGATATTATCGCCTGTGAAGCTCCCGGTTTTGGTAACTGGGAAGGTCTGCTTGTTGATCTCAGTGACCAGGACTGGGCATCCAGAACAGATGCCGCTTACGTCGACAGCACTTACGGTACACTTGGATTTCCATACACTACAGAGGCCATCGGCTTTGCATACAATGCAGACATCCTTGCCGAATGCGGTATTGATTCTGCTTCAATAACAGGTCCGGACTCGATGAAAGCCGCTATCGAAGCAATAGATTCCAAAAAAGACCAGCTGGGGCTTAAAGCCGTTGTCGGTTATTGTGCTGAGCCCGAAAATCTGGGATGGTCCAGCGGGAATCATATCTTTGGCGCATATCTTGATTCCGGTCTTGCAAGAACAGATACAACTTGCATTGATCTGCTAAACCAATGCGGAGCTTTAGATGCTGACAGATTCAGCCACTACGCTGACATGATAGGTCTTTTCATACAGTATTCAGACCCGGACCTAGTTCTGAAAGGTTCATACGATGATCAGGTTCTTGGCTTTGCTTCAGGTAAGTATGCCTTTATAACTCAAGGGTCCTGGATAGGTGCAACTTTGACAGGTGCCGACGCAGATGCATATGCCAAGGCAGGTAACTTTGCTGTTGGCACTGGATGGATATGCCTGAAAACCTTGGACAAAAGGGAATTGCCTTCGCCTTCCAGAAATTCGCTGCAGGAGAAGTTGACGCAGCAGGATTCCTGAAGGAAGTACAAAAAATCACCAAAGACTGGTACGCAGGACTATAAGGAAGGAGGGAGAAAAGATGAAAGATACAAATACCGTAAAAGTTAGTAAAAAAGATTCCATTCTGTTCCAACTCTCTTCCTTAAACCTCTTAATGCTCATAGCTTTCGTTGTAGTTATGATCATGGTCATGCAGGAGAACAATCGGCTGCCTATAACATTCTTTTCAATAAAGCCGAGATTCAGAAAATTGCCATCTTCCACTCCTCAAAGGTATTGGACGAGGCGATTTCAGCCTCCGCAGCATCCACAACAAATCAGATGAATGTGCTGCTGCAAAGCGGAAATGTTACAGCACTTATCGGAACAATAGTAATGCTGCTCCTGATCATTGTTAACTTCCTTGTAAGTTACAAGAACATTGTAAGAAAGATCCGCTCCATTAGTGATGAAGTAAATACTATGATCAATAATATCGAAGCCGGACAGGGCGATCTTACATCAAGGATCAAGACCAAAACTAAATCAGAGCTTTTATTCATTACTACAGATATCAATCATTTCATAGAGACCCTCCAGACTATCATGAGGGACGTAAAAAACGGATCCAATGTCCTTACAAGTTCATCTGAAGAAGTTGTATCACAGCTTCGTATAGCAGATGACAACGTAACTAATACTTCTGCGGCACTTGAGGAGCTTTCCGCCAATATGGAAACCCTCTCGGGAACAGTTTCATCTATCAATGATCGTGTTGAAGATGTAAGAGCAGCTTCTCAGGAGATTACAGATCAGGCTATGTCCGGTACGGACACAGCTGTAGCAATAAAACAGGAGGCTCTGGATCTGAAACAACGTGTAACAGAGAAAAAAGCCGAAGCAGGAGATCAGGTTGCCCAGCTTTCAGAAACCCTTACCAAGTCTGTACAGGATTCAGAACAGGTAGGTCAGATCAACGAACTTACAGAAGCCGTTAACCGCCTGGCAAAGAACGCTCAGGATGCCCTTGATTTCATCAACGGAACCGTTCTTAGCGACTATGATGGATTTGTATCTACCGGAGAAAAATACGAGCATACCGCAGATATTATGGATGAGATGCTTCACGAATTTGATAATAAAGCAGAAAACCTCAACTCCATAATGACAGAGATGGTGGAATCTGTAAGAATGATCACCGAATCCATCAAAGAGAGCTCCATTGCCATCTCCTCTTCTGCAGAGAATTCATCTGAAATTGTCGGTGGAATCAAAAAGATTTCCGAGGCCATCGATAAGAACAATGAGATTACCGAACAGCTCAGTGACACCACTCAGAAGTTCACATCTCTGTAATCTGCTTCACGGATCTTGGCACGGCTTATCTTGCCGGTGGTGGTCCTTGGCAGATCATTTACAAACTTAACAATTCTGGGGTACTTGTAAATAGCAGCTCTCTTCTTCACATATTCCTGAAGTTCTGTAGCCAGCTTGCTATCAGGCTTATAGTCCTCCGAAAGGATGACACTGGCCTTTACAAGCGATCCTCTGTTTTTTGAAGGATAAGCGGTAACCGCACATTCGAATACCGCCGGGTGGCGCATTAAAATGTCTTCCACCTCGGAGGGGCCGATGCGGTAGCCGCTTGATTTTATTACATCATCGTTGCGACCTACAAAATAGAATGCCCCGTTTTTGTCCATTTTTGCCTTATCCCTGGTGTGATAAACGCCTCCGGCCCATATCTCATCATAAAGAGTTTTGTCGCCTAAATAACCCTTAAAAATCCCAATTGGAGCCATATTCTTTTTAGGCACTATTACAATCTCTCCAACCTCTCCTTCAGCAACCTCATTTCCGCTTTCATCCACAAGACGGATGTCATAAAGAGGCGAAGCAAACCCTATGGAGCCATTAGCCTGAGTGTCAGCAGTACTTGTGCATATCTGAAGGGCTGTTTCCGTCTGTCCAAATCCCTCTCTGATGACCATTCCGGTCATATCAGTAAACTTCTTGGAAACTTCTGCAGGCATCGGTTCTCCAGCAGTTGTAACATAACAAAGGTTATTTAAATCATACTTGGAAAGATCTTCCCTCACGAAATATTTGTAAATTGTAGGCGGAGCGCAGAAGGTGGTTATCTGCTCCGATTCAATGAGCTTTAACATATCCCCGGCATAAAACTGCTCGTAGTCATAGACCATGATAGCTGATCCCATAAACCACTGACCATAAAGCTTTCCCCATGCCGACTTAGCCCATCCGGAATCCGCCACCGTTAGATGAAGTCCGCCTTTTTTAACCCCATGCCAGTTTTTGGCAGTGTAAATGTGAGCAAGAGGATAGGAAAAATCGTGAATGACAGCCTTGGGAGCCCCGTTGGTTCCGGAAGTGAAATAGTAGAGCATCTCATCTGTGACCTTGGTCTGAACCCTGGTAAAAGAACCTACACTCTCAGCAAAGAGCCTGTCAAAGGAGTGCTTATCCTTATATGGATTCCCTGCTACCAGCTGAACCACATCCAGTCCTTCCAATGCTTTTTCCACTTTGAAGCAGATATCATCCGCATTGACACAGATCACAGCCTTCGCTCCGGATAACTTTACCCTTTCCCTTATATCCTCCGCTGATACCATATGAGATGTAGGAACCGCCACCGCTCCGAGCTTGTGCAGTGCCAAAATGCTGATCCAGAATTCATATCTTCTCTTTAACAGCAAGAGCACAGCATCACCTTTAGTTATGCGAAGTTTGCTTAACATAACAACTGTTCTGTCTGAAAGCCGCTTGATATCAGCAAAAGTAAATACTGTTCTCTTCCCTTCAGCTGTCTTGTGGACAAGAGCTCTCTCCTCCGGATACTCTTTCGCCAGCCTGTCCATAACATCATAAGCAAAGTTAAAAGAATCATCGTAACTAAGCTCTATATCTGCAATTTTTCCGTTTTCGTCAAGGATTTCCCTGTAGTAATCTTCAAATATTTCAGACATTTTATTGACCTCTTCGGTAAATGACCCGATTTTATCAAAATTCTCCACCTCGGGCATCTTTTTTCTTAATCTAATAGCCAACCCTGCGGAACTTTCTGTATCTCGCCTCAACAAGTTCATCAACAGGTGTATTTAAAAGCTCCTGCAGCTCAGTTTTTATCTGCATCGTCAACTCTTTTCCCTGACCGGATGGACAGATCCTGTCGATCAGCCCCAGTTTGTAGAGCTTACCTGCTGTCAGCGCCAGAGCATTTGCAGCCTCATCTGCTCTTTTTGTATCCTTCCAAAGGATATTTGCGCAGCTCTCGGGAGAAACCACGCTAAAATAAGCATCCTCCATCATCCATATCCTGTCGGCATGGCTAAGAGCCAAAGCTCCTCCGCTTCCACCTTCCCCGATAACTATGCTAAGGATCGGAGTCTTTAGATCGGACATCTGCGCCAGATTGTCGGCTATTGCTCTTCCCTGACCATGCTCCTCCGCATCGATTCCGCAATATGCTCCGGCTGTATCAACAAAGCACAGCACAGGCCTCCTAAACTTCTCAGCCTGTTTCATTAGTCGAAGAGCCTTCCTGTATCCTTCCGGATGAGCACTGCCAAAATTATGCTCCACTCTCTCCTCCAGACTCTTCCCTTTTTGTACACCTATAACCGTTACCGGTATATCTCCGATCCACCCAAGTCCTGAAACAATGGCTTTGTCGTCTCCATAAAGCCTGTCGCCGTGAAGTTCCATAAAATCCTTTACCACAAGATCAATATAATCCCTGGCACAGAGCCTTCCATCGCCTCTGGCGGCAGTAACTATCTCATAATCATTCATTAGACACCTCATGAAGCTCTAAAAGCCTTCCAATGTAGTCCTTCTGATCGCTTCTTGGCACGATCTCATCTATAAATCCGCATTCCAGAACTCTCTCCGCCTTCTGAAATCCCTCCGGCAAAGCCTGATTAAGACTCTTTTCAATAACTCTTGGCCCTGCGAATCCGACTCTTGCTCCGGGCTCCGCCAAAGTAATATCCCCCAACATGGCAAAGCTTGCATCAACGCCACCGGTTGTAGGGTTAGTCAAAAGAACTATGTAAAGTCCACCTTTGTTACTATGTCTTTTTACCGCAGCAGAAACCTTGGACATCTGCATGAGAGAGATCATCCCTTCCTGCATCCTGGCTCCACCGGACACCGTTACTCCAAGGACCGGCAGCTTATGGGAAGTGGCATACTCGAAAAGTCTTGTGATCTTTTCCCCCACCACTGCTCCCATAGAGCCCATCATAAAATTGGAATCCATGGCAAAAATGCAGGTCTTAAAGCCTTGTATAGTGGCCACTCCGCAGATCACTCCCTCTTTTTCACGACTCTTTTCAATAGCTGCTGTTATCTTTTCGTCGTACCCGGGAAAATCAAGGATATTTCTTGATTCGAGATCCGCATCCAGCTCAATAAAGCTTCTCTTATCAGTGATCATCAGAATCCTTCGGCGTGCCCTTACCGGGAAATAATATCCGCACTCAGGACAGACAAAGTTGCTTTTTCTCATTCTGGAAACGGAAATAAGACTCTGGCACTTCCTGCAGGTTATCTTTCTGCTTCTTGGCCGCAGTCCACCGCCTTCCAGCTCATTATTCGCTTTAATAAATAAGCTTCTCAGCTCCATCACTCATAAAACCTTCTGGCAAATGCCTGTATCATAGTTACCTACAACGAATTTCACGTTATCCATAAACTTCATGTGCATATCTCTGTTGTTATCAACTCCAACCAGTACAAACTCTGATAGAGCGCTCTTCATCTTTCTGATGGCTCCGTCCCTGGTGTCCGAGCACACAATGAGCTTACCCAGCATTGAATCGTAGAAAGGCGTAACCTCATAGCTCTGATAAAGAGCCGAGTCAAACCTTACATCCACGCCACCAGGAATATGAAGCATCTCCACCTTCCCGGTTGAAGGCGCAAAGCTCTTGGCGTTTTCCGCACATATCCTGCATTCTATGGCATGTCTGTTGTGGGCGATCTCCTCTTGCCGGAATGGAAGTTCTACACCGGCTGCTGTCCTGATCTGCCACTCCACAATGTCAATTCCGCAGACCATCTCCGTCACGGAATGCTCCACCTGAAGCCTTGTATTCATCTCCATGAAGTAAAAATCATCCTTCTGAACAAGAAATTCCACAGTTCCCACAGTGACATAGTGGCACTCCTTCGCCAGATTGATGGCTGCGCGGTACATCTTTTGCCTTACCTCATCTGAAAGCACCGGTGCCGGGCATTCCTCAATGAGCTTCTGGTTCTTCCTCTGAACCGAGCAGTCCCTGTCTCCAAGAGCTATGACCTTTCCCGCCTTATCAGCTATGATCTGAACCTCTACATGCTTTACATTCTCCAGGTACTTTTCCATGAAAACCGCATCATCGGCAAAAGAGCTTGCGGCTTCCTTTTTTACCTGATCAAGCAGATCCTGAAGCTCGCTCTTTTCCCTGACAATCCTGATACCTTTACCGCCGCCACCGGCTCTGGCCTTCAGTATCACAGGATAACCGATTTTCTCAGCCCATTCCTCTGCATCTTTATTGTCCTTAAGGATCGGGCTTCCCGGAGTTATCGGTACCCCGGCCCTGACAGCTGTTTCCCTTGCCATCTCCTTCTGACCCATAAGCCGCATCACTTCTGAGCCGGGACTGATCAGCACAATACCGTTTTCCTCGCACAGGCTCGCAAACTCTGGATTTTCAGAGAGCATGCCGTAGCCGGGATGGATAGCCTCCGCACCGACACGCTTTGCCAGTGTCACAATGGCATCCATATTCAGATAGCTGTCCTTTACCAAAGGGCCACCTATACAGTAGCTCTCATCCCCCATTTCCGCATGAAGGGCCGTAGCATCCGCATCGGAATAGATGGCAACCGTCCTGATTCCCATCTCCTTGCAGGCTCTGATAACGCGAACCGCAACTTCTCCTCTGTTAGCAATAAGTATCTTAGAGAACATAACTATTCCCCTCCGTTTTCTGTGGTGATAACAAAAGAAAAATCACCACTCATACACCTCTTGCCTTCCACACTAAGCTCTCCATGCAGCACATACATCGGATGCATGGCTCTAAGCAGCTTTGTATCTATTTTTATTCTGTCACCGGGCTTTATCATTCCCCTGAATTTGACCTTATCCAGCCCTGTGTACACAGGAATGCACTTCTCCTGCTTCATCTTGTCCGCGAACATAATACAGGCGGACTGGGCCATCATTTCACATTGGATCACCCCCGGAACAATAGGATTGCCCGGGAAATGACCCTGTAAGAAGAACTCGTCCCCCCGTACATCGTAATATCCTGTGGAGGAACCGTCGTCGTTAAGATAAACTTCATCCACCAGGAGCATGGGCTCTCTATGCGGAAGTATTGTTTTTATTTCTTCTCTATCCATTGTCACGTCCTATCTTCGCAGTCTATCTTTTCTGCTCAGCCGGCCTTCACCATGAAAAGCGTCTGGTTATACTCCACCAGGTCCCCTTCCTTTGCACAGACCTTGCTGACAATACCGCTCTTGGTAGACCTTACCTCGTTCATCATCTTCATGGCTTCAATGGTGCAGAGCACATCGCCTTCCTTTACGGCATCGCCCTCTTTTACAGCTTTATTGTCGCCATTTGCTGCGTAAAAGATTCCAAGAAGGGGTGATTTTATAGGTTCGCCTTCGTTATCCTGAAATTGTTTCCCGGGCTGCACAGATGCTGTTACCATATTCTGACTTGTTTCTACAGAATTGTTTTCAGCCATTAAACCATCATCGGAATGCAGGGCTACTGCCTTTTTCATCTTTAGTTTGAAATCTCCCTCTTCCACCTCCAGCTCTGAAAGCCCAAGCTTCTGGAAAAGAGCTCCGTATTCTTCCAAAGAATTCATATTCCTTATGTCCCTCTGTTCTTTCTCACAATCAATTCCGCGGCAGCTCATACCCTTTTGAATGCGATGCAGGCATTATGTCCGCCAAATCCCAGAGATGTGCTGATGGCAAAATCCAGCTCTGCCTTCTTTGCCTCGTTTACAGTGTAATCAAGGTCGCATTCCTCATCCTTTTCCTTGTAATTTATAGTAGGCGGAATGATTCCCTCGCTGAGAGCCAGCACGGATGCAATGGCCTCCACCGCGCCGGTGGCACCCATCATGTGGCCTGTCATGGATTTTGTGGAGCTTACATGGATGTCGTAAGCTTTTTCTCCAAACACTTCTTTGATAGCTCTGGTCTCCATGGCATCGTTAAGATGTGTTCCTGTGCCGTGGGCATTGATGTAGATTTCATCTTTGTCGCTGATTCCTGCCTCGTTGACAGCGTTCTTAATAGCCCTTACAGCACCGCTGCCCTCAGGATCCGGCGCTGTGATGTGATATGCATCCGCAGTATTTCCGTATCCCACCACCTCTGCAAATATCCTGGCTCCACGCTTTTTTGCGTGGTCATACTCTTCAAGAATAAGGATTCCGGCGCCTTCCCCCATAACAAAACCGCCTCTTCTCTTGTCAAAAGGAATGCTGCCCTCATCAGGGTTTTCAGATAGGTTAAGGGCCTGACAGTTTATAAAGCCTGCCATTGCCAGCTCATTTATTGAGGCCTCGCTGCCTCCGGCAATTATCGCATCTGCATAGCCGTGCTTAATGGCTCTGTAAGCCTCACCGATAGTGTGAGTTGAGGTGGCACAAGCTGTAACTACCGGCAAGGTAGGTCCCTTAGCTCCAAATTTAATGGAAACTGCTCCGGCAGCCATATTACTGATCATCATTGGCACAAAGAAAGGTGAAACCATCTCCGGACCTTTCTGTGCAAGCTTTTCTGTCTCCCTGATTGTAGTGCCTATTCCGCCGATTCCGGAGCCTATATAGACTCCAAGGCGCTCTTTATCCAAATCGGATTCCAGGATTCCGCTCTGATCAACAGCCTGCTTGGCTGCGCCCATGGCATATTGCATGTAAAGATCTGATTTCCTGATCTCCTGCACTGTATCGTAATACTTTTTGGGTTCAAATCCCTTAACCTCTGCATCCAGGCTGACTTTCAGACCTGATGCATCGAATCTGCTTATTTTGTCCACACCGCAGACACCGCTCTTAAGGCTTCCCCAAAAGGTTTCTAAATCATTTCCAACCGGGCTTATAACCCCCATTCCCGTTACAACTACTCTAAACATACATTCCTCCGTCTACCTTGATCACTTCTCCCGTAATATAGCCTGATGCGTCGCTAGCAAGGAAAAGTGCAAGTTTAGCCACATCCTCCGGGTTTCCCAGTCTCGCCAAAGGAATCTGTTTTTTCATCTCCGAAGTCTGCGTCTCATCCAATGCTGCCGTCATCTCTGTTGCAATGTATCCCGGGGCTATGGCGTTACATCTGATGTTTTTCCTGCCGTATTCCTTGGCAACAGACTTTGAAAATCCGATTATTCCTGCCTTGGATGCGGCGTAATTCGTCTGCCCCTTATTTCCCATGAGCCCCACAACGGAGCTTATGTTTATAATGTTTCCACTTCTGTTTTTTACGAAATTTCTGGTAAAAGATCTGGTGACCAGCATACAGCCCTTGAGATTGACGTCAATCACATCGTCAATATCCATAACTGTCAGGCTTGGCAAAAGATTGTCTCTTGTTATGCCTGCATTATTCACCAATACGTCAATTTTCCCAAAATCCGCCAAAATCTCCTGAGCTGCCCCTTCGACCTGCTCCGGATCCTTTACGTCACAGATATACAATTTAACGTCGATTTTAAAGCTTTTTAGCTCCTCAATGGTATGAGTAGCCGCCTCAGAGTTTCTCGTGGCTATAATCGCCAAATTTGCATGATTTTTTGCATACTCAATGGCAATGGCTCTTCCTATGCCACGGGTGCCTCCGGTTATAACAATATTTTTTCCTGTCAGCATACTTCTTCCACCGTTTTATTCAGCGATTCAATATCACTTACATTTAAGATCTTTGCGCCGGGAACAGTTCTTTTTACAAATCCCGAAAGGGTCTTGCCCGGTCCGCACTCAATAAAAGTATCTACACCGTCTCCTGCCATATTAAGCAAGGTCTCTTCCCAGCGCACACTATTTGAGATCTGCTCTGAGAAAGTATCGATAATATCCTCTTTTTCCGCTGTGTAAGGCTTTGCAGTCTTATTTGCATATAGAGGTATATATGTTTTATTTATGTTATATAACTTGTTGGATTTAAGTTCCTTTTTAAGGCCCTTGGATGCCGTTTCCATAAATGGAGTATGGAAAGGACCTCCTACTGCCAGCTCGATAAAGCGAACACTCTTCTCCTTCAAAACATCCTTTAGACGATCAATCTTTTCCGCCTCCCCGGAAACAACAATTTGTCCCGGACAGTTATAATTCACCGGATAAACACCGATCTCATCGCAAAGACTCTCAAGCTGATCCTTGTCCATTTTAAGAACAGCGATCATGCTGCCTTCCTTAGCATTCGCTGCTTTCTGCATCAGCTGGCCTCGCTTGCATACAAGCTTAAATGCCTGATCCTTGGTAAGTGCCCCTGAAACTGCCATGGCCACAGTCTCCCCTAAAGAAAAGCCTGCTACGGCATCAGGGTTTACTCCTTTATCCATAAGCGCCAGAGCCGCCGCTATATCGGCCAGGAAAAGACATGGCTGAGTATTTTCGGTCTTTTTCAGTTCCTCTTCAGAACCTTCAAACATCTGGAAAAGAGTTCCTGGCCTGATGGCCTCAGCAACACCGTAAAAATCATGCACTGAGCTCACTTCTTCAAAAAGGTCTTTTCCCATACCGGCATACTGGCTTCCCTGTCCGTCAAACAGAAACGCAATTTTCCCCATATATCTCCTGAATCCTCCTTTCGGCGTCTTCGCAGATCCCTTCAATAATCTCCTGACATGTATTCTCAGAATTGACAAGTCCTGCAATCTGTCCGCACATACAGGATCCATACCTTACATCGCCTTCTTTTGCTGCTCTTCTTAGGGCGCCTGCCCCCATAGCCTCAAGCTCCTGTGGCGTTGTATTAGGATCTTTTTCTTTTTCCTGAAAATCCCTGGTCATCCTGTTCTTCAGAGCTCTTACCGGGTGTCCTAAGGTTTTTCCTGTTACTATAGTGTCTCTGTCCTTTGCTGCCAGAACCTTCTGCTTGTAATTCTCATGGACATTACATTCTTTTGCAGTCAGGAACCTGGTTCCCATCTGGACAGCCTTTGCTCCAAGCATGAAAGCTGCAGCCAAACCCCTGCCGTCGGCAATACCTCCTGCAGCGATTACAGGGATGTTCACGGCATCAACTACCTGTGGAACAAGAGCCATAGTCGTTGTCTCGCCCACATGACCTCCGGATTCACAACCCTCAGCCACCACTGCACAGGCGCCCATCCTTTCAACCATTACCGCCAGCGCGACGCTGGCAACAACGCAGATGACTTTTACTCCTGCTTCCTGCAGCTGCGCCATATACTTCGCAGGATTTCCTGCGCCGGTGGTGACCACCTGGATATTTTCCTGGCAAACAACCTGCACTGCCTCGTCAATATATGGACTCATAAGCATCAGATTTACTCCAAAAGGCTTATCAGTAAGCTCTTTTGCCTTCCTGATCTGCTCTCTGAGCTGCTCACCGTTTGAATTCATTGCTGCTATAAGTCCCAGACCTCCGGCATTTGAAACCGCCGCAGCCAGCTCAGCATCCGCAATCCAGGCCATTCCTCCCTGGATTACCGGATATTCGATACCTAGAAGGCTGCAAATTTCATTCTCGTTCATTTTTTACCTCACGCTGTCTTTTCAATGTGTGCAACAAGCTTGTCGATAGTTGTGATCTCCTGTGAAAGCTCAATCTTACAATCAAGCTCTTCCTGCATCTGCATTACAAGCTCCATAATGTCCAAAGAATCAAGTCCAATCTCAGAAAATGTGCTTGTTGATGAAATCTCGGCTTCATCCTTATCGAGGTACTCTGCGATTATTCTTGTGATAGTTCCCTTAACGTCCTTCATAGTTTTATCTCCTTTCGTTAGACAAATTACAATTCTTTGATACAATAAACTTGGGTGTAACCCCCATGTCAAGAAACTATTTTAATAAAATTACAAGGTGAAAAATAATGTCAGAAAAATATGAAAAGCTTGACCAAGACTACATTTTAAGTGTTGGGCAATTTGCGAAACTTTGTGGAACCACAAGAGACACTTTAAGATTTTATTACGAACAGAACATTATTAATCCATGGGTAGATCCTAGTAACGGATATCATTATTACTCACCCTCACAGATAAGTTCTTTTTTCTTTATTCACACCATGAGACAGGCCGGATGCAGTATCAAGGAGATAAGTGATCTTATCCATAATTCCAGCCGTGAAATGATTGAAAAGCTTACCAATTCTAAGATTCTCGATATGCAGAAGGAGCTCTATCTGATCAACAAAAAGATTAGCGCTCTCCATCTTGGCATGTGGATTCTGGGAAAATATGGTGCCCATAAGAACGGTGTACCTTTTTTAGATGATATTCCTGATATAAGCGTCAGTAAAACTGAAATCAGGAATAAGGACAGAGCTTTTCACACCGCAGATATAGCAAAAGATATTTCCCTTCACCTGTCGAAAGCCACTCCTGAAGGCAGTTTATCTACCTTTCCCACTGGTGTTACCATCAGCTATGAAGATCTTGAAAATAAGCGATATGTCTATAACAGCATCATCAGCTGGTCTTTTTTACCTGCCGATAATATAGATACCTTCTGGCTTCCCGGACGTCTGGCTGTTTGCTGCTATCAGGAAGACCCGTCAAAAGATATAGAAAAAACCTATAAGAAAATAGTATCCTATATTAAGAAAAACAATTTGAAAGCAACATCAGATCTCTATGTAATCAGTCTGATCAACCTTTACGAAAAAGAAAAACAACATACTTACTTTAAATATCTGCTTATCTGTGTTGAACCAAAAACAACTGGATAATAATACTTATTTATGCTATACTCGGGCATTGTACGCAATTTATTAGATGAGGAATTACTATGCAAAAAGAAAACAAGATGGGCGTTATGCCTGTAAAAAAGCTGATTATTACTATGTCCCTGCCAATGATGATCTCTATGCTTGTGCAGGCACTTTACAACGTTGTAGATAGTATCTTCGTTGCTAAGATAAGCGAAAATGCACTGACAGCAGTTACTCTGGCTTTTCCAATGCAGAATCTCATGATCGCTCTTGGCTCAGGTACAGGTGTTGGTATAAACGCACTTCTCTCCAGGTCCCTTGGTGAAAAGAAATTTGAGAACTCCGATGCTGCTGCAAACACAGGTATTCTCCTTACTTTCTTTAACTACATTGTTTTCCTTATAATTGGAATATTCTTTGCCGGTGCATTTATCCATTCACAGACCGGTATTGAAGAAATCGCATTTTATGGCAGAGAATATCTTACTATTGTCTGCTGCTGCTCCTTTGGAGTATTTTTTCAGATTACTTTTGAAAGATTACTTCAGTCAACAGGCAAGACCATCTACAGTATGATCACACAGGCAACAGGCGCCATCATCAATATTATTTTTGATCCTCTTCTTATTTTTGGTATCGGACCATTCCCTGAACTAGGAGTTGCCGGAGCTGCCTATGCCACAGTACTTGGACAGTTAGTTGCATGTTGTATCGGTCTTTACTGCAATCTTAAATTCAATACCGAGATTAACATCAGTTTCAAAACGATTCTTCATCCTTCATCAAATATTGTAGGAGAGATCTATTATGTCGCTGTTCCATCAATACTCATGATGTCTATCGGATCTATCATGACTTATGCCATGAACATGATCCTTGGAAGCTTCTCTTCAACTGCTACTGCGGTATTCGGAGTATATTTCAAGCTCCAGAGCTTCTTCTTTATGCCAGTATTTGGTCTTAATAACGGACTAATCCCTGTACTTGCATACAACTATGGAGCAAGGAATAAAGACAGGATTAAGGAAGCTCTTAAGTTTGCACTCCTTCTTGCTGTATCAATTATGATTGTTGGAACATGCTGCTTCCTTACAATTCCCGGAACTTTGCTTAGGCTGTTCAACGCTTCAGATAGCATGGTTTCAATCGGAATTCCTGCCCTTCGTATCATCAGCCTGTCATTCCCTATCGCAGGCATGTGTATTGCAGCCGGTTCAATTTTCCAGGCATTTTCAAAGAGTTTCTACTCACTTATTGTATCGATCGGACGTCAGCTTGTAGTCCTGATTCCAGCTGCCTGGTTACTTGCACAGACTGGTATACTTGATAATGTTTGGTGGGCATTCCCAATAGCTGAGATAGCCTCTGTAATACTTTCCGGCTACTTTTTTAAGAAGCTCTATTCATCAACAGTCGCAAAAATATAAAATATTTAACACCTTTAATACCTCGTTTTGCAACACTTTTTTAGAAAAAAGTGCGTTTTAGTGCGCTTTTTCAGAAGAATGCACTAAAAAACGATATGATTTTTGGCACTTTTTCGCATCCAAATACTTGTATGGCGCATAAAATGGGTGTAGAATTTTTATTGGTAGTATAAATTCTCACTTT
>JAILMY010000178.1 GCA_024692165.1 Butyrivibrio sp. | reverse complement strand
CAAGCGTTAAAACATAAACGCAAATACGCAAATATTCTTTTTACGCTATTGTTATCATAGCATAAAAAAATAGGCGCTTCAAACAATAAAGCGCCTACAATCATGAAAAAACACTAAAGTTTTCAGAAAATTGTAATAACGAGAAAAGAATATAAATAAAAAGAAACAGATTCAAGTTTACTTGTTAATCTGTTTCTTTTTATTTATATATTTGGCGAGCCCGCCAAATGAGGAAACGCTTGCGTTTCCGAATCTTTTCTTACTCCTTTGGTTTTTCACCAACATATCCGCATTCCTGATTGCTGCATACGATCTTGCTGCTCTTAGCAAACATCAAGCTGCCGCACTTAGGACATTTCTGGGATACAGGTCTTTGCCATGACATAAAGTCACACTCAGGATTACCGATACATCCGTAGTACATTCTGCCTTTTCTTGTTCTCTTAAGAACAATGTCCTTGCCACACTTAGGGCATGCAACACCGATCTTCTCAAAGTAAGGCATTGTGTTCTTACATTCAGGGAATCCGGGGCAAGCAAGGAACTTGCCGTGAGGTCCGTATTTGATGACCATGTTCCTGCCGCAGCATTCACAGATCTGATCTGTAACCTCATCCTGAACCTGAACCTTCTCAAGCTCCTTCTCAGCAGCCTCTACAGCCTTGTTGAGATCAGGATAGAAATTTTCTATTACTGTCTTCCACTTAACATTACCCTCAGCAATACCATCCAGAAGGGATTCCATGTTAGATGTAAAGTTAACATCCACAATCTGAGGGAATGCATCATTCATCATCTTGTTAACTGCCTGTCCAAGCTCAGTTATGAAGATGGCCTTGTTCTCCTTGGTAATGTAGTGCCTTGCAAGGATTGTGGAAATGGTCGGTGCATAAGTACTTGGTCTGCCAATTCCCAGAGCCTCAAGATCATGTACCAGAGAAGCCTCTGTGTAGTGAGGAGCCGGCTGTGTAAAGTGCTGTGCAGACTCAAAATCCTTGAAGGTCAGCTTTGTGCTGGTATCAAGGTTCTGTGTAATTACATTCTTCTCGATCTGATCATCCTCGTCAGTGTAGACATTGAGGAATCCGTCAAATACAGTCTTGGATGCGGATACAGTAAATCTATGCTCTCCTGCATCGATCTTGACTGATGTTGTCTCATACTTGGCAGGAGCCATATGGCTTGCCATAAATCTTCTCCAGATAAGCTGGTAAAGTCTGAACTGATCTCTTGAAAGGTATTCCTTGACCATTACAGGAGTATTCTCGATATATGTAGGTCTGATAGCCTCATGTGCATCCTGAATCTTGGTCTCGTTCTTCTTGGAAGATGCACTCTCAGCCAGATACTCTTTGCCAAAGTTCTGCTTGATATAACCGTTTGCAGCAGCTACAGCCTCAGCTGAAACACGGGTTGAGTCTGTACGAAGATAAGTGATAAGACCCACTGTGCCCTGCTCACCAAGCTCAATTCCTTCGTAGAGCTGCTGTGCAACTCTCATAGTCTTCTGAGTGGTGAAGTTGAGGGACTTGGATGCTTCCTGCTGAAGTGTTGATGTTGTAAAAGGAAGCGGAGCCTTCTTGCTGCGCTCGCCCTTCTTAACATCACTGACCTTAAACTTCTTGCCCTTAAGGGATGCGCAGATCTCCTCCATTTCCTTCTTGGATTTGATCTCCTTCTTCTCATTGCCGGTGCCATAATAATGAGCAACTAAAGGCTTTCTCTCCCCTGCAACGGAAAGATTAACATCCAGTGTCCAATATTCGGTTGGAATAAAGTTATCGATCTCTTCCTCTCTGTCTGCGATAATACGAAGGGCAACAGACTGAACTCTTCCAGCACTAAGACCACGCTTAATCTTGGACCAGAGAAGCGGTGAAATACTGTATCCCACCATTCTGTCAAGAACACGTCTTGCCTGCTGAGCATCCACAAGATTCATATCAATCTTCCTTGGATGTTTCATAGCCTCTTTTACCGCATTCTTAGTAATCTCATTGAATGTAACACGCTGTACAGTGGCCTCTGCCTGATCCAGCTTAAGAGCTGAAACGAGGTGCCAGCTGATAGCCTCACCTTCACGGTCAGGGTCAGTTGCGAGATATATCTTGTTGGCCTTCTTGACCTGCTTGCGAAGCTCGGCAAGTACATCTCCCTTACCCCTTATAGTTATATACTTAGGTTCAAAGTCATGCTCGATATCTACGCCCATTGTGCTCTTGGGAAGATCTCTGACATGTCCGTTGCTGGCAGCTACTTCGTAACCTGAGCCCAAAAACTTCTTGATGGCCTTCACCTTTGTAGGTGACTCAACAATCAGTAGAGAATTCTTTTTTGCTGATGTTTTGCTTGTATTTGTTGCCATTAGTGATAATTAACCCCTCTTGTGTTTAAACTAAAAAATTTACCTTCTAATTAATAGCTATTTTTATATATTTCGTCAACCCTAAAAAAACACCCAACAAGAAAATTCATTCTTGTCGGGTGTAAAATCCATTTTACCCAACGTAGTGTCTTCTGTCAGAAAGATGGTGTTCAATCTTCTCTTTGTACATCTTCCTGTCGATGTGTTCCATGAAATCTTTCACCTTCATGCCGCTCTCAAAATCATAAACAGCAACTCCTGTGCTGATTGAAAGATTCATTTCTCCCTTATTGCTCCACTCCATTTCAGCAATTGAGTCCTTGATATGTCCTATCTTATGCTTAAGAGCTTTCTCATCGATAATTTGAGTAATGATACAGAACTCATCTCCGCCAAATCTTCCGACAACATCCTCATCATCAAAAGAAGCACGTAGTACTGATGCAATACTCTCCAAAACTTCATCGCCGGCTTTATGTCCGTATGTATCGTTTATATTTTTAAAATAATCTACATCGATCATGATCGCTGCAAATTCCCGCTCTTTACAATCGGAAATTGCCCGTTTCAAAGCGATGTCTATTCCTCGCCTGTTTACGATACCTGTCAGATAGTCCAGGTTTACATCCCTCTTCTGAACATAGATAAGAAGGATCATGCTGGCAATAACAGTTGCTGCATACTCAATGTTGAGATATGAAACCGTCACCTGCAATAGTCCGCCCAGGGCTACAATTCCGGGGAAAAGAACTATCGGAAGCCTGTAGCTCTGATTTATGCCATTCTTGAAAACAATTACGTAAACTATAACCACCAGACAAAGCACTACATGGAACAAGCCTCTCAGCAGATAAAACCCGCCTCTTTGATAGGTAAAGTTCTCATAATAGTAGAACCATTTTGTATCATATATAGCTGATACTGTTACGGCTACAAAATTGATCACCGCATATATCCTCATGAACCACAGGAAAAGGGATCTCAATTTCGTATTCCCATATACCGTATAGGAATCGATATACGCCAGAGAGAACAAAAATCCCAGAGGATCAAAGGCGAATATAAAATAATCGCTGAATCTGGTTACAAAAAAATAATTCGGCCCAAGCTCTCTTGCTATATCACCCGCTGCAGATACTCCGACCAAAAGTGCAAGAATTGAAACCAGCTTAATGAAAGCAATGTTTGATTTGGATCTTCTGTCATTCTCCTGAAAAAGAAGAAGCATCAAAGCCAAAATAAACGTGTAAATATTGAGAACCAAGCCCCCACTCATAGTAATACCCATAACTCTCTCCTACCACGCATGCAAATTTAATACTAAGTCCCCGTTAAATTTAACATGTCA
>JAILMY010000157.1 GCA_024692165.1 Butyrivibrio sp. | reverse complement strand
CCAGTGAAACTAATCCGCCCATGATGCAGACAACGGGCATGGGCTTATGCAGGTTGTCTCCAATCTCGTCAGTCTGGAACTTAAGCCATCCGCAGAGGTATACTCCCAACAATGCGAAAATTACAATCCAGAGTGAGAGGTGCATAAAATGGTTGAGAAATTACAGCATAAATACGCACTTTCAAGACAGGGTGCGGTGGATATGATAAAGGCATGCGTAAGCGTCACTGTCACCAATATTTTTCTTATGATGACGGCAGGCGTTCTATATACGCTTATAAAAGATCTTTTGGAAAATAACTTAAACGAAAGCAGAGTACCGTTTTATATAATCGCTTCTTTGATTGTTATCGCGATGGTATTTATCACCAATTTTATTCAGTACAATGCAACGTTCCTGACAACCTACAGAGAGAGCGGAGTCAGAAGAACGACAATAGCGGAAAAGCTTAGAAAGCTTCCTCTCTCATACTTTGGCAAAAAAAATATCGCAGACCTTACAACAAACATAATGGGTGACTGTGCCATGATCGAAACGGCTTCAAGCCACTGGATTCCGGAGCTGATCGGCGCAGTTATATCCGTGTGCATGGTGGGCGTAAGCATGTTTTTCTTCTTTGACTTTAGGATGGTGCTTGCAAGTTTCTGGGTTATCCCCGTTGCCTTCACTATCGTGATCACCTGTGCCGGAGCTGAAAAGAGAGCAGCACGAAAGAATCAGGCAGTTAAGCTTGAGCTGGCAGACGGAGTACAGGAATGTCTTGAATCTATCAGAGATTTGAGAGCTAACAATGCACAGGACAGATATATGGAAGAACTTGACGGCAAGATAAAAAAAGTTGAGAAGTTTGCCCTGTCTACTGAGTTAAAAATGGCTGTGTATGTAAACTCCGCAGCTATCATCTTAAAGCTGGGTATAGGAACAACAGCGGTCGTTGGCGGAACACTTTTTGCAAGCGGCGATATAGATCTGCTTACTTTCTTTATGTTCCTTATGCTGGTATCAAGACTGTATGCGCCTATGGAGATCTCATTGCAGAACTTTGCTGCGATCATAGCTACCGGCATACAGTGCGAACGTCTGGATGAAGTGCTTTCACACGAGGTTCAGACAGGTTCAGAAGAAATGAAGAATGACGGTTATGATATCGTTTTTGACCATGTGGGATTTAAGTACGATGAAGATACAGATGTACTTAAGGATGTGAGCTTTACTGCAAAGCAGGGGCAGGTAACAGCACTCATCGGACCTTCAGGCGGAGGCAAAACAACCATATCAAGACTGGCTGCGAGATTCTGGGATGTAAGCAGCGGAAAGATCACGCTGGGAGGCGAAGATATCTCTAAAGTGGATCCGGAAACTCTTTTGTCAAATTATTCAATCGTATTCCAGGATGTAACTCTTTTTAACAATTCCGTTATGGAAAACATCAGGATTGGTAAGAACGGAGCTACGGATGAAGAGGTCATGGAGGCTGCCAGACTTGCAAACTGCGATGAGTTTGTACAGCTTCTTCCTGATAAGTACAACACAAATATAGGAGAGAACGGAAGTGAACTGTCCGGTGGAGAAAGGCAGAGAATCTCTATTGCGAGAGCTTTCCTTAAAGATGCGCCGGTAATACTCCTTGATGAGGCAACAGCATCCCTTGATGCAGAGAATGAAACAGTGATCCAGGAGGCCTTGTCCAGGCTGATAAAGAATAAGACGGTCATGATCATTGCCCATCGTATGAGAACAATTGCAAAAGCAGATAACATCGTAGTGCTTAATGGTGGCGTCGTTGCTGAACAGGGAAGTCCTGAATATCTTTCAGGATATGACAGCATTTATAAGCGCATGACCTCGCAGCAGCTTATATCACAAAATTGGAAAATGTAATCTAAATATTTACTTCAGGGAGAAAAACGAAAATGGAAAACAATAATAGACTGAATGCAAAAGATCTTATCAATGTGGGAATTTACACAGCCATATGTGCTGTTATCTGCTGCGTTATCGCAATGACCGGCATCATACCGATCATGATGGTTTTACTTGTTGTGTTTGTTCCGATTTTTACTGGAATACCCTATATGATGTTTTTGACCAAGGTAAAGAAGTTCGGAATGATCCTGATCCTTAATGTTCTCATGGGCGCGCTGATGTGGGTAACCGGAATGAGCTACTATGCCCTGGTTGTCGGCACTTTATCCGGACTTGCTGCTGAATTCATCTACCGTGCCGGAAACTATAAGAGTAAAAAACTTGGTGTCCTTGCCTACGCAATATCAGGAATTTATTGCTGGGCAAACTATTTCGGAATTTTCTTCAACGCAGAAGCCTATTTTTTC
>JAILMY010000127.1 GCA_024692165.1 Butyrivibrio sp. | reverse complement strand
ACGGGGAAGTCTGAAAAGTCCTGCTTGAGGCAGGGGGAGAACAATAAATATGGCTGATTCTGAGAAAAAGAGGTTAGCGGCTAATGCCTCCAGAGATCTTATATTCAGCATACTTGCATTAGTAATCTATAACGGTGTCCTGCAGCTTCTGATCTATCCCGGCTTAAATGCCAGGATGGGAGCGGAGGCTTTTGGCACCGTTCTTTATTTTATTTCCGTGATTTCAATAATGGGTGCAGGGTTTGGTACTGCGGCCAGTTATTCCAGAATGGTGGCCAAGAAGGACCGTACCCAGGCCAATGGTGACTACAATGTGTTTCTACTGATGGTGGCAGGAGTGTCACTAGTGGTGAGCTTTGTGGCGATTGTGGTAGTTGGAGGATCCGGGGGCAATGTGTCTGGGGCGGCGACGGCGTCGGCGTCGGGCACTGTACTTGGACTTGCGCCAACCGGGGCGTCTTTTGTGCCGGTTTTTGTGCTGATGGTGGTGACCGTGGTCAGGTACTACGCAGATGTGGAATATCGCATGACCATCAGGTTCGTGGACTACTGCGTATTCTTCGCGGTGGTGTCTGCCGGATATGTGGTGGGACTCTTTGTTTTCGATCTTTTGGGCAGGGGTACAGGCACTGGAACGACTTTGAACCCAGGGATTGGAGGAGGCTCCTTTTGGTGGATTGTTCTGCTAATAGGCGAACTTAGCGGCATTCTGTACACCGTTATCCGAGGCCGCATTTTCAGGCCGCCCTTTACAGCATTTTCATCGAGTTTTAGAGAGAATCTTGGGTCCTGTTGGATAATATCCGCAAGCAATCTATTGTCTGCGCTGATCCTGAATGCAGACAGGATTCTTTTGATACTTATGGTGGGGGCAAGGCAGGTAACGGTGTTTTACACCGCCAGCCTTATTGGGAAGATAGTGGCTATGCTGACTACGCCTCTTAACGGTGTTATCATCAGCTATTTTACCAACTATAAAATTAAACTTGAAAAGCGGACTTTCGGCTTGATCTCAATTGGGCTCCTTGCCGTATCCGTGATTGGAGCAGGCCTTTGCACCGCAGTATCCATGCTGTTTGTAAAGCTCATGTATCCGGATGTGTTTGAGGCTGCCCGTCAGTTCTTTTTCCCGGCAAACCTTGGTCAGATCCTGTACTTCGTCTCCGGGTCCCTGATGGTGATAGTGCTGAGCTTTACGGGAGAGAAGCTGCAGCTTAAGATCAACGTGATCTATGTGGTGCTGTTCGCTGCTCTGGTTGTGCCATTAACGTATTTCATGGGGCTCAAAGGATTGGCGTATGGACTAGTTGTTGTGAACGCTCTAAGACTGATAATTACAGCTTTTTTTGGCATTAAGAAGATAGATGTATTAAGACAATAAAAAATCCCCCACCATTGGCGATGGAATTCATGATTCCGGGCCACTGTAGGGGGATTTATTTTATTCTTCCGGCTTAGCCAGCAGATATTCACCGTTCATGTATTTCGCGTATTCTTCCGGGAAATCCCTTGCGAAATACTCATCCGGATATTTGTAATACTCGTTTGGATCAAATTCAGCGATCTTGATGTCTTCAGTCTGTCTGTAGGCTGATGGCTCGTATCCTTCCATGGAGTTAGGAATGTGGGCGATAATTCTTGCAAAGATCTGACGACCAACAAGGTTTAGATGCACGTTATCCATGAGGTACTGATCTGCTGTATCAAGGTAAAGGTCGCATTTTGCGCGGAACATAGTGTCCAAACAGTAGATGCCCTGCTCCTCAGCTACGTTGTTGATCTTCTTGGCGTAGTCCTGAAGTGTGGCGATACCGTTACTTGTGATGTAAGTATCACCAAGGTAAGTTCCGTCCGGTGATTTATAAATTCCATAGAACGGAGTGATAAGAACTATGGTTGCATCAGGGCTTATTTTCTTGAGAACTTCAATGCCCGCCTTGAGGGCTCCGTAGTAGGTGTAAAGAGGGTTAATATCCTCGTAGCCCGGAGTCCACATATCCAGGGGAACTTTGGTAAAGAAGTCATTGGCGCCGTACTCAATGAAGTAATAATCAACACTTCCTGGATCAATCTGATTCATGGTGTAAAGCACATCCGGAAGGTTGGCACAGACTTTGTTACGATCAACCCTGCCTTCCAAGGCATAGCAGATACCAAGGAAACAGCTGGAAGTCCAGTTGTCGTAGTCCTGATAATCAGAGGTTGAAGATTCAAGAGCTGCTGTACTGCCGCCTACACCAAGGTTATAGGCTTTGCTGTTGGGCACTCTGTACTGAACCAGGTTTGCGAGGGCTGAGCCATCGTTTCTGCCGTTGGCAAACTGGCTGTCGCCGATGAATACCATATTGAGCTCTTTGTCGACTTTGTACTTCTCAATATCGGCTTCGGACATATTTTCAATGCTGCCCTCAGCTGAGGCACTATCATCAATTTCAGGCTCTGCCAGGTCTTCCAGAATTACCAGTTCGCCTGAGGAAGCCTCTGCAGCTGCGTCGCTGGCCTGATCATTTGAAGCCTCCACTGTTTCAGTGCTTGCCTCTGTGCTGGCATCAACCGCTGCATCAGGTTTTTTACCGCCCAGGGAGCAGCCGGTGAGCATTAACATAAATGCCATGGATATGGCTGAAAGTTTTGTGATATTTCTTTTCATACTAAATATCTCCTCGTATAAAATCTTATCAAAAGACATTTTAACACTTAATCCAAAATGATGTCACATTTAATTGAAGAATTGACGACGGTAGGGTATACTATTATCGTTGGTTTACTTGGTGAAACTATGCAAACTGACAATACTAGTGAATTTCTTAGAGGAAACAGTATGAAGAAGGCATTGGTGATCGGTGCAGGTCCTGCAGGTCTTACAGCTGCATATGAGCTTCTTAGTAAGTCGGGGGACTATCAGGTTATCGTTTTTGAGGAGTCAGAGCAGTTCGGAGGAATTTCCAGAACTGTTAATTATAAGGGCAACCGTATGGATATGGGGGGCCACAGGTTCTTTTCCAAGGTCCCTGAGGTCAATGACTGGTGGGAGAAGATGCTCCCTCAGCAGGGTTCACCAACTTACGACGACATCGTTTTAGACAGACCCATGAAGATGACGCCCGGCGGCCCTGATCCTGAGAAGGAAGACAGGGTTATGCTGAGGAGACACCGCGTATCCCGAATTCTTTTCGATTCCAAGTTCTATGATTATCCGATTTCACTTAAGGCTGAGACCTTCAGGAATTTCGGCCTTTTGACAACTCTTAAGGTTGGATTCTCTTACATGGGTTCAGTGTTCCACAAAAGGCCTGAGGATAATCTTGAGAATCTCTATATCAATAATTTCGGCAAGAAGTTGTACTCCATGTTCTTTGAGTATTACACAGAGAACCTTTGGGGCAGACATCCCAGCGAGATCGATGCATCATGGGGCAAGCAGAGAACTAAGGGCCTGTCCATCTTTGGCATCATCCGCGATTATCTGGGAAGACTCTTTAAGGTCAAGAATCGTAAGGTCAACACTTCACTTATCGAGGAGTTCAAGTATCCTAAGCTCGGCCCCGGTCAGCTCTGGGATGTGACCGCTGAGGAGATCAAGAAGCTCGGCGGAACCATCATCATGAATGCCAAGGTTGTGAAGATCCGCAAGGATGGCAACCATGTGAAGGGCGTTACTTACATTCAGGATGGCAAGGAAATCGAGATGGACGGCGATGTAGTTATCAGCTCAATGCCGATCAAGGATCTCGTTGCCGGCATGAATGATGTTCCTGCAGACCCTGCAAGGATCGCAGCAGGACTTCCTTATCGTGATTACATGA
>JAILMY010000106.1 GCA_024692165.1 Butyrivibrio sp. | reverse complement strand
GTAATGGCAGATAAGATGGAGAGAGTTTTCGGAGAGCATACCTCCACCTTTAGCAGCACAGAGCTGGCTAATATGGCTATGGAAAAATATGAGGTGTTCCACATAAGTCTCACAAACGCTGATGTGATCCCTGCCAACTTTAACAGAGCAATTCCGGGAAAGGTCATTCTTCGTAACAAGAATGATGTGAACTACATTCCTGAGATCATTATCACTGTAATGCAGCTGGTAAACGGCATGTCCGAGAAGGAAGTTCTCGACCAGCGGAGTGATCTGGCAAGACCAGTTGTTAAAAAAGCTATCGAGCATCTGACAATCAAGAAGAAGGGCTTCGGATTCTTCTTCTAAATATTTAATGCGATGAGTCCAAGAGTTTACGTTGTAATTGGGAAAAACTTTGGAGATGAGGGTAAGGGCCGCGTGGTAGACGATTTGGCTTGCAAAGCCAAGTCATTGGTAATTAGACATAACGGCGGAGCACAATCCGGGCACACAGTTATTCGCCGCGCATTTCAGAATTCTGAAGCGAGCAGTGACGGAGCCCAGGAGGCGAGGTTTATTTTCCACGAGCTTGGAGCCGGCTCCTTTACCGGGGCGGACACCCTGTGGGCAGAAACCTTTTACCCTGACCTCTATAAACTGAATGAAGAATATGCTGCTTTTTATGCCCTTTCCGGGATAAAGAGCAGTATTTTTTCTATGCCCGAAACTCCCATTACCACCATCGACGATGTGCTCCTTAATATGGCTTTGGAAAGGAGCAGGGGAGATGGACGCCATGGCAGCTGCGGAATGGGAATTTATGAGGCCTATTTGCGCTCGCAGGCCGGATACGGAATAACTGTTGCGGATGTGAAAAGAGGCGGGGTAAAAGAACTTTACGAGCTCCTAAAGCGCAATCGGAAGGAGTATGTGCTGCCGAGAGTTAGGCAGTTAGCTGCCGATTCTGAGGATTATCTTGATCTGGATAAATGTACTGAGATCATGGATTTATTGGAAGATGATAACGTACTTTGGAATGCAGCCGTTGAGATCTGTGATGCAGCTGGAAAAATTGTGCTGATCGATAATGTACGTGGATTTCTTGAGAAATACGACCGCGTGATCTTTGAGACGGGCCAGGGGCTGCTCCTTGATAGCGAGAATAAGGAGTATGCGCCCCATGTGACAGGCTCAAGGACCGGACTTACAAATCCTGCAGCCTTTGCAGGCAAGGCAGGAATCAACATCGACGAGGTTGTGTATGTGACCAGAAGCTATGTCACAAGACATGGAGCCGGGCTTTTAAAGCATGAGTGCAGCAGGGAAGAATTGGGGATTGAGAACCCGGATTCCACCAATGTCACCAATGAGTGGCAGGGGGATTTCCGCTACGCACCCCACAGCTCAATTGAAGAGTTCCTGGAGGCACCATGTCGTGATCTGGAGGAGTTCCTGGAGGCGTTGCACTGTGATCACAAAGAATGCCGGCATCGTCCGAAGGTATCCCTTGCGATCACTCACCTCTCAGATACCTCAGATGATCTTCTTTTCGCCAAAGGGGCAATGCCGGTAGAATCCTTTTGTAAGGCACCGGAAACCGAATCCTTTTTTGACGCTATTTATTTATATGATTAAACGCTAATTTGGAAAACCCACGGAAAACATAGATTTTTTCACAGATTATTCACATTTTTTTGTGCATTTTTGCATTGATAACCTTTTACAAATCGGTTAATATACATTCGCTGCGTTGTTTATTTGAACAAGGAGAAACAAATGGGCGAATGGAGAATTGCCTTTGATAGGGTTATGGATCAATTATATAATCACCCTGAGGAAATGAGAGCAAGGCTTTTGGCTAAGTACGAACTTCCTGCCACTAACGTCAACAGACGTCCTCAGACAGCGATTGAGATGCTCAGAAGCTTACACTGAGTATTATTGAAACGTGCGAAATTAAGGCTTATTTTTGAATAGAATATGAGAAATACAGAGCAGATCGGAGTATTGACTTCGGTCTGTTTTTTTTATCCTGACCCGATTAAATTTAATTGTTTGTTTGTAAAATTTAAGATATAATAGAATTTAGTGTATGCTATATAAAAAATGAAAAGGAACCACTAATTCGTATTGCCATGAGGCTATTATCAAAGTTGAAAATATGTTCAGAATCTCATAACGCGCCTAAGATAGGATACTATATCATTATAGGATTATTTCTTATAGTATCCAGGATTATCCACCATATATCCTTATCCACTAACATGATGGATTTTGGCCACATTCAGATCCCTGTATCAGCTTTCGCAGGGGGAATAGCTTCTCTGGCAAGTGTTTTAGTAATCTTTCTGGTAGTCTTCTATGGACGTATCGGTTTTTATACCGCTTCTGTGATAATCGTGATCTGGTCTATGATTCTCTTCGGAAATATATTCATTGCCCACAAAAGTCAAGGCGTTCCCGGTGTATTCGCAAATCTGGCTACATTTCTCGCTATAGCGCTTATTCAGCGCAGGAATAACAGAATTGATAAATTCAAGGAGGGTGAGATCAATCGACTCAAGGAGCAGCAGAAATTCTCACAAATGCTCTTTGAACAGACCGCCACAGCCCTTGTCAGCGCTATTGATGCCAAGGACGAGTATTCAAGAGGCCACTCCCAGAGAGTTGCTGATTATTCACAGAGAATCGCCAAATTCCTGGGGAAAAGCGAAGAGGAATGCCGTAAGATCTATTATGCAGCTCTTTTACACGATGTTGGTAAGATCGGTATTTCAGACAATATCATCAACAAGGATGGGGAGCCTACAGAGGAAGAGTACGAGATTATCATGCAGCACCCTATCATCGGTGAGCAGATTCTTTCCAGTATTACAGAATATCCATATCTTAGTATCGGAGCCAGATATCATCATGAGCGCTATGACGGTAAGGGCTATCCGGAGGGACTAAAGGGAGAGGATATTCCTGAGATTGCCAGAATTATTGCCGTGGCTGATACTTATGATGCCATGACCTCCAGCAGAAGCTATAGAGATGCACTTCCTCAGCTTGTGGCCAGAGAAGAAATCGTTAAGGGTGCCGGAACACAGTTTGACCCTCACTTTGTACGCATTATGCAGCACGTAATCGATCTTGATCTTGAGTACATCGAGAGAGAGAAGATGGCAATAAAAGAACTCTCGGGTAAGAGCGAACTGGTCTGCAAAGAGTTCAGGGACGAGGTTTCAGCGGGAGTAAGAGTAACATATCACAAGACCCATGTAAGTCTTAAGTGCCATATGGACGAGGCCTTAGATGGGAATGGAAGAGGACCGGCAATTATCTTATTTGATTCCTTTGACGGAAGATTCCATGACGATGAGCTTACTATTAAGGAGCTTTGTTACTACGAGTTCTGTGAGATATGGCTTAGCGGTAATGCGTCCGGAGACGGAGTAAGAAAGATTGAGACCAGGGTAACTGCCAGTGAGATGGCAACTGATAAAAAGGCGGCTTCAAAGGGAAAAGCTTACTATGAGATAGAAGCTGTTAAACGTAAGGATCATGCCCAGATCACAATCGATGATGGCCAGAAGGTAATAAGACATATCATTGCTCTTCCGGATTCCTCCAGATTTGTTTATCTGGCTTTGGCAGGAGAGAACTGCACTATCAGTGAGGTTAAGATAAATACCGAAGAGGAGATAATCCCTGAGGATTATATTCCGAGAATTGCCGAGAAGATCACTTATATTGATAGCCCTGTGGGAGATATACCAAATGTCCAGATGGATTCCTACAGAACTGATGCATCCCAGGGCATCGAGATTTCAGATGGCATGGAACTGAACTTCCACTCCATGAGTCTTCCTACAGCAAGTCTTATCTGGCATTGTGCTT